>JBEKPZ010000022.1:0-59513 GCA_049520215.1 Bryobacteraceae bacterium | reverse complement strand
GGCAATGCGTCGGGTCGCATTCTGTCGGGCTGGATGTCGGATAAGCTGGGCCGCATCAACGTGCTGCGCGTGATGATCGGCATTTCCATGGTTGCCATGCCAGCGCTATATGCGGCCGGAGGCGATGTCGCCACGCTCTATTTGGCGGTGTTCATCGTATACTGGTGCTACGGCACGCAGCTTTCGGTGAACGGATCGGCCACGCCGGACTTCTGGGGAGCGAAAAACGCCGGCATCAACTACGGTATGCTGTTCACCGCTTGGGGCGTGGCCGGGATCATTGGTCCACGTATCGGCGGGGTGCTGTATGACAAGTATCATAACTACCAGGCAGCCTTTTACACCGCCGCCGCGCTGGCCGCGGTAGCGCTAGTGTGCGAGATGCTGGCCAAGCGGCCCATCGTTCCGGCCGCTGGAGATTATTCAAAGGAGAGTAAGTGACATGAGTACCGACATGAGCACTGCCGTTAGCGATACCCAACGCGGGGACGCCACAGAGGCTCAGATTGCCGTCCACTGGAAGGAGGAAGAGTACTTCCAGCCTTCGCCAAAGTTCATCGGTCAGGCGAATTTGACCGACCCCTCGGTGATGGAACGTTTTAGCGAAAACAACTTCCCGGAATGCTACCGGGAATACGCCGATATGCTGTCTTGGGACGAGTATTGGAAGACGACCCTGGACACCAGCGATCCGCCGTTCTGGAAGTGGTTTGTGGGGGGGAAACTCAATGTGAGTTACAACTGCGTGGATCGCCATCTCGCCAAGTACAAGAACAAGGCGGCGCTCATTTTTGTGGGAGAACCGGAGTCGCAGGCGCCGGTA
Source organism: Bryobacteraceae bacterium (assembly GCA_049520215.1). GTDB lineage: Bacteria > Acidobacteriota > Terriglobia > Bryobacterales > Bryobacteraceae > Bog-159. The sequence goes on along the minus strand of JBEKPZ010000022.1, from coordinate 58,690 downwards.
GCGATTACCTATCAAGAGCTGTTTGTGCGGGTCAACGAAATGGCGGCGCTGCTGCGCGATTTTGCCGGGGTGCAAGCCGGGGACCGCGTCACGATCCATATGCCGATGATTCCCGAACTGCCCATCAGCATGCTGGCGTGCGCGCGGTTGGGCGTGATCCACTCGGTGGTTTTCGGCGGATTCAGCGGCGAGGCCTGTGGCACGAGAATCGCCGACTCCGGCAGCAAGGTGCTCATCACGGCCGACGGCTACTACCGCAACGGGCAACTGGTCGACCATCTGTCCGTCACGCTGCGGCCGGCTATCGACACCGCCAAAGCCGACGGTCACGAAGTGGACAAGGTCCTGATCTGGCGGCGCCACCCCGGCTCCAACGCTTCCTCAGTCACTCCGGTGGAGGGCCGCGACTACGTGGTGAACGATCTCCTGAAGGACTTCAGGGGCAAGAGAGTGGACCCCGTCTCCATGGACGCGGAGGCGCCCTTGTTCCTGATGTACACCAGCGGCACCACGGGGAAACCCAAAGGCTGCCAGCACCGAACCGGCGGCTATCTGGCCTATGTGGCCGGCACCTCCAAGTACATTGAGGATATCCATCCGGAAGATGTTTATTGGTGCATGGCGGATATCGGCTGGATTACGGGTCACTCCTACATTGTGTATGGACCCCTGGCGCTGGCTGCCACCAGCGTGATTTACGAGGGCGTCCCCAACTATCCCGACGCGGGGCGGCCCTGGCGAATCGCCGAGCAATTGGGCGTCAACATCTTTCACACCTCGCCGACCGCCATCCGCATGCTGCGGAAGACGGGTCCGGACGAGCCCAAGAAGTACAACTATCACTTCAAGCACATGACCACCGTCGGCGAGCCCATCGAACCCACCGTTTGGCGTTGGTATTACGAGGTGGTGGGCAAGCGCGAGGCGGTGATTGTGGATACCTGGTGGCAGACCGAAAACGGCGGCTTCCTTTGCAGCACCAAGCCCGCGATCGATGCCATGAAGCCGGGCAGCGCCGGTCCGGGTTTGCCGGGCATCTATGTGGTGATTTACGACGAGATGGGCAAGGAAGTGACCGCGGCCTCAGGATCGGCCGGAAACATTTGCATCCGCAATCCGTGGCCGGGGATCATGCAGACCATCTGGGGCGATCACGCCCGATTCCCGCGGCAGTACTACGAAAGATACTGCAGGAATTCAGCTAGTAAGGACTGGCATGATTGGCCCTACTTTGCCAGCGACGGGGCGGTGCTGGCTCCCGACGGATACTTCCGGATCCTGGGCCGGATTGACGACGTAATCAATGTCGCGGGCCATCGCCTGGGCACCAAGGAACTGGAGTCGGCCTGCCTGACGGTGAACGAGGTGGCGGAAGCCGCGGTGGTGCCCGTCATGGACGAGATCAAAGGCCGCTTACCGGAGATCTATGTCTCGCTAAAGCCTGGGTTCCAACCTAGCCAGGAGATCATAGCCAAAGTCGTGTCGGCGATTGAGCATCACATTGGCAAGATTGCGCGGCCGAAGAATGTGTACATCGTGCCGGATATGCCGAAGACCCGCTCGGGCAAACTCATGCGGCGGGTCTTGTCCTCGATCTCCAACCGCAAGGACACCGGTGACATCACTACGCTTGCCAATCCGGGGGTGGTGATGGAGATTCGGGAGCAGGTGCAGGGCAAAGAGCCGATGTAGGGCATTCAGATGGCCGATTAACAATCGGCCTGCAGGTTACCAACCTGCCCCACAGAGGCGGCCTGAGAGGCCGCCGCAGGCCGAGGGCCTGCCCCACGAAGATTTGCCTGCTATGATACACCTCATGCGGCAAGGAGCTAACCGGATGGGTTACATCACAAGAATTACAATCGGAATGGCCTTCGCGGGTCTGCTTTCGGCGCAGACCGCCGACGAACTGGTGGGCAAGAACCTGGCAGCCCACGGCGGCGTGGAGAAGCTGAAGGCGCTGCACTCGCTGCGCATGACCGGCAAGATGCAGCAGGGCAGCTTCTCGATACAGATCGGCCTGGATAGCATGGCGCCCAATCTGGTCAAGCAGTCGTTCACCTTGATGGGCATGACCGGCATGTCGGCTTACGACGGTACGATCGGCTGGCGCATCATGCCGTTCGCGGGCCGCAAGGATCCGGAGATGCTCGGGGAAGACGACCTCCGCGGTTTGCAGGACGACGCCGATTTCTACGGCCACCTGGCGGACTACAAGGAAAAAGGCAATATCATCGAGTACCTGGGCCATGATACGGTGGACGGCGACGACGCCTACCGCCTGAAGGTGACGCTTAAGAACGGCGACATCGTCTACTATTACCTCGATCCCGAAACGTTCCTGGAGGTGCGCACGGAGTCGCAGCAGTTCATCCATGGCTCGGTGCGGGAGTCGTTCTCCGAAATGGGATCTTACAAGCTGGTCAACGGCGTCTATTTTCCGTTCGCGCTGGAGTCCGGCAGCCCGCGCAACCCGGGCGAGACCAGCAAGATTACCATTGACAAGATCGAAGCCAATGTCGCCATCGATCCCGCCGAGTTCAAGATGCCGGCGGCGCCGGCGAAGGGAAAATGACCATGAACCGCAGACCACTTCTCAGCCTCCTCCTGGCCGCCCCGGCGCTGTTTGCGCAAGCGCCCGTGCGGTACGATTCCGGCACCATATCCGGCCTGCCCGCGCGCAATATCGGCTCGGCGGAAATGAGCGGCCGCATCGCCGCGGTCACCGCCGTCAGCGATAGCGGACGGCTCACCGTCTTCGCCGCGTCGGCCAGCGGCGGCGTCTGGAAGTCGATCAACGGCGGAACCACATTCAAGTCCGTGTTCGATCTCCCCGACGTGCAATCCGTTGGGGCCGTCGCTATCGATCCCTCCAACCCGAAGATCGTGTGGGCGGGCACCGGGGAAAGCTGGGTGCGCAATAGCGTGTCGATCGGCGACGGCGTCTACAAATCCGTCGACGGCGGCGAGAACTGGAAGAACGCCGGCCTCAAGGATTCCGAACACATCGCCAAGATTCTGATCGATCCCAAAGACGGCAACATCGTCTACGCGTGCGCCACCGGCCACCTGTGGGACGACAACGACGAGCGCGGCGTTTACAAGACCAGCGATGGCGGCCAGACCTGGCGGAAAGTGCTCGCTGGAGCAAACGGCTCGACAGGATGCGGCATGCTGTCGATGGCCGCGCAGGATCCCAAGACCATCTACGCCTCCATGTGGGATTTCCGGCGGCAGGCCTGGACCTTCCGCTCGGGCGGCTCCGGCAGCGGACTGTTCAAGTCCACCGATGGCGGCGAGAATTGGACTGAACTTACGCCCGCCAATGCCAAAGGACTGCCCGAGAAGCCTTACGGCCGCATCGCGCTGGCGGTGGCTCCCTCCAAGCCGCAAGTGGTCTACGCCACCATCGAGTCGAAAAGCAGCGCTCTTTACCGCTCGGCGGACGGCGGCCAGAACTGGTCGCGCCTGGATGCCAGCCAATACCAGGTGTGGCGTCCGTTTTATTTCGCCAACCTGATCGTCGATCCCAAGGACGAGAACAAAGTGTTCAAGGTCGATGGACCGCTGTTGCTCAGCGTGAATGGCGGGCGCAGTTTCAGCGCGGTGGCCAACGCGCACGGCGATTTTCACGACGTCTGGATCGATCCGGCGAATCCCAACACGATGTTCACCGGCGACGATGGGATGTTCACCGGCGACGATGGCGGCCTGTGGCGCAGCCAGGACGGCGGCACGCGCTGGGAACATCTGATGAACCTGCCGGTTTCGCAGTTCTACCACGTCAGCGCGGATAACGCCGAGCCGTATCGCGTGTACGGCGGTTTGCAGGACAACAGTTGCTTTGTGGCGGATTCGTCGTATCCCGGCGGCGTAAGCAATGCGCGCTGGGAGAATATGTGTGGCGGCGATGGCTTCTGGATGTGGGAAGATCCCACCGACGCGGCTTATATCTACGTCGAGACGCAGGGCGGGGAAGTCCAGCGGGTCAACCGCGTGACGCACGAAACGCGTTCCATCAAGCCTTATGCGCGGTACGGTGAGACGAAGCTGCGCTTTAACTGGAATGCCCCGCTGGTGCTCAGTCCGAATGAAAAGGGCACCATGTACATCGGCGCGCAGTTCGTGTTTCGTTCGCGCGACCACGGCCAGTCCTGGGAGCGGATCTCGCCGGACTTGACCACCAACGATCCGGAGAAGCAGAAGCAGGAAGAATCCGGCGGCGTCACGGTGGACAACTCCGTGGCGGAGATGCACACGACTGTATATTCCATTGCCGAGTCGCCCGCCAACGGCCAGATCGTCTGGGCGGGGACCGATGACGGCAACGTGCAGATCACGCGCGATGGCGGACAGCACTGGACCAATGTCGCCGCCAATGTGGCGGGGGTGGGGAAAGCGCCCTGGGTGTCCTGGGTGGAAGCCAGCCGCTTCGCCGAGGGAACCGCTTACGTCACGTTCGACCGGCACATGTACGGCGATATGAAGCCGCACCTGTTCAAGACGACCGACTACGGCCAGAGTTGGACGCCGCTGCCCGTCGAAGAGAGCGGCATTCGCGGCTATGCGCACGTGATCAAGGAAGACAACGTCAATCGCAACCTGCTGTTCCTGGGCACCGAGTTCGGACTGTGGGTGAGCGTCGATGGCGGCCAGCGCTGGGCGCAGTATAAGGGCTCCAGCTTCCCGGCGGTGGCGGTGCGCGACATCGTGATTCATCCGCGCACGTCGGACCTGATTCTGGCGACGCATGGCCGGGGCATCTGGATCATCGACAACATCTCCCCGCTGCGCACGCTCACGCCGGATGCGATGTCGGAATACGCCGCGTTTCTTCCGATTCCTCCCGCCGTCGAGTGGATGGAGACGGGCGGGGGCTGGGCGGAGGGCGATGCGACGTTCGTGGGCCCCAACCGCCCGGGTGACGCGGCGATCCCCTATTACCAGCGCAGCCGCCACATCTATGGCGACATGAAGATCGAGGTTTTCGATCGGCAGGGAAAGCTGGTGGACACTCTGCCCACCAGCGGCCATAGGGGCGTCAACCGTTCGTCGTGGTCCATGCATATGAAGCCGCCGCATGTTCCGCCGGCGGCCACAGCCGCTTTTGGCGCACTCATCGGGCCGCGCGTGCTTCCCGGCGCATACACGGTGAAGATGACCAAGGGCGACAAGGTTTACACCGCGCAACTCAACGTGGTGCTGGACCCGCGGGCCAAGTTCACCATGGAGGACCGCAAGGCGCAGTTCGATCTGGTGACCAGGCTGGGCAGCTTGCTGGACCACATGAGCTGGGCGGTGGATGCCATTATCGGTGTGCGCGACGGCGCCCAAAAGAGCGCCGCAAAACTGCCCGAGGCGGACCCGTTGCGGGCCAAGTTGGCGGCGCTGGCGGAATCCGCCGATAAGATCCGCTCGAAGATTGTCGCCACCAAGGAAGGCGGGATGATCACCGGCGAAGAGCGGCTGCGCGAGTTTCTGGCGGGATCGTCGGATGGCTCCGGTCTATATGGCGACGTGAACTCTTACGAAGGCCGGCCCACGGATTCGCAAGTGGCGCGGGCGGACGTGCTGGGGCATGAACTGGAGGATGTCATCCACGAGTTCACCGAGCTTGCGAACGGGCAATTGCCGGAACTCAACCGGGGCTTGCAGGCGAAGAAGGCGGCGCCCATCGCGATGATTTCGGAAGAAGAGTGGCGCAAGGCTCACGAGTAATGTGGGCGCGCAATGTACGGTTCACAGGCTGAAGCCTGTGCCACCAGGCTGAGAGCCTGCCCCACGAAGATTAGAATCCCGCTACGGCGGGCAGCGCGGCGCGTACGGAGCGCAGTTGCGCTTCGTCGAAGCGAAGAACGCCGGCTGCCAGTTCGGTCCCCGTGTAGGAGGCTTTGGCGATGCCGGTGGATGCGTGCTTGGTGGTGTGGGCCAGGAAGTGATACAGTTCATGCGCGAGCACCCGGGCCATGGCGTGGCCCAGGAGGCGTTCGCGTTCCTGGGGGCTCGCGGGGGCTAAGGACGAGGCCATGAGTTCCCGGATTCTATCGCAATCCACATCGGCGAATGGCAGTATCCGGCCGTCCGCGATATGGGTCGAACCCAGCATGTGGGCCGACGGCTCCCAGTGAATCAGCGTATCGGCCAGGCACGCTCCCTTGAAACTGACCACCACGATTTCGGCCACGGCCTCGCTGCCGCTGGCAGCTTCCAGGGCGCGCCAATCGAAGCGCAGGTTGAACGGCAGCATGATGGCATCGAGTTCGGTCTTCATGTACCCGATGGATAGGGGAGAGGGAGGGTGAGCGAAGCGGGTGTAAATTGTAAGCGCGCCGGCCGGTTCATCGCTTTGGCCGCGGAGCGCAATCGCTGAAAGCATCAGCAGGACAAACAGCGTGGAGAACTTCATCGCGTCCTACTGAATATAGGATATAGGGATCTTAAATTATTATCAAGGGTCTCGGGACCGCAGTCCGGCGCGAGCTGAAGTCCGCCCCGCCAGGGTGCGCACTTCCGTTTCGGTCAGATGCCGCCACTTGCCGATCGGCAGATCGCCGATGCGCACCGGGCCAATGGCCACGCGCACCAGTTCGATCACCTTGCTGCCGATGGCTTCCACCATGCGGCGCACTTGCCGGTTGCGGCCTTCGCGGATGACGATCTCGAGGTGCGTATATTTGCCGGAATCGCGCAAACGCGCGACCACCGCGGGGCGCGTGGGACCGTCGCTCAACTCCACTCCGTGGGCGAGGCGCGCGATCTGCTCGTCGGACAATCGATCGGCGCACTTGGCGTGGTATGTCTTGGGAACCTTATATTCGGGATTGGTCAGGCGCTCGGCAAACTCGGTGTCGTTGGTCATGATCAACAGCCCGGTGGTGTCCAGGTCCAGACGGCCGACGGGAACCAGCCAGACACCCGCGTCGCGCACCAGGCCGTAGACGGTGGGCCTGCCTTGCGGATCGGTATAAGTGGTGATGTAGCGCTTGGGCTTGTAGAGCAGCAGGTAGACCTTCTTCGCGCCGCGGACGGGTTGTCCATCCAGTGTGACGCGGTCGCGATCGAGGTCCACCCAGCGATCGGGCGTCCGGACCACGGCGCCGTTGACGCGCACGCGGCCCGCGCCGATCCAGCTTCGCGCTTCGGTGCGCGAACCCAGTCCGGCTTTGGACAGCACTCTCTCCAGCGTTTTCAAGGGGCGCTGCGGGGGCATCTTGCTATATTAAAACAAGGTCCTCCGAATGTCTGGAACTCTTCTCGTAAGGGGGGCGCGCCAACTGATTACGCTGCGCGGCTCCGCGGAGCCCAGACGCGGCGCCGCACTCAAAGAGCTTGGCATCATCCGCGATGGCGCGCTGCTGATCGAGGACGGACGCATCGTGGAAGTAGGTCTCAGCAGGCGCGTGGAGAACCTCGCGCGGGTGCGCAGGCCGCAGGAACTGGATGTCACAGGGCACGTGGTGATGCCCGGTTTCGTGGACTGCCACGCCCACCTGGTGCGGGGCGTGGCGTGGATGGACGACGGCGAGGCGGGCATCGCCGGCACTGGCGACGAGCCGGCGCGCGGGACCGACTCCACTTTCCAAGGGCTGCGCAACGCTTCCGCCAAGCGCCTGGAAGCGCGCACGCGCCAATTGGTCAATGCCATGGCCCGGCACGGGACGACCACTCTGGAAGCCAAGTCGGGCCACGGACTGGACGCCAGCGGCGAGTTGAAGATCTTGCGGGTGCAGGCCAAGCTGAATGGCGCGCCGCTGGATGTCGCGTCGACGTTGCTTACCCCGCGGTCCATTTCCGAGGAGCATGCGGGCGACCCCGCCGGCTACCTCGCCTGGATGTGCGCCGAGCTGCTGCCCGCGATCCGCCGCAGGGCGTTAGCTCGTTTCGCCGGTCTCCGTTGCGGCGAGGGAGGCTTCAATATGGAGGAGAGCCGCCTTTACCTGGAGACGGCGCGCGGCCTCGGATTTCAACTGAAGATCCACGCCAGCCGATGCGCGGCGGCCGACGCGGTGCGCCTGGCGGTGGAAGCGCGAGCCGCCAGCGTGGAGCACCTGCACGATGCCGGCCCGACGGACGTGGACTTGCTCGCGCGCTCGAACACCATGGCCGTCTTGTTGCCCGGGGATGCCTTTCAGGATGGCAGCGGGCCGTGCTCGTTCGCGCGGCAACTCATCGACGGAGGCGCGGCCGTGGCGCTTGGCTCGAACTTCAATCCCGGCGGACGCTCGACTTACAGCATGGCGGCCATCGTCGCGCTGGCGTGTGCGCACCTGGGCATGAGTCCCGCGGAAGCGATCTGTGCGGCGACATTCAATGCGGCCTGTGTCATTGGATCGGGGGCAGTGGCCGGCTCGCTCGAAGTGGGCAAACCCGCCGATCTGATCGTGCTGAACGCTTCGGACTACCGCGAGATTCCGTACCACTTCGGCGTCAACCTGGTGAACCGGACGGTGAAGCGCGGCGTGACGATTTACCAGGAAGGGAAGGTGGCTGGGCGGTAATGCTGCGGCAGGCCGCTTGCCACCTTACTTCATTTCATTCATACCCCCGAGACCCGATTGTTGAGGCCATCTGAACGTCTCCTTCGCCTGCTCCAGAGGTAGCGCATTGTGGTCCCGAAGAGTATAGTTACAGCCCAGGGAACCAGATGGCTCCACATATAGATTCGGAAGCTAGGCCATCCCATGTCACTAGCCCGCGGAACTCGATGCCAGCACCAAATGCTCTGGAAAAGATCCCGAAGATAATGGGATGTTGGGCTGTTCCAGTACAGCGCTGAGGCGAGCACCTCTAAGCCAACCGCTAAGCCCATGCTGGTTGCCCACCACGCTATCAAATATCTCGGGTGATAACCGCCTCGCTCGTAACCCTTCGCGCTGACATACCGCCGGCATAAATACCACGCCGAGAGCCAGAGAATCGCAAAAGATGCGAAGGTTGGGACCCAGTAATGCAGCCGACCAGCTTCAAAATCCCAGAAGCCTGCATACCAGACCCGAATGCTATCTGTCGGGGATCCGAGCCATATCCATCAAGACCCTATTACTTCCGCTCCAAAAAGAAACAAAGCGAAAATGCTGAATCGCGTTGCCATGCGCACCTACTTCCACCAGCCGAAAAATGGAACTCCCACCTTGACAGTGTTTGAGAAGCCTGATGGCGGCGGTCCTCCGAAAAGCCGGGATGGAGGGTGCTGTTTACTGCTTGAGCAGCCTCTTGGATCCCCCAACGAAAATCTGAGACCGTCGCACGGGCGGGCTCCAATTCCGGCTGAGTGTCAGAGAGTACGGCACCGGGCTTGTCGTTTACGCCGCCCAACAGATGTGCGAACTCATGCGCCGCGGCATTGCCGCTGCCAGTCCCGAGAGTATTGTAGTTCCACGTTCCAACCTCCTGTCCCCTCAACATGGTGCTGAGGGAATCGCTGCGGCCAACGAAACTATTAACTTTTCCCCCGTCGTACATAAAGGGTCCATCTGTTATCCCGCTAGACAGGTTACGGCGGGCCGACGTGGACGTCGGCCGCAGGACTGGAGTCCCGCCCCACAAGGCGGCGCAGCAGATCCGCTCCCATGGCGATATCGCGCTGGCGGCGCACGGGATCGCTGGCCTCGCGCTCGATGGTCAGCGGACCTTTGTAACCGATCTCCTTCAACTTAGCAATGAGCCGCTCCATCCCTACGGAACCCTGGCCCAGCGGCTGTTCCTCACCGAGCGCGCCCTGGATAGCTCGGGGCGGCCAGTCGCCGTCCTTGCAGTGTACGGTAACGACGTACGGCGCCAGGATGTCGAGCGCGGCAATCGGGTCGCCGGTCCCGTAGAGGATCATGTTGGCCGGGTCGAAGTTGATGCGGAGATTGGCGCGATCCGCGGCCAGCAGGAACTCCAGTAGGGCGGGCGCCGGCTCCTGACCGGTTTCGAGCGCGAAGGTCTGGCCGTATCCGGCGGCATGATCGCACACGCGGCGCACCATTTCGAGCACGTCCCCGTAGTCCTCGGATGAGTGGTCGTCCGGGACGAAGCCGATGTGCGTGGCGATACCCGGCACGCCAATTTCGGCGGCGAAATCGCCGACGGCCAATGTGCGCAGCTCGCGCGCGGCACGCGTGGCCGGCGGCACGAAGCCCACTGTTCGCGCGACCGTAGGGATGTCCGCGTAGCTCTCGCCCGTGTAGGCGGCGAACACCGTGACCACCGTGAAGTTCTCTTCGGCGAGCGCCTGCTTCCAGAGCGCGGCCGCGCCTTCCAGAGGCATGTCTCCGGGGATGCCCAGTTGGCCGCACCGCACGCCCCACGACTTCAGCTCGCGCACCGTTTCATAAGGATCGCGCCCAGCCCAAAACATGACGCCGATTTGCATGTCGCTCAGAAGTTGCATGCGATCTTTTCTCCGTTTCTGTTGCGGGATTCCAGCATGAGATGCGCCAACTTCACCGCCGCGGCCGATTCGTCCGGCGGGCACGCCAGCGGCTCCGCACCGCGCGTGGCGCAGTCCAGGAAGTATTCGAGTTCGGCGCGGTAGCCATCGGTGGCTGGCACATCGAGGGGGTGCTGACGGCCGTCGACGCCGTATTCGGCCAGGGGCGTGTTCGCGGAATTGAACTCCAGCGTGCCGTTATCGGCCACGATGGTGAACTCCATCGAAAAAGGATAGGCGGCCGGGTGATGAAAGCCGCCGGAGATGGCCACCGCGCCAATCGACGGATACCAGAATTGCGCCAGGATCCAATCCACGCCGTGCGGCAGATCTTCGAATCCGGAGGCCGTTACGGCTTCCGGGGCGCCGAACACGTGCAGGCAGAAATCGATGTCGTGGATCAGCAGGTCCAACACTGCGCCGCCGCTTTGCGCGGGGTCGGTGAGCCAGGCGCTCCAGGCGGGCGCGGCGCACCGCCGGCGAAAAATGGCTGCGCGCACTGTGCCCAGCCGCCCGGAGCGGAGGATATCGGCGGCGGTGCGATACGGTGGAATGAAACGCACCACGTGCGCGGCCATCAGGACGCGGGCGTGACGGCGGGCGGCGGCGATCATGCGATCGGCCGCGGCGCCATCGAGCGCCATGGGTTTTTCGACGAGCACGTGTTTGCCCGCACCCAGCGCCAGCACCGCGATGCGCTCGTGAAGCGGCGTGGGCAGGCAGATATCGACGGCTTCCACGGCGGGGTCCAGCACGGCCTCTTCAGCGCTGGCGTATTTGGCTACCGACGAGAAATCCAGCTTCCCGGTCGGACCGCCGAGGTTGCCCTGGATGCCGGCGAAGTCACCGGAAAGACGGCGCGGGTCGAGGCTCGCCACAGCGGCCAGTTCCGCGCCGGAGATTTGCCGCCAGGCGTTCACGTGCGTGCTGCCCATGAAACCCAGGCCAAGAACCGCGATCTTCATGATGGCTTCCGCGCGACGAACATCTTCAACGGCGGGAACGTGTCGCACCAGAACGGCCCGCGAAATTCGACTGCAAAACCAATGCCCGAGAAAACCGCCGCGTACTTCCCGGTCAACTTGTAGTCGGAGATCACCGCCATGCCGCCCGGCCGCATCACGCGCGCGATCTCGCGGCAGGCCTGGTCGCGCCCCGCTTGTTTAGGGATGTTATGGATGCACAGGTTCGAGACCACTACGTCGAACGAACCATCCGGGAAACTCATCTGGCAGGCGTCTTCGCTGCGCAACTCGACTTTGCCGCCCACGCCCTCCAGCGCGATGTTTGCCCGAGTGCGCTCGGGCGCATTGCCGGACAGGTCTTTGGCGCTCCAGATATCGATGCCTACCGCGCGGCCGCTGGTCAGACGCTTGGCCGCGCCGATGAGCAGCAGCCCGCGGCCAGTGCCGACGTCCAGCACATGTTCGCTGCCGGCGAATGGAACCTGCGCCAGCATGCGGTCGCGGTGCCGCAACTTGCCCCACTTCACGTAGAACAACATCAGCGCGCCTTCCAGCAGAAAGATTCCCCCGGCAATCTGCATCGAAACGCCGAAGACGATGGTGACGGAACCGATCATAAGCGGCGGCGCGACAAGGCCGAGGACCTCGCCGAGCACGCCGATCAGCAAAAGGGTGGCCAGGACACCGGGCGCGTCGATGCCGTAGCCGGGACGTTTGGGCATGCCGGCCGCGGTCATCGAGGAGCGTACGTTTTCGAGTACTTGTTGCGGCTGTTATTCACCATGAAGCTGCCATCGGGATGCACGGTTACCTGAATCCAATTCCCCTGGTCGCCGACCTCATCGGTGTTGGCGATGAAGGTGTCCGGCGCGTTGTTGTCCTTGCCTCCGGAGATGGCATAGTGCAATTGCCAGATGTCTTCCAGACCGGGCGAAGCGTGGATGGTTTGCCAGGTGGACGGCGAGCCGCCCTTGCGCGCGCCGTTGTCCATGATGGCCACGCGCGGGTGAATGCCTTGCACGAACGCAGGCGAGCCGGACAGGTCCGAGCCGTGGTGCGAGACGATGTAGAGATCCACTGTGCCGACTTTATTGTTGGGGCAGACCAGTTCGTGCTCCTTGTTCCAGGTAAGGTCGCCCATATCGAGGGCGCGGAAGTTTCCGAATGCGATCAAGGTGCCTACCGAGCGGGCGTTTTCGGTCGCGTCGGGGGACCGCAGCTTGTCTGCCGCGCACAGCGGATTGGCTTGCCCGGCGCCGGGCAGGGGGTTTTCGATTTCGTCCCCATCGGCGGTCAGCACCTTCACGTCGAGGCCTTTCACCGGGATGGTGACACCGGGCTTGGCCAGTATATGGTTGCCCTTGGCGCGGTATTCCGCGTAGGCGGCGTAAAGTTCTTCGGCGTGCTGGTCGTGCTCGACGCTTTCGCCGTGGTCGATGAAGGTGCGGATGGGCAGCTTGTGGGCGAGTTGCGGCACTCCGCCGGCATGGTCCTCGTGAAAATGCGTAATCAGGAGGTAGTCGATCGCCTTGACGCCGGCGTGCTTGGCGGCGGCGGCGATGCGATTGGCGTCGCGGCTGTTGTTGCCGGACCAGCCGGTATCGACGAGCATGGATTCGCCGGAGGGCGCCACGAACAGCGTGGCTTGGCCGCCTTCGACGTCGATGAAGTAGATTTCAAGATTCTTGGCGGCGGGGAGCAGGGCGGCGCCCGCCACGGCCAGCAGAACGATCGGGAATGCGCGCATGGGTAGATTTTAGCTCTTGGCGGAGGGAGAAGTCAGGAGTCAAAGGTCAGCCCAGCCACTGGCGGCACCGGATTGAACGTGGACTTCTCAGGACCACCGATTCCGCGACGAATTGTGGGGCGGGCAATTCTGCCCTGGGGTCCCCTTTGGGGACGGCTTTTAGCCGGCTTGGCCGCCTGAAAGGCGGCTGCGGCCAAGATTGGCCGCCCCACAGCTAGCCTCTTGTGGAATCAGCAGGTGGCAGAGGAGAATGGATAGCCGGTGATGACCATCGAGAGCGCGCAGGGGCAGCAGTGGAAAGCCCGGCCGAGCGGCCTGAGAGGCCGCCGCAGGCTGAGAGCCTGCCCCACTTACGGCGCGGCTACCTCTACCGGTTCCGACAGCTTGCTCTCCTTCTGGTTGCTCTTGACCGCGCTGACGGCGTAGCGGTAGGTTTTGCCCGATTCGATCTTGCGGTCGCTGTAGGTGGGCAGCAATTGCGCATCGGCCAGCAGTTCGAAAGCCGCGCTGCCGGGCGCGCGATAGACGCGATATCCTATGACCGCCGGCTCGGTGTTGCGCTCCCACACCAGTTCGACGCTGGCCGTTGAAGGCACCGCGGTGAGGCCCGCGGGCGGGGCGGGCGGGAACGTGTCAACCGGGGCGATGGCCACCTCGCTGGACAGCTCGCTTTGCGCTTCGCCTTCTCCCACTTTGACCATCGACTGCACCAGGTAGCGATACGGCTTGCTGAACTCGGCGGTGGCATCGATGTACTCGGGGGTGGGGGAACGGCCCAGCGCCTTATAGTCTGGCTCGTCCGGGCCGCGGCGGAGAACCGCGAAAGCGTTTCCCGCGCCATGCCAGGTGAGCCGCACGCCCTGCGGCACGGCTTCGGCGCTCAAATCGCGCGGCTGTTCCGGCGGGGCCACCACGGTCAGATCCGCTGGGGCCGACCAGCCTGCGTCGCGGCCGTTTGCGCTGATCACCTTGACCGCAATCGAGACTTGCTTGCCCATCCACTCGGTGGCTGGGATGCGATACTCGGCGATGCCGTTCGCAATGGTTCCTCCGCCGACGGCTTTGGCGCCGGCGACCCACGCCACGGCATTAAACGGCCCGTCGGGTTTCGGGCCGATGCGCAGATCCAGCCGCACGCTCTGTTTCAGGACGACGCCCTCGGTGGTGTAAGCCGGCAAGGTGACGTGCGCAATGATGTTGGATCCGAGCTGGACCGCCGCTAGGTTGTCGCCGCGCCCGGGGATGTTCATCAGGGGCGGCAGCGGCTCCCCGATATACCCGCAGCCGCACAAAAACAGCAAAGGCGCGGAGAGGCAAAGCAAAGCGCGCAGACGCGAATCGAGAGTCATGGTTTCAGGGCGATGGACTCAGGCTGGCTGCAAGATGGCTGATTGCCGGCGCCCATGACGCAAATCGTCAGATTGGATGTCACGGGCAGCAGATCGGCCGGCACGGCCACGTTGACCTGCTGCAAGCCCAGGAATCCGGGCGCAGCGCCGGCGTAGAGCGGGACCAGGTTGCCGCGATTCTGAATGGCGACCGTGGCGACGGCGCCGGAGTCGGGCATGCCGGTGAGGAAGATTTGCAAAATAGTCCCCAACGGCGCGGGGTTAGCGGCGGAGTTCACGGTGTTGTCCTGGTTCAGTACGCCGGGCGTGAAGATGGCGGGCGCGACGGACGTCAGCGGAACGGTGAATGGAGCGCTGCTGGCGCCGTCGGCAGTCACCACCAGCTTCGCGGACGGCTGGCCGCTCAGCGCCGGCGGGATACGCAGATTGATCTGCTGCGCGCCGGTATAGAACAGTTTCGCCGGCATTCCATTGAGCGCGACCGATACGTTTTGTCCGGCCAGGTTGCTTCCCCAAACGGTGGCCAACTCGCCAGGCGCCACGGGCCCGGGATGGAAATCGGCCGCGTCGGTAATGGCGCCGATGACAACGGCCGGCGCGGGCGCCGTCACGATGAAGGTAAGCGGAATACTCTGGCTGCCCGCGATGGGTCCGGCATCGATCAGCACGGTGGCCTGGTAAGTACCCGGCGCGAGCGCGCCTGGATCGACAAGCACTTGAACAGTGGCATTGTCAATCCCGAATGGATCGGAGAACGACACCCAGCCGGCGCCTTTTGAATACGTGGCGCTGGCCGACCAGTCGAGCACACCGCCCCTGGTATCCCGAATCGTAATGTTGCCTGCGGCTACTGGTTTCCCTCCGGACACGGCCGTAGCTTCGAAAGGCGTGGCCGTCACCTGCAACTGCGGATAGTAGGACGCGTTGCAATCTCCCACGGCGGCGCAATCGGATGGCGGCATGACTGCCACGAAGCGCGGAATGGGCGCGGTGGTGGACGCGGTAGCCACCGTGGAGACGGGAGCCAGCGAGAGGCTGCCATTCGACGTGGACGGGGGACTATTGGGGGGGAGCGCGAAGAAGTTCGGAATCTGCGCGCTTTCGATGGCGGACGGGTTGGCGTCCACCACTTCGTATACGGCGTAGCCCGAGCCATTGGTGAGGGGCACGGGATTGGCTCCGTTCAACACCAGCACTCCGGCGCCGTTGGCGGCGGGAAGCGGGGCCAGGGTGCCGCCCGTGCCGGTGGAATCCGAATTCAGTACGCGCACCAGCAGCAGCGTATGGCTGGCCGGAGTGTACTGGCCGACCGCGGCGGGCGTGCCGAGATCGCCGCCCGCCGTGGGCACAGTGGCGCCCGACCCGGCCACCGCATCGGGAACATAGATGGCCGCGCTGGCAGGGACATTGGAATACGAGAGCAGGAAGCGAGTGCCGGTGTCGCTGGTGGGGTCCTTCGGCTGGAAAGAGGAGGGGAAGCCTTCGGTGACGCGGGTGGTTTCTTCGGCAGTCCCTGCGGCGAACAGGTTGCTCAAATTAAGGGTGGAAGGCGTGGGCGAGCCGGTGCAAGTGACGCCGGAGTCCATGCTAGTCGCCAGCAGGCCCTGCTGCCCAATAGCCACGGCGACCGGATTGCCCTCGAGCGCCAGCGATCCCCCGAGATAGGCTTTCATGAGCGACTGCTGCTGGAGGCCGAGTTGGTTCGCATTCGCGCGCAGATCGTCGATCACCAGCGAAACGGCGCCGCTGGCGGGGAACTTAAACTGGAAGCCATTGAAGGAAATGCTTTGGTTGCTGACGAGGCCGGATACCCCCGAGGGCACGTTTCCCGTACCGGTATTGACGCTCAGCGATGCGTCCGTGGAATACCCGGCGGCATTGATACGGTTGGTAATCGAAACCGGAAGGAAGATGTTCAGGGTTGCGGTGACGGCAGCGCCCGGCGTGCCGGAACACTGCAGGACGATTTCGCCGATGCGCTCCGCCAGCCCTTCGGAATGCACGACGACGGGCGCGGCGGAGACGACGCAGGTGGTGGGTATTTGGGCGTACGTGCCGAGGGCGCACGCTAGGAGAAGGACAAGACCGCAGGACCGATTGATATAGGACTGCATGCCGTTATTGTACCGGAGACACGGGCACACAGAGACGCGGAGAACGGGGCAGCGCCACAAACCGTGGCCGCCGCCTGCAAAAATTACCCGGCAATTCTTCCTACCCCTCCGGCGCCGGCCCGCAGGCCCGGACGCTAAATCCTTGATTTCAAGTACATCTTCGCCCGGGGTCCGAACGGCTGCCGAATTGCTATTCGACCTTATCCCGAGAGAACAAGTGTAGCCAGGGTTAGTAGACGGCTTGATAACCCAGTACTAACCTGAGCTACCCATCGGGGACGTTGGCCGCAATTATTCGGACCTTTAGAATAATGACAATGCGAAAGATGCCAGGCCCGGCCACCTTGTTTATGCAGAACCGGGTCGGGTCGATGTGATGCCGGGCGCGGCGCGTTGCTCACGAGGCAACTCACATTAAAAGCGTTTATGGTCTTGTTATCTCTTAACCTTATGCCGATGAAGTTCAGTCTCCGTCCATCCGCAGCTTCGGCCCCCATGCTCATTGCCGCGATGCTCGTGCCACCGAGCATGTACGCGGCCAGCGCCCCTGCCTTCAACGTGTCGCCGAGCAACCTGTACATGGCGGCGGTGGCGAAAGGGGCGGCCCCGGCCGCCCAGATCATGGTGGTGAACAACACCGTCGCCGGCAGTATCCTGAAATGGCATGCCAGTCTCTCCGGCAGCGGGGCGGCCTATTGCGCGGTCAGCCCCAGCAAAGGCACGCTGGTGGGGCAGAGTGCCGTAATGTTGACCGTCTCGGCAAGCGTGCCTGCCGTGGGCGGCGCTTACCAGTGCACGGTGACCCTCAGCGACAACGGCTCTTCCCCCCCGGCCACCAACAGTGGCGCCGTGAACGTGAGCTACGCCGTCTATGCCCAGGGCAGTACGCTGCCGCCCCCGAACAACACTCCACCGTACGTGCCGCAGTATCTGAGCGTGGCGGCCACCGGCTCCAGCACGGTCAGCTTCAATTGGTACGGCAGCGGAGACCCCGCCAGCCGCTACGTGGCTGGCTACGCGGTCTATCGCGACAACGCACAGATCGCCGTGACCGGCCTGACTTCCTACCAGGACAGCGGACTGGCGAAGGCATCCTACCACACCTACACGGTGACCGCTTTCGACACCAGCCAGAACGCCTCCGCCGAGGCTCCGCCCATCGCGGTCACTACCTTCGCATCGGTTCCGGGGGGCGTGCCCGCTGCCTACCAGTCGCTCTACCAGGGAGTGCAGAGCAATATGGCCACGGACTTCGCCCTGGTGAACGCCCAGTCTACCGGCGCCAAGTACCCGGTGAATTACTCAGTCTGCCTCACGAGCGCTAACGATAACGGCGGCCTGCGCCTCAACTTCACCGACCTGACGGCGGTGGATCAGGAACTCAACGCGGCGCAGGCCCTGGGCCTGAACGCGGTCATGGTGTCGTTGGGCTTCCCGATCTTCGACCAGAACTTCTACGAGTTCCTGGGGCAGACGCCTACCCAGGCGCAGCAGACCGTCCAGAATTACCTGACCTACTACGAGTTGGTGGCCCAGGACATTCACGGCCGCAAGGACATCAACGGCACGCCGATGCGCATGATCGTGGAGGCCAACCCCTTGCTGACCGTAGACAACCCGGGCACGAAGATGAACCCCACTGCCTACTATCAGTCGCTCAGTTTCGCGACCTACGAGCAGCGCCGCAGCGCCAACACCGTGACCACCGCGCAATACGTGCAGCCCGACTACCTTCTTGTGCAGTCGGAGCCGGACACGGATGCCAACGACGACTACCGTCCGGAACTCAACACCCCGGCCACGGACGTCGCCATGGTGCAATTGATCGTGAACAACCTGACGGCCGCCAAAGTGCCGGGGCTGCATTCCACGGTCAAGCTGGGAGCGGGCATGGGCGCGTGGCAGGCCAACTGGCAGGAGTATCTGGGCACGCCGGGCACCGCTACGGGCCTGCTGGGAATCACCGGGCTCGATGGCATCGATAACCACGTCTATTTCCTGACCGGGCAGAGCGCGTCGGGCTTGGCTCTCGAACTGGATACGTCCATGCAGATGGTCGCCGCAGTGCACGCCGCCGGGAAATTCGCCACCATCTGCGAATTCTGGCCGCACAAGTCGCTGATCGTGGGCGAGAGCTTTTTGGATGTGGATACGCGCGATAGCTTCAACTTTTGGGCGCCCCTCGACCAGCAGTACATCCCCGTCATTTTCGAGATGGCCAATCAGGGATCGCTCGAATACCTGTCGGCGTTCAACGACGGCGAATTCTGGGCCTACGAGCCCTACGCGACGCTGCCTTGCCTGCCGGTGTACCCAGCCGGCACGGCGTCGCAGAACCAGGCCTGCGACCTTTCCATCCTGAGTGCCATCACCAGCACCGTTCAGTCGGCCCTGGGACGCGGGCAGTTGTCTGCCACTGGGACTGCTTACAAGGCGGAAATCGCGGCATACTGGATGCCGCATTAGTGAAGTGCGTCGCGCAGATCGACGATTGTGTGCACACCGTGGGGCGGGCTATTCAGCCCGCGGACCCGGACCCGCTCTCTAGCGGGTCCAGCCGCCTGAAAAGGCGTCCCCAGAGGGGACCCCAGGCCAGGATTGGCCGCCCCACACGGGCGTCTGAATACTCTCCGGGATTTCGGACGCACTACACTAGGTTAGTGCTCCAGTTGGACTAGCCAAGGCGCCAAGAAGAAGCCCATTCCCGGTGATCCTCACAGAGGAGGAACGGCGGTGCCTGGAGACCGTCGCCCGCCAATATACGTCACCGTATTGTGACGTCATTCGCGCCAAGATCGTGCTCCTCGCAGGCTGCGCTGCGCGGGCGACTGTGTAGACGGGGATGCGCCGCAAGCGCGCGCGGTTGCCGGATCTGCCAGCAGGCGCTCCGAGATCGTTTTCCTCCTGCTCGCCTGCTGCCCGCGATGCTGACCGGATAGGCCGGTGTCAGAACGAGACGCAGGCGCGGGCGCTGAAGTCATTTAGAAGCCTAAGTGGACCCAGGATTTGGAATGCCGACGGCTTGCCCAGCCCTCCAATAGCATGAGCCGGCTTGGGGTATCATAGAACGGAGCGTGATCGGCCGGGGGGGTTCGAGCAAGCGGCTGATCGGGAACTATGATAGGCCGGATCGGCAAATACACCGTCGAAAAGGAACTGGGTCAGGGCGGCTTCGGCAAGGTCTATCTCGCTTTCGACCCGGATGTCGGCCAGCCGGTCGCCATCAAGAAACTACGCGCCGAAGGCGATCCCGATCTGCTCAAGCGCTTCCAGATGGAAATCCGCACCACGGCTGCTCTCCGGCACAAGAACATCGTCACCATCCACGCTAGCGGAGAGGAAGACGGCCAACTTTACCTGGTGATGGAGTTTCTGGAAGGCCACACGCTCAAGCAGATCATTCAGGAGCGCTGGCCCCTCAGCCTGCTGGACAAAGTCCGCATCATGACGCAAGTCGCCGAGGGCTTGGCCTATGCCCATGCCAAAGGCGTGGTGCACCGCGACGTGAAGCCCGAAAACATCATGTTGTTGCCCGACGACAACGTGAAGATCATGGACTTCGGCATTGCCCTGGGGCCCAATCGAAATTCGGCAGTCACGCAGACTGGCGGGATCATCGGAACTCCTTCCTACTTCGCTCCAGAACAGCTAGAAGGCTACAAGGCCAACGAGCAGACCGATATCTTCTCCTTTGGCGACGTCTACTATGAGCTGCTGACTGGGATGCATCCCTTCGAGCAGTACAAGAATGACTGGAAAACTCTCCAGATCGCGATCATGAGCTATGAACCGCGGTCGGTCAGTGAGTTGCTAGCTGGCTGTCCCGAGGCACTGGAGACCCTGGTACACCGGACGCTCGCCAAGGAACCGGCGTTTCGCTATCAGAAGTTTGAGGAAGTGCAACTCGACAGCGAGGCCATCCTAGTCGATCTGAAACACGAAGGCGCGGCGGTCATCCTGCAGGAAATTCCGCCGCTCATGGAGTCGGGCGACCTGCAAACGGCCCTGACCAAAATCCAGCAGGCTTACAAACTGGAACCGGGGAACCGCGACGTCAGGCGGCTCCGCGAGGAAATCAACCTGCGGATTCAAAAGATGCAGGTGCATACGCGGGTTGCCGGGCTGCTGGAGGAAGCCGAGAAGCAGATGCGTGAGCGGCGCTATGCCGAAGCCCTGCAGAGCCTGGAAGCGTGCGCCAGGCTGGATAGCACCAATGTCACGATTGGGGCGCGCCTCGAAGAAGCCAGGGTGCGCCTGGATACTTCCGCTCGGGCCAACCGCCTGGTCTCCGAGGCGCGCTTCCAACAACAGAAAGGGCTGCTGACCGAGGCGCAGGAACGGTTGCAGGAAGCACTCGCCCTCGATCCGGAGCATACCGACGCCCGACGGCTGAGCCAGCGGGTTCGGGACGAGATCGAACGGCGGCGTGTGGATCAGCAGCGCCAGCAGGCCATCCGCACCGCGCGAGACCATATGGCCGCCAAACGCTTCGCCGAAGCGTTGGCGATTCTGGACGAGATCGAAAGGACGCTGCCGGGAGCCGGCGTCCCGGAACTCCGCGCGGAGATCCAGCAGGAGCAGGCGGAAGAAGACCGCCGCCTGAGGGTGGAAAAATTCAACCTGGCGCTTGCCCGCACGCGCGAGGCCATGCAGGAACCGGATCTCGAGCGCGCCGGCCAGATGGTGGATCATCTGTATGCGACCTTCGCCGACGAACCTGGAGCGGCGGATGTTCTGCCCGGATTGCGCGCGCGATTGGCGGCCCTGATTCGCGCTAAGGAGACCACTCAATATCAGCAGAAAGTACGCGGCCTCTTGAAGGAGAAATCGTTCCGCGCAGCCCTGGACGTGTTGGCGGAAGCGCTCCGCAAGTTCCCCGACGATGCCGGCCTGGAGCGGCTGCACAAATCGGCAGAGGACCTTTACCGGGCCCATCAACGTGCCGAAGCCATTGCGGCGGTGCTGAACGAGGCCATCTCCAAACGCGACCGCGGCGAGGTCCACGGCGCGCTCGACACCATTTTGGAGGGCCGCAAGAGGCTCGGCGACGAGGCCGCGTTCGCGGATCTCGCGCACCAGCTCGAAATGGAGATCGAGCAACAGCGCTATAGCGCCGCGCTCGAGGGCCTGTTGAAGAATGTCAGCGAGATGATGGCTGCCGGCAGGTATTCCGAAGCCATCGATGGTCTCGATGGCGCCAGGGAATTCGGCGGCGAAGCCGAAGTGCGCGCCCTGCTGGACTCGGCTCGGGCGGCGGCCGCCATCGACGAAGAGCGGCGCTATGTAGAGGAAACCCTCGCTCTCGCGGGGAAGCTCCAGTCCGAAGGAGCGTGGACTCAAGCTCTGGGCGCCCTGGATAAGGGACTGTCCCGGTATCCTCACAATTTGAGCCTGGTACAGACCGCGGACCGGTTGCGCGACCGCGTGGAACTGGAGCGGGCGCGTGCCTCGATCGAGAAATACCGCGGCATCATCCGCCAGGAAATCGACGGCAGCCAGTGGCGGCGCGCGGCCGAGGCTTTGCACAAGGCGCGCGCCGAATTCCCCGGCGACCGCGCCTTTGACGATCTGGCCGATCGCGTGGCCGCCGGCCAGTACGAGGAAGGCTGGCGCGAAGTGGAGGCGCGCGTCAACCGTGACCTGACCGCCAACGCTCTCTCCCAGGCGCAAGTGAACCTCGAGAGCGAAGCCACCCGCACCGTCTATGCGAAAGATCCCCGCTGGAAGGCGCTCGCGCAGGAAGTTGCCAAGCGGCGGGAATACGAAGAGGCTTTGGTCGAAGCTGAACGCCGCCGGAAGGCCGGCAGTCTCTCGGAAGCCGAAGAACTGCTCACCGCGATCATCGACCAGGGACCTCGTGACAAGCGCGCTCAACAACTGCGCGGCGCCATTGAGATACAGCGCTCCGAAACGTTGCGTCAGCAGGAGATTGCCCGCATCACCCAGGAAATTCGCGAACACCTGAAGCAGGACGATCTTGTCCAGGCAGCCTCGGCACTGGCAGCGGCGCGCTCCCGGTATCCGGGCGAGAACGCCTGGACCGAGTTGCAGGCCGGGTTGGATGCGCGGCAGCAATTGCTCCGGCGCAAGGCCGATATTGCAGCCACCGTAGATCGCGTGCGGCTATCGCTCAGCCGCGACGACATCCGGGAGGCTGTTGCGGTGTTGATTTCCGCTCGCGCCAAGTTTCCCGGAGAAGCCGTCTGGACAGCTCTTGAAACCGAAATCAACGCGCGTCAGGCGATTTTGAAGCGGCAATCCGAGATCGTTGCTATGGCCGAAAGCGTGCGCCGGCGGCTGAACCGCGATCATACCCGGGCCGGCCTGGACGCCGGATCCGTCACTGACATTTGCCAGGCGTTGCTGTCGCGGCGGCGCGAAGACCTGCCGCCCGCAATTGCCGAGGTGGTTGCGGCTCGCGCCAAGTATCCGGGCGAACACCTGTGGGATACGTTGCAGGCCGAAATCGATGAGCGCCGCGCGTTTCTGGATGCGGAAAGCGCCCTTGCCGAGCGTGTGCGCCAGTGTCTCGAACGCGGCGAACTCGCGCAGGCCGAGGCCCGGTTGGCTGCGGCGCGGGCACAATATCCCGACGACGATCTCTGGGGCATCTTCCTGGCCGAGATCGAGAGGCACAAGGAACTGCTGAAATCGCGGGCGGAGGTTGCCCGGATTGCCAGAGGCATTCGGGACCGCTTGGAACGAGACGACCTCGCAGGGGTGATCGCGGACTTTGACGCCGCGCGGGCAAGGTATCCGAACGAATCCGTCTGGATGGTCCTGCAAACGGAGATCGACGCCCGGCAGGCGGCGCTCCAGCGGCAAGCCGAGATCGCAGACGTAGCCGTAAGCGTGCGCGCGTCGATGGATGACGGCATTCCGCGGCCTGAAGCAATATGGGGTCTGACACGAGTCCAGCTTCTGGAAGTGCTGCGAAAAGCCGCTGCCCGATTGGATGAGGCTCGCACGAGGTATCCGGGCGAAGGCACTTGGAATACACTGCAAGCTGAAATCGACGCCCGCCAGGCCCAACTGCAAAGTGAGATCACGGAGTCCGTGCGGAACTGTCCCAGTTTGGATCAGCTGGGCTCGTACGCGCGAGTCGCGGCTGCAGCGCGCACCCGCTACCCTGGCGACAGTTTCTGGGAAACTCTGCAAGCCGCGATCGATACCCGCCGCAAGCCCTTGGAAGAGGCTTCCAAAGCCCAATTCCTGGCCCGCGTCCGGGAATCCCTGAAGCAGGGCGACCTCGCGGCAGCCCAGGCCCGGCTACGCGAGGCGCGGGACAAACATCCGCACGCCAGCTTGTGGGCCGATCTCCAGGCCGAAATCGACGCGCGGCAGGCGCTCATCGCCCGGCAGGCCGAGGTCGCCGCGGCCGGAGAACGGGTACGTGCATGCATCGAGCGGGATGACCTCCGGCAGGCGGCGGCCGAGCTAGACACCGCGCGGGCGAAGTACCCCGGCGAGGCGCTATGGGCGACATTGCAAGCCGCGATCGATGCGCGGCTGGCGGAAATCGAGGCAGCCCGTGGCCGCGCTGAGACCCTGCTGGAGCAGGGTCGCCCGGAAGAAGCGCTGGCCCTGATCGAGAGCCGCTTCGCCCAGCAGCCGCGCTTCGCGGATCTGCTGACTCGCGCTCGCCAGGCGCTCGATCGGCAAAGGCGGCGCGAAGCCCGCGATCGCGATCGCGACCGGCTGTTGGCGATTCAGCAGCAGATCGAGACCGAGCCGCGCAAGCGGAAACGGAAAGAACTCGATCGCGAAGCGCAGCGCGTCGCCGCCGGCTACACCGAAGACCAGGAGATAGTGGCCCTTGCGGCCGGCGTCCATTCGCGGATCGAAGCGGTACCGTCGGCGCCTGCCGCACAAAAGCTGGTTCCCTGGAAGATGATTGGCGGCGGCGTGGCGGCGGTAGCCGCCGCTGCGGTCCTGGTCGTGTTGCTTCATAATAGACCTCCCACACCGTCCCCGGCCCCTAAACCAACCGCCACGATTCCCATCGAGATCCGCACCGATCCCCCCGGCGCCTCCCTGCGCGTCGGAGAGCGTTCCTGCGTTACGCCCAATTGCCAGTTGGATGTCGCGCCGGGGAGTTATCGGGTGGAGGCGCAACTCCAGGGCTACGAGCCAAAGCAACAGACGGTGATCTTCGATTCGTCGAATCGCACAGTGGATTTGACTCTGCGGCCCCTGGCTCCGCCGCCTCCTCCCGCGCAAGGGACCGGAACTCTCATAGTGCAAGCGGCTCTCCCGGACGTGCTCGTCTATGTCGACGGGTCTCTGAGCACCCGCACGGACCAGACCGGATCCGTAACGTTGTCGCTGGAGGGGCAGACCCATGAGGTGCGAGTGGAACGGAACGGGTATGACAAGCCGGCCGCGAAGCAGGTCAAGATTACCGCCGGCGCCCGACAGACCGTGGCATTCCGCCTGATTCCTCAGAACGCGCGGCTCGAAGTGGGCGGCGCGCCCGCGGGTCTGGAAGTGCGCATGGACGGCAAGCCGCTCGGCCGAGCGGATGGATCTCCCGACTACCTGTTCCCGGCGCCTGTACAGTCGGGGGATCGCATCCTGTCGGTGGGGCAAGGCTTATTGCAGGCCGGGCAAGGAACGGCCGGCCGGACGCTTACACAACGCTTCGAGCCCGGCCAGACGGTGCGATTGTCCTGGAAACCGGAACCACCGCCGCCAACAATCCCCAGCCCGGCGCCAACTATCGCCAAGAAAGTAACGCCCACGCCGGAGGAGATCGAAGAGCGAGACTGGGAAAAGGTCCGCGATGCTTCCGATCCGGCGCAGTTGCGGGATTTTCGCAAGAACTATCCGAATGGCAGGCACGCGAAAGAGGCGGAATCGCAATTGGACCGCCTGGCTTGGTCCAACACCAAAAAAGACAGCGTGGAATCGCTGCGCGCATATCTCCGCGACTTCTCCAGTGGCACGTATGCTCCGGAAGCCAACTCTCATATCGCCGATCTGGTCTGGAAGGGCGTCGATCCCGGCAAGATCGAGCAGGTGCGTAAGTTTCTGGAGGAGAATCCGAACAACCCTCACACCCGAGAGGCGCAGCTCATTATCGATAAGGCCAATGCCCGGCAGGATGCCACCCAGGATGTCCTGCGACGCTATATACTCGATACCTTGAACAATTTCAATCTCGCGCTCGCGAAGAAACAGGAGTCGCAGCTAAAGGCCATTTGGCCTAAGCCGATCCAAGAATTCCTCAAGTCGCTGAGGTTGCCTGGACAAAAGATATCCCTCCAACTACCGCCGGAAGACATTAAAATTCAGGGCGATAACGCGACAGTCCGATGTCAAGTGAGCGACACGCTGCCCAAACCACGAAACCGGGCCGCTACAATCGAACTTCACTACATTGCTGGCCGTTGGATCATCGAAGAATTCAAAGTCGGCCAGTGAATGGCTGAACTAAAAGCTGTAACCGATCCCGAAGAGGGGGACAAGCCGAGCGGTAAGTCCGTTGTTATCGAACCGGACCAAGGCGTTGACGTTGACAATTAGGTTTCCGGCAACTCTCAGCTTGTAACCGAACGATCCGTTGTATTGCCCGAAAGAAACGTCCCTTCCCGTCGCCACGAGGCCCTCCGCATTCCCCTGAGTCGGAACGGCGGTTTTATCGGGAGTCGGACCGGTGGGCAGAAGTTGATTCGAGAGGCTGGCAGTAATCGTGCTCGGAATGCCGTGGATCCACCCGACTTGGTTGCCCAGGATATCGGCGACAAACGTACTGCGGTGTCCTACTGCGAGTTCCACGCCGCCAGCCCACGAGAATACGTCGGGCATGGTCCCCTTGCTCGTGGTGAACGGCCTTCCGTCGTACGCACCTGAAATGGCCGGAATTAACGCTCCGCCCAGTACGCTGTTCCCGGTAAATTGCCATCCCACATCGAAATGCGGCGACAGTACGATACCGCTTCGGAGCGGTTTGCTGTAGAAAGAAACGGCGACGAAGGGTTTGAGGCTGGCAGCGCCCACGCCCAGGTAGTTCTGAGCGTTGCCAGTCGGGGCCCGCAAATCGGCCCCGGCTGCCACAACCGCGTGCGGCGTTCTGATGATGGTACCCTTTGCCCGAATTAGGAGGTCTCCAAAGCCCGTCTTGCCCAAACTGGCTTGCCCGAACTGGGACTGCAGTGGGTCTGGATTTGCCGCTGTGAATGTGTTCACGCACCAGCAGTTGGACCCATTGGTGCCGGCTCCGTTCCCCGTGTAGATCACGCCGTTATAGGTCCGCGCCGCCACGGCGGAGTGAACGACCGGCAGGCCCACTGAAACATCGAACCGATCCGTCACGCCGTAGGTGAGAAACGCGATGTCCTGGGAAAGCCTCACGTCCATTCCTAGCCCGATGGTCGCGGGGGTCGATATCTGATTCCCGCCAATCTGATTCCCGACCGCGGATTTGGCACCACCCTCGTCCAGAATGCTCAGCGCGTTGAGAGAGGTGCCGTTGTACTGTGTAAAGTGAAAATCCTGGTTCGAGAAACCTATGTAAAAGTGACCCTTTCCGATCGTTTCGGCGCGTTCCGTAAAAATGGGGCCGAGCGTGCTGCTTTCGGCCCACTCCGCACCAGTGGTGGGATCGGTCCGTTGGATCACTCCAGAGGCCGGCGACGACAACGGAATGATAGACAGGGCCGTCGCAATGTTCGCATTGAGAGCCCTTGTCATTTGGGCGAAGTCGTTGGTCACGGTATAATCGCTTTGGACCGTGTGCGAAGCATCGGCCGTCGTTTGCGTAAAAATAGCGGCCGCCGCCCCCGTTGTTGGGTTCGTAGCCGAATACACCAGAACCTGCGACACATTGGGCGCTGTCTGCGCCTGCGCGCCTGCCGAGGCAATCAAAAACACCGCTGCAAAGAAAAACTCGCTGTTCCTAGCCATAATCCCCTCCGTCCCCAAAATTGTCGTGGATACCCTTAAACAACTCAGGTCAGGATATCACAAGAGACTAGCGTACTGCCATGGGAAAATGGGACACGGAAAAAGGTACACGGGAAACGGGTCATTGAGGGAGATAGCAGGCTGGTTCGGTACTGCAGGGCATGGCTGGTGGTTTCGCTAGCGGTAATCGGCGACCCCGAGGGTGAGCGCTGAATGCTTCGGTACCCGCGGCTGCCCTGGTCTTCACAGCCTCTCGCCGCCGATTAGGCCGGCCATTTGTTAGTCGCGATGCACCAGTGGCCGGCGCCGCGCTGGACGCGGTCACTTGCCAGCGCCTGTGCTTGGACCGCCGACGCCCGCAGGGCAGGAGGGCGGCTGGCGCGTCGCGCGCGGGACGCCGGCGGCCAATCCGGGCGCCAGCCCCTGTTCACCGTCCGATCTTCTGACGAAACGACGCGAAACCCAGACGCTCAAGATCCGCTTTGGCTTGTCCGAGGTTATCCAAATCCGGGTACGGTCCCACCAAGACGCGGGTCTTGCCTTGTGGACCGGGAGCCAGAAGGGTCGGGAATCCCTTCTTCTTGAGCGTGTTGGCGACGGCTTCGGCCACTACTTGTTTGCCCGAGTACGTTTGCAAATAACTCCCTCCGGTTGCGGGCTGGGGTGGCAGGGCCACACCTGGCGTGGCAGCCTCCGTCTTCGTTTCGGCCGGTAGGCCTCGTTGCGTAGCTGGCTGCGGCCTGGTGACCGTGGTGTCACCGCCATGCTTGGGCGGTTCAGCAGCGGCCGGTGAGCTCTGCTCCGCGGGAGCCGTCCCGGAAGTCGACTTGGGTCGTGTGTTCGTCGGCGCCGCAATACCGTTTTGATCGCGATTGGAGGCGAGTTGGGCGGGCGGTGCGGCGTTGCGGCCCGCTTTGTAGCCCGTCACGAAAAAGCCGGCGAACAGCATCGACAACATGACAAACCAGCTGAGCAGTTGCACGGTGCCCAGCACCAGTTCGAATTCGCCTGTTTCGTGGTTCTTCATGATTAGGCGGTTTGGACGGTTCGCCCAGCTTGCTCCGCGCCCGACTAAAAGGTAGTATATCGAGCAGCAGGGGTACACAATTGAAACCTCCCAGTGGTTAATATCGGAAACCGCGAAGACCTTGGCTTTGAACAGTAGGGACATCAAGCGGACGACACAGACTGGCCGCGGGGGATGGGATGCGCGCCGGGCCGGTTGGCGGATGGCGCACCATTTTCCGGAGTGCGCCGTCATCCCGCAACGTCGGCGGGCGGCCAAGTCACGGAGATGGCGACGGGCAGCGATGGCCTTGCACGCGCGTGGCGCAGGCGCGCCGGGCGACTATTGCCGGATGGTTGAAGCCGCCGACGAGGGAGGTCGACCGTCAGCGGTGCCTACTTCGCCGCTGAGGTGCCGCGGATAAATGCGGCCACGTCGCGCTTCGTACAGCCGCAGGCGATCAGGAATATCGAGGCTCGCGCCAACGTCGCATCGAAGGCCGCGTTGTTCACCGTGGCGTTGTATATGCTGAAGCTCATGACGTATGCCTTACCGCCGGCATTCTTGAGAGCAGCCGATCCCAAGCAGCCTGATGATACGGTGTTCGATCCCGTGAGGGTAAGTGCGCTGGGCGCTGCCCCGGCTGTCGACATGGTAATGTTCACCGTGACGTCACCTAGCCAGTCGAACCGCGGCAACCCCGTTCCGTCCTCGGCGTCACTTACAGCATTGGCGGTAAGCGCGGCCGGCTGAGTGTTTCCGCCGCCCGCATAGGTGTAGCTGGCGTCGCTGCCACTCACCAGAAAGTCAGTCCCGCCGTCATAGAGCGACAGATTCAATGTGGCGCTGCCTCCTGTAGTAATGTCTATCACGCCGGCGCAATTGGCTTTCACGCTGTATGTCGACGCTGTCGCCATGGCCTGATTGGTGTCGCTATCAGACTTATGGCGACCTTGCTCAGCCCGTCAAAGGTAACCGAGCCGTTGGCCTGGAACTGCCGAATTGCACGCCCCGCCACCGATGGTGGTGGTTTGCGCCAGCAAAGGCGTTGCCAGCAGGCAGGCAATGGAAAGCAGCGAAGCAGTGCGTTGAGTCATGCGTCTAGTCCCTGGAAATGAATTATCCGGAATCTCCATTTTTGGGTCGCGGTGTCACCCGGCGCAAGAAAGTGCGAGGCCGTAAATCGGCACCCGCCGGCAGAAGAGCAGCGCCCGGCAATCGTACTGGGGGCGCGCCCGGTTCCGGTGCCCGCCGTCCGCATTCCGTCGCCGCGACCGCGCGCGGGCGGATTGGATGCGCGGCGGCCGGGCGAGGTATCGCGAGGAGTTTTTTCTGAAAAAGGCGGAACTGAACGGCACTGGAGGTCACTGCCACAGAACGGCGGACAACGGTCTTGTTAGTGAATATCGGTAGACAAAACGACGCGGTTCACAACCATTTCCGCCGGCACCGGCGGCACTTCCGCCTCGAGCAGGTGGACCAGTGGGAGACCTGATCAGGCCTTTTTGACGAACTTCGATTGCGCGACATCCACTTGGTAATGCTCGTGAAACTCACGCAGCGGCTTGCTTTCGAGATCTTTATCGATCTCGATTTCCAGGACCTTCTGTCCTGCGCGCGGAATCATGCCGTACGAAGTAAACTTGCTCCCGGACACCTGCTGATCCACGACCCTGGAAACCGCGATGATCTTGCCGTTTTCATCGTGCAGAATAAGCGCTTTCATTGTCCCGCCCTCACAGATCACCTTCCAGAAAAGAATATTCAACGGTGTTGTTACTGAAATTAAACACCACTATGGCATAGACAAGTTGGGTCCCGTCGTCGCTTAGTTTGGACCAAATTGTACTGACGCCCAGCGCGGTTTGGATCGGAAAGCTGATCCCTTGAAGGCCCAACTCCCCGGTGCCGTTGTAGCTGTAAGACATATCCGTGAAATCGGGACTCGTCGGAACTACCGAAAGGACCGGAAGAAACCCAATTGCGTTCGGTTTAACGAAAAACCAGCCCTGGACTTCTCCTGGCCCCAGACTATTGCTGCCCCATTGCACAGCCATCGTTCACCTCTTTGACCCGCATTCCCTTTTGGCATTTGGCGGATCACAGCAAGTATACACCACAACGAATCGATTTCCGCACGTTGTTCTACAACCTCAGCAACTCGCAAGGCGCTTTCGAGCCGAAGCCGGTTCCCGATAAACGCCGATTCGGCTGCCATCCGCCCTGTGTCCGTCGCCGCGACCGCCGGCGTGCGGAGGACGCCGCATCCGCGGCTTGCAAGGCGGACCGGTCGGCGGATGGCGTACTATTTTCCAGAGGTGCGCGGTGATCCGGGAACGTCGGCGGCCGGCCACTTCACCGGGATGCCGGTGCCCATCGGGCGCAGCAGCAGGATGGTAACAGCCCGCAGAACCGGGCCGGTGAACATGACTTGGGCCGACCGCAAACAGGCGGTGCGCGATATGATGTTTCCTATGCTCGTTCGCGCCGTACTCGGGACATTTGCGCTTGTCGGTCTCTCTTGCGCGATTCTGGGAGCCCAGACCTGCCAGCTTCCGCCGGTTCCCGGCCAAGGAATGCCGGATGCCTCCTTCAATGCGCTGGTTACTCAGAACGGACCCGGCTGGACCGGCGGTGATGGAACCTACTCGGCCCTGCTTCCCGATGGTACCGATCTGTGGATGTGGTCGGACTCTTTCATAGGCACTGTCAATCCGCAGACGCGCTTGCGCTCGGGATGGCTATTCACCGCGCACAATTCGCTGACTCGCTCGACGCCTGGTGGCGAAGTGATCACGACCTTGGGATATCCGCCCCAGACCACCTCGTACTTTGCACCGCCGAATCCAGATGACTGGTTTTGGCAGGGAGACGCAGGCGTATTCGAGACCGCGCCGGGCGTCTACGAAGTGCAAATCATGCTGTTGGAGTGGACCGGCTCGTTTAGCTTTCAGGGAAACTCGGTGGCGACGCTTTCGTGGCCCGCGCTGACGACGGAATCGGTGGTTGCGGTGGCTCTTCCGGACCTCACCATCGAGTGGGGCGCGCAGCTTTTGCAGGTTGGGAAGTACTTGTACCTGTACGGCATCCAGGATCCCGGAACATGGCAGAAGCTGCCCTACGTGGCGCGCATGTCTTCCTACCGCGACCTGACCAACCCAGCGGCCTGGCAGTACTGGAATGCGACTTCCAAAAGCTGGGTGATCGGGCAATCGAACGCCACACCGATGGCGGGAGTGCCGGCTATCACCAACGAGTACAGCGCGACTCGGCACACTACTGCCGCCGGTGTGTTCTACATGATGACGGGCATGGAGACCTGGTCGCCGGGTTACCCGAACTGGAAGAATGTGGTGACCTACTATTCCTGTACTCCGGTGGGGCCATGGACCCACCGAACCATCGTTTACGTCACGCCCGAGTCCGACTCACCCGGCTGCAGTAGGGGTACGCTTTATGCGTATAACCCGAAGGACCATCCAGAGTTCGCGGACACCTCGGGAGTGCTTATCTCCTATAACGTAAATGCAAACGTGGGGCAGGACCTGGTCTGCGCCAATGACTATATGCCTCGTTTCATTCGGGTTCCGATTACCGGATTGATCAACTAAGATTGTGACCAGGTATTCTGGCCGCTTGGTGTTCAGCCAAGGGGGGACAAAAGGGTGACGCGTTTTCGGGGTTTTTGAGCAAAAACTTTCCTCCCCAAAATGTGGTGCTTGTGCACGCGCGCCGTCATGACATGCCGCCAATGACGAGCCCGCAACCCCGCCGCCACCGCGACCATCAGCGTGATCCAACTATTGATGTTCGCTTAATACAGTGACAATTCCGGCGACAAATGAGCACTTTCCATCGGGCTGATGTGGGGCGGCCAATCTTGGGCGCAGCCGCCTTTTCAGGCGGCAAGGGCCGGCTGAAAGCCGGCTGCGGGCAGAATGCCCGGCCCACAAGATCCAAGCTGGTTGTCACTTTATTATGCGTGACTCAATAAACGCGGCGTTAATATTGGAACCTGTGGGGCACCAGGCGACGTCTCACGGAGGTTAGGACACCACAACTATGGCTCAAACATCCGGGCTGACTCGCCGCGGACTCCTGATGCTCGTTTCGGGAGCGGGCGCGCAGTCCTGGTTTCGACTATACGCCGGAGAATCGGAATTCTGGAATAAGAAAGATCCATCACAGTGGTCGAGCGAAGAAATTGAAAAGATGAAGACGAAGTCGCCTTGGGCAAGATCGGTCACCGTCGCGCTGCGCCAATCGGGCAGCGGCGGCAACGGCGGCGCGGTCGGATACCCCGGCGGCGGGATGGGTGGCGGCGGAATGGGCCGCGGCAGACGCGGCGGCGGCATGGGTGGTCCAGCGCCGATCCAGTACCACGGCGTGGTGCGCTGGGTCAGCGCCAAGCCGATTCAGGAAGTACTGAAATCTCCTATTCCGGAGGGTTTGGCAAACGCTTACGTCATTAGCGTGAGCGGCATCCCGATTGTCACTGGGGATCGGCAGCACACCAGTGACGGCGATTCCGACTCCACGGGCGCGACGGGGCCCAGCCAGGACGTGCTTGACCGTATCAAGAACCTCACTTACCTGGAGCCAAAAGGCAAGTCACCAGCGCAGCCCGGCACGGTGCAGCAGGGGTCGGCCGGTTTCGAGACCAACGTGTTGTTGTTCGGGTTCTCGCACGAAGTGCTGCAATTGACGCCTGAGGACAAGGAAGTCAGCTTCACGACGCAACTGGGCAGGTTGGAGGTCAAGACCAAATTCAACTTAAAGGACATGATGTATCACAAAGAACCGGCGCTATAGAACAATGGAAGGAGCCAACGCTCGCGCCAGCACCCGCCGTTCGTTGCCTTCGGTGAACGCAATGGAAACCCATCAATTGCCAATATCCGTAGCTGGCTCGATCGGTCGGCACCGCGGGGCTGAACGCCTCAATATGCCCCTTTCCGCGGGGTCCGCGGCCCGCGAGCCCTCCTGCTCGTCTGCTGCATGCAGGAGGAAAAGAGGGTTGTACCATCACGCCCTTCTTCCCGATGCCGAACTGGCGTGACGCCGTAAAGAGCGCCTCCCAAAGCCAAAGGTGAGCCCGGCGGTTGGGGAGCCGTTGCTGCCGCCTCTGAAGGTGTACATTCTGCTGGTGAGCGCGGTAGGAATCGAACCTACAATCTAGTGCTTAAGAGACAGAGCATGGGGGCAGAGGGGCCGTTGGGCTGACAGTTTAGAGGTGGGACTGGGAGTCCAGGCCCAGAAGGCTCCGGCGAGGGCGGTACCGAGATCTACACGCTGGATTGCGCAACGCCGCTACTCCGGTTTTGCTTCGAGCAATAAATGCTTCTCGAATTGGACATCCAGCGTGGCGGCGGGTCCACGGACCGTTCCCAAATCCTTACCGTCCACGTAGTCGGTAACGCGGTAAGCGCGCCCGGAAAGGCCCCGCAACGTAATTTTGCCACTCCACCGCGGCGCATAGAAGGCGTAGTACATACTGCCGTCCTGGCTAACCGCGTGCGTCTCCGGCCGGTCAAAACCGATGTCGTACAGAGTTCCGAGGTACTCTCCGCGCGAGAGCATTTTCTCTTTGTAGATACGCATCCACTTTTCGAAATTCTTCTCGCGTTCCGGCGTAAGGTCGCCACGCTTCCTCTGGGCCGAGCCTTCCGGCCAAGTGAAGTTGGTTCCCACGACGCCGCCCACACCGATGGTGGAGGCGAAATCGTCCTTGGTCATATCGACGTGGTCGCCGAAGTAGGCTACTCGATCGCCTTGGAGAGCCTTGAGCGTCTTGCCCTTCGTGCGTACCTGCCATGCCGACTCGGGGTCGGACGCAACCGACATGTTCAGGAACGGCAGAGTGAAGAAAGAGTAGGATGTGCCGCACGGGCAAAACTCGACCAGCGCATCCGGCTTGGTCTGCTGGGCGGTCTCGTAGAGGGCCTGGAAGAACTTGGGCATTCCCTCCACGGATTCTTCCGGCCGCGCGTGCTTGTGCGCGGGGTTGTAGCATGGAGGCGCTCCGTTCATGTGCTGGCCGTCGAGCTTCAGCCCGTCGAAACCCCAGTCTCTGAGCGCCTTCACCACGAAGGCCGTGTGGTAAGCCACTACTTCCGGATACGCGGGACACAGATACCACGAGTTCCAGTAGGAAATCTTCCGCTTGCTGCCGTCCGCATTCAGCAGCAGCCAGTCCGGATGATTCCTGACCAATTCCGTACCCGGATCCGCGGTCAGCGGCGCCCACCACAACTGGACCTTGAAGCCTTCGGCGTGGATCTTGTCCACCAGGGCCCGCATATCGGCGTCGCCCTGTGGAAACTTCTGCGGCTGGAGGAACCAATCGCCCTGCGCGGTTTGCCAGCCGTCATCCAGCGTGACCCAGGTGAAGCCCAGCTTTTTCACGATCGGAAGCGCGCCGTAGACCTGGCTGGGCGTGAACTTCCGGCCGTATCCCCAGGCGCACCAGATGGGGCCGAACGCGCTGTCGGGCGATGCGTCAAAATGAATGCCTTGCGCAATCATCATCTCGCGATAATCGCGTAGTGTTTGAAAGTAATCGCCTTCGTGGACGGCGACGAAGCTGCGAAACGTTTTCAACGTTGCGCCGGGCCTCAGCGTCTGATTCTGCTTGAACTCCACCGCCACCGAGGCACGGCCCGGGCCCTGTTCCGTCACGGGCAAAGAAACCAGCTTCGGCGCCATTTCCAGGAGTCCCACGCCGATGCCAGCGTCGCGACACCACACATCCACAACCGGAGTGCCGCCGCCGTAATCTGGTGCGTTCATGCCCAGGAAGTTTTCCTGTTTGAAACCCGGCTTCAGCGGCAGTACCCAGTCCGGCCGCTTCTCGTAGGAGCCGCTCTGGTACGACCAGAACGCCGGTTGCGCGGCTGCAGGAGGAGCGCTGATGGCATGATGCTGGTTGGTCCAGCCGCTCACGGACAGATCCGAGCCTCCCGTATTGGTGTATGCGACCTCGAAGATGGCCGTGCGCGGAAACGCATCATACACCGTGACGGTCAACACTTTTTTGAGCGATGGAGCGAGGCCTGTCAGGATCGTCCGGGAGCCTGACCCCAACCGATCCCGGACGGTTCCGCGTTTCTGTTCTTGCAAAGGGAAGTCGGTGACATCGCGGCCGGATACGCGGATGAACTCGGAAGGGGTGAAATCGCCGATGACGCGTTCCTGCCCAGCCAGCACGGCCACCACGCGGCTGTGCATGTTGCTGTCGAACTCTATGCGGATATTCTTGCCGTCGACGCGCGCGCCTTCCGCGGCGAAACACGGGGCGACCGCCCAGGCGATCGCAACCAGTTGCAGGAGAGCTCCGTTCGCGGTGGTCCTTTTGGGTGTGGCTTCGTGGGACATCGGCGATGTACGATGAGCGCGCTCGGTGCGGCTCAATAATAGAACTTCAAGCCGAACTGCACCTGGCGCGGCGCACGCGCGGCCGTGACATAGCCGAAAGAAGGCGTGCCAAACACGGTCGCGTTATTCGAATTCTGCGGCCCCGGCTGCGCGAACAGGAAGTTCGGGTGGTTGAAGATATTGAACATTTCCGCCCGGAATTGGAACCGTCTGTGTTCGCTCACCGCGAAGTTCTTTTGGAACGACATATCCCACTCCTGCAAGCCCGGTCCGCGCACCGTGTTTTGGCCGACGTCGCCGAACGAGCCGTAGGCCGGGTCGACAAATGCGCAAGTGTTGAAGAACGTGCCGGGGACACAAGGCTTGCCGTTGGGGTTCTGTCCCGTCACCGCATCCGGCCGTTGCTGGCCGTCGGAGTTGGCGAAGTTGGCATTGGCATCGGTCACGGTGTACCAGGTGCCATCCGAAATAGTGGTGACACCGGAGAATTCCCAATCGCCGAGCACCGCGTTGGCGAACTTGGGCGCAGCCGATCCGAAGTGCCTTTCGTGGCCGTACGGCAACTCCCAAATGTAATTGAATACGAGACGGCGCCGGATATCGAAGTCCAGGTTGCCGTGCTCCCATTCCGGGTGCTCAAACCACCGGAAGCTGTCGTTGTTCTGCGCGCCCAGATTGGCATTGGAGGCATTGCCTAGGGCGTGGCTCCAGGTGAAGTTGGCGAGCAGGCTGAGCCCGCCCGAGAAGCGGTGCTGAAACTTGGTTTGCAGCGCGTCGTATTCCGAGTTGCCCGCCGTATTCAGATAAGCGATGCTGGTGTCGATCGACGGGAACGGACGCCGCGGCGCGTAAGGCGCGCTCGGGTCGGCCGTTGGGGCAGCCTGGTTGACGTTGCCGAAAGTGTAAAGCTTGGTGCCTTTCGATCCCACATAGGCGACCTCCAGCAGGCTGTTGGCGCCAGCCTGATATTGCGCCGTGAAATGCCACTGCAAGACGTAGGGCGTGCGCATGTAGGGATCCATCGAGAACAGCGTCGGCGTATTAGGGTCCACCAGCGAATTCGCCGGGAATCCCTGCGACAAGAAGCCCAGGCCTTGCACGGAGCAATCCAGCGCGGCATTGGCGGAAGGCAGTCCGCAAGGCGCGACAAAAGTCTGCCCGACGAAGTAGGGCGGATTGAAGCCCGGGCTGGGATTCGAATACGGGCCGTTCTCCGAGGCGTTGTAGAAAACCCCGAAGGCGCTGCGGATCACCAGCTTCGAAGCGGCCTGGTATGCGAAGCCCACGCGCGGGGCGAAGTTGTTGAAGTCGGAATGTACCAGGCCGGCGGGCGCGCTGTGATTGACCTGCAACAACTGCGCGAAGGTGGGGGTCAGGCTCACGTTGCTGCCGGCGGGAATATCCAACTGGCCCGTGAGCGGGTTGAAGTTGGCTTGCGAGTCGAAACGCTCCTTGACCACTCCGAAGAACTCGTAGCGCAGGCCCAGATTCACGGTGAGCTTATGGCTCACGCGCCAGTCGTTCTGCACGAACGCCGCATAGTTCTTGCGCGTGTAATCCACGTTGTGCAGGTTGTTGATGCCGCCCCCGTCCGGCTGTCCCGCCAGCATGGACGCCAGCCCGCTGCCGCCGGTTCCGGGCTGCGCCGGGTTGTCCGTGTACACCGGCCCGAAGTCCAAATAACCGCGGGGAGCGGCGGGTTGAAAAATGGTGAACTCCTCCGGCCGGAAATCTCCGCCGAATTTCCAGGTTTGCCCGCCGCGAATCACGGTGACGGTATCCGAGACCGAGTAGGTGTTTTGGATTTCCAGCGATGGAAGATAAGTTGGGCTTCCCAGGTTCGAGGCATCGCTGAAGGTGAGCTGCGGCAGGCCTCCGTTATTGGTACCCTGCGAGAAGGGCACACCCGGAAAACCGATCTGGGAGGCTACATCCGTGTTGTAGTTTTGCTGGAAACGGCTGGCCCGC
Source organism: Bryobacteraceae bacterium (assembly GCA_049520215.1). Lineage (GTDB taxonomy): Bacteria > Acidobacteriota > Terriglobia > Bryobacterales > Bryobacteraceae > Bog-159. The sequence goes on along the minus strand of JBEKPZ010000022.1, from coordinate 20,848 downwards.
AAACGGTTGTACCCCAGGCGCAGCTCGTTCACGCGCGTGGGACTGAAGATATGCGTCTCGCTGATGGCCGCATTGTAGCCGTCGAAATCCTGGATGCCCGCGAAGAACCCGCCGCCATCCGCCAACCCGGGCAGCGGCGAGGGGATCAGCGTTGGCGAGCGGGACATACTGAACCGGTAGAAAGCGTTGTCCTTGCTCGAGAAAACCTGGTCGACGCGCACATCGCCCTGATTGCGGCTCTGTTGCAGGACAGGGTTGGAAACGTAGTTGTAGCCGTTGCCGTTGGCGTTGGGCGCCGGAAACAGGGCCATCAGCTTCTGGCCCAGCGGATCCTGGCGCGAAGTTGGAATCACGTTGGAGGGCGTACCGTCGGCGTTATAGCCGAAAGGCACGCCGCAGTAGCCGGTCGGCGACGAGGCGCTGGCCTGGGTGAGGCGCGTATCGAACAACTCGCCCGCAAAGGTTGGCATGCCATTGCAGTCCGGCACCCCGGTAGGGGAAGTCAAATCGAGCTGGGAACTGAAATCGCCACTGGCCTGCGCAGGCGTCGGCACAAGGGACGTCAGCGTTTGGCCCTGGCGCACCCGCAGGCCCTCGTAGTCACCGAAGAAGAACAGCTTGTCGCGAATCAGGCGTCCGCCCAGGGTGGCGCCAAACTGGTTCTGCTTGTACGGTGGCAGCGAAGGATCGAAGAAGTTGCGCGCATCCACTTTGTCGTTGCGCAGGAACTCGTATAGCACGCCATGGAATTCGTTGCTGCCCGATTTCAGCGTGGCGTTTACCACCGCTCCGTTAGCCCGGCCCAACTCCGCCGAGTAGGTGTCCGTCTCCACCTTGAACTCTTCGAGAGCGTCCACCGAAGGCATCACCACGTAGTTGGCCTCGTTCAGCAGATCCGGCAGATTGGAATTATCGTCGATGCCGTCGAGCAGGAAGTTGTTCTGGAGCGATCGGGCGCCGTTTGCCGAGAAACCGTAGCCCTGCTCGTCGCGCGCACCCGGCTCGCTGAAAACCACGCCCGCCGTGAGTTGCGCAAGCTGCACCGGATTGCGGCCATTCAGCGGAAGCTCCTGCATGTAACGGCTGTTAATTACCTGGCCGCGCTCGGAGTTGTCCGTTTCGAGCACCGGCGCCATGCCGGTGACTTCGATAGTCTCCTTCAGTTCCCCTGGCTGCAGCGTGAAATTCACACGCGCGCGCTGCTGGATCTCCAGGGTGATGGATTCGACCTCGGTCTTGAAGCCTTTGGCGCCCACCGAGATCCGATAAGTGCCCACGCGCACCGGGCTCATTGTGTACTGTCCGGTAGCATCCGTGGTGGCGTTGTAGATGAAGTTGGTGGCCGTGTCTAGCGCCGCGACTTGCGCACCCGGCACGGAGGCGCCGCTTGCGTCTAAAACGGTTCCCACAATTGCGCCGGTATCTTTTTGCGCGAACAACAGCGCGCTGGCGCAGAGGATCAAGACTGCCATGCGTGTGCACATGGGGGAAATTGTAGGCCCAATCGCACCGGCGAGTCAACCACGAGAATTCACCACGAGAATTCTCCACGTGCGGCAAGGGCAGCCGCGGTGATCTCAGCCCCGCACAAGACGACGGCCACCGGACCTTCGGCCACGGCCACGACCCTGCGCCGAGTCGGCTGACCAGAATACATCCGCGTCCACGAAGGTCAGTACCGCCATGGCGTAATGAACGACGGGCTAAGAGCCACCGTTTGTAATGCCGGAAGCCAAGCACCAAAGCCGGGTCCGCGCTAAGTGAACGACCAGCCTTTGCGGAACGTCGGCCTCAGATACCGGTTCGCCTCCGTGTTGTTCGTGAACCGCAACTTCGCCGCGTCCCACTCGAGTTTCCCCGGCACACGCAGGGCAATCACTCCCAGCAGCATCCACTCCACGAAAGGCACGGCGACGTTGAAGTTGGAACACGCCGGCTCGCCTCCCTTGCAGGCCCGAATCCAATCGCGGTAGTGGCCCGGCGAGCGCGTGAGCACGGGTTGCGGGAACTGATAGCCCTTCATCTTCTCCACCGGAATCAGCCGGGTCTCCTCGCCATACGTGCCGGTGGTGATCATGCCTTTGTCGCCGATGAACAGGCTGCCGTCCGGGGTAGGTTTCTCGGCGTCCGCGGCGTTCTTCGTGGTCTGGAACTTCTCGTAGTCGAACACGTCGCCGATGAAACCGGTAAACGGCGGAGGCCCCTGCGATTCGTCGCGCCGCGGCGATGGTCGTTCCGGCAGATCCCCCAGCAGTTCGCCCTCCGGCACACCCGGAATCTGCGGCGCTTCCTTCAACCCGTCGTGCCAGAATAGCTTCACCGGAGGCATCGTTCCGCGCGCCGGAAAATCGTAGCGGATCACCGATTTCTTTGGAAACATGAACTCGCTCGGGCCTTCCATTTGAATGCACTCTACACTGGCTGGCGCGCCCAGTTGCAGCGCCAGGTTCGGCGCGCCCAAGATGTGGCAAGCCATGTCGCCCAACGCGCCGCATCCGAAATCGTAAAAGCCGCGCCAGTTGCCCGGTTGATAGAAATGCCCGCTCAGCGGCGACTTGTAATCCGGACCGCCGGTGGTGTACGGCCGCTTCTCGGCGATGCCCAGCCAAAGGTCCCAATCGAGCGTGTCCGGCACAGGCTCCGCAGGAGGAATCTGCGTCAGCCCTTGCGGCCAGATCGGCCGGTCCGTCCAGGCATGCACCTCGGTCACCTGCCCGATCTCCCCCGCCCAAATCATCTCGGCAGCCTGCCGCGTCCCCTCGTTGGAATAGCCCTGGTTGCCCATCTGGGTCGCGACTTTGTATTTGTTGGCCGCCTCCAGCAATTGGCGCGCTTCCCAGACCGTTCGTGTCAGCGGCTTCTGCACATATACATGTTTGCCGCGCTCCATCGACCACATCGCCGCAGTGGCGTGCATGAAATCCGGAATGGCGACGATGACCGCGTCGATGTTGTTGGCCTGCTCATCGAGCATCTTGCGAAAGTCTTTGTACTTCGGAGCCTTTTCGTACTCGCTGAACTTTCGCGCGGCACGGCGCTCATCCACGTCGCAAAGCGCCACGATGTTTTCCGCCGAGCAGCCCTTGATGTCGCTGTTGGCCTTGCCTCCCGCGCCGATCGAGGCGATGTTCAACTTCTCATTCGGCGACTTGTAGCCAAGCCTCGTCAGCGAAGGCACGCTACCGAATCCCGTTACCGGAATCGCGCCGGCCAGCAGGGACCCAAAGAAGAAATGGCGTCTGGTGAACTCGTGTGCCAAGGCAGCCTCCCCCTTATATGTTATGCGATTGCGTGGGGCAGGCTCGTAGCCTGTGCGCAGGCCAGCTCCCTGGCGAGCGAAGGTCGCGCGAATGAGGATGCGCGCCGGGCGGAGGCGTCGCGTTCATAATGAGCGCGGGGCCGGTTGGCGGATGGCGCACCATTTCGCCGTGATCCAAGGAACGCCGGCAGCGGTATCACCCATGATTAGCCGGGAGGAGACAGGTATTATGGGGTGACTCGGAACTCCGAGTGTAACGAGGCCCTCGAGTCTCCGCCGACCCAGACGTCGAATTCCTCGGGCTCGACTACCCATTCCTTGGCTTGGGGACTCCAGAATTTCAGCTCTTCCGGGCCGAGCGAGAACCGGATCGTCTTCTTCTCTCCGGCGGCGAGCGCGACGCGCTCGAAGCCCTTCAATTCGCGTACCGGGCGCGATGCACTGCCGGCCAGCTGGTGGATATAGAGCTGCACGACCTCGTCCCCGGCCACCGCGCCCTGGTTTTCGACGTCGACCGAGACGTGCAACGTGCCGGAAACCGGCATCAATTTCCGATCCAGTTGCAGGTTGGAGAAGCCGAAAGTTGTGTAGCTGAGCCCGTAGCCGAAGGGGTACAGCGGAGCGGTCACAAAGTCGGCATAGCGCGAGGTGAATCCCGGATCGTCTTCGGGAGCGTGCGTCCGGTTGTGGTTGTAATATGCCGGCACCTGACCCGTGGTGCGCGGCCAGGTAACCGGGAGTTTGCCGCCGGGATTGACATCGCCGAACAGAACGTCGGCGATCGCGTTGCCGCCCTCCGTGCCGGGATACCAGGCTTCGAGAATGGCGGGCACGTGCTCGGCAGCCCACGCGATGTCTAGCGGCCGTCCGTTCAGTAGCACCAGCACAACGGGCTTGCCGGTGGCGACCACCGCTTCCAGTAACCGCTGTTGATTGCCAGGAAGTGAAAGCGAAACGCGCGAAGCCGCTTCGCCGCTCATGCCGGCACGCTCGCCGAGTACCAGCACCACGGTTTCGGCGCGCTTGGCGGCCGCGACCGCCTTTTCGATTTCCTTCCCCATTTCGGCCTCGGGCATCAGGGGAGTCGGCTTCTTGCCTTCCGCCGCGTCCCAAGGCATCGGGAAGAGCCGCTGCATGTCTCCGCCGCGAACGAATTCGATGCTGGCGCCGGGCAGCTTGTTCCTTAAACCTTCCAGCACGGATACCGCCGGGCCTGCTTCTACCGTCCACGAACCCTTGATCTCTTCCGCCGAATCGGCGATGGGCCCGATGACGGCGAGCGAAGCAAGCGTCTTGGGGAGCGGCAGGGCCTTGTTATCATTTCGCAGCAGAACCATGGAGCGCTGCGCCGCCGTGCGGGTGGCCGTGCGGTGCACCGGATCGTTCAGTACTTTGTCCTTCTCAGCCAGGTCGCCGTAGGGGTGCTCGAAAAGCCCGAGTCGGATCTTGACGGCGAGGATTTCGCGCACCGCCTGGTCGAGCACACTCACCGGCAGCTTGCCGCTCTCGACGAGCTTGGCGGCGTGTGTGAGGTAGGTCTCGCTGCCCATGTCCATATTCACGCCGGCGGTGAGGCCGCGATAAGCGGCGTCTTCCGGGCTGCGCGCGTAGCCGTGAACCGCCAGGCTGGCGACAGCCCAGGCATCGCTGATCACGAACCCGCGGAAGCCCAGATCGCGGCGCAGGATGTCCTGCAGCAGCCACTTGTTCCCACTGGCCGGAACGTCGTTGAGATCCATGTATGCGCTCATCACGGTGCCGACGCCAGCGTCAATGGCGGCCTGGAAGGGACGCAGGTAGACGTTGCGGAACAGCGCCTCGGGGATGTAACAGCCGTCGTAATCGCGGCCGCCCTCGGCCGCGCCATATCCGGCAAAGTGCTTCACGCTACCGACCACGCGGTTCGGAGTCCCCAGCCGCGAACCCTGAAAACCCAGCACCTGCGCGCGCGCCATCGCCGCGCCCAGGTAGGGGTCCTCACCCGCACCCTCCACGATGCGCCCCCAGCGCGCGTCGCGCGCAATATCGACCATCGGACCGAATGTCCAGTTGATGCCGGAGACGGACGCTTCGTGAGCCGCCATGGCCTGGGCACCTTCCACCATGCCCGGGTCCCAACTGGATGCCATCGCGAGCGGCACGGGGAAGACGTTCTTGTAGCCATGAATCACGTCGAAACCGAACAGGAGTGGGATCTTCAGATGGCTCTCCTGGACAGCGATTTCCTGCATCTTCCTAATTTGTGCGGAATCAATCGTCCACAGCACCGATCCGGCGCGGCCCTGGCGAATCAGGTCTTCAGGCCTGGGGCCGTTCGGCCCGATAGGGCTAGGACCGATTTGCGTGATCTGACCGATCTTTTCATCCAGGGTCATTTGCCGGAGCAGCGACTCGACTCGCTCATCGACCGGCATGGGTGCGGATGGCGGCTGGGCAAACGAGGCGGCAGGGGTCAGCAGCCGTATGGAAAACAGTAGGAGCACCGCGGTGCTGCCGAGCGGGCTCGGTCCAATTGGGTTCTGGCTTAGCTTGTGCATGTAATCTCCAGTTGAAATTCCTCAGCGAATGGCCTCGCAAATCAGCATTGCGTGCCTTACTGGCGTTCTTGAGCATCTGGTTACGCTCTAATTTTAGTCCCTTGTAAACAATTCTTCCCACCTTCCCGGAGCAAAACGAGACACTATGAGACGCACTCCGGGGTAGCCGGAGATAACGCCGGTGGCACCGGACGATACTTCCGGCTACCGGCGTGGCTACGGCTGAGGGCACATTCAGAGTATTCAAAGTGACGCCGGCAACTATCAAGCGGCGATTTATCTGGGTAACGGAGACGGCACTTTTCAAGCACCCGTTTTCTACGACGCGGGATCGGCCGGCACCTCCACGGTTAGCGGTGATTTCAATTTAGACGGCAAGCCCGATTTGGCGCTCGTTGACACTTTCACGAATTCCGTCTCGATCCTGCTCGGCAAAGGCGATGGCACCTTCCAGCCGGTGGTCACTTACCCGACCGGAAGCTATCCCTAATGGTCTCGCCATCGGCGACTTTAACGCCGATGGCATACCGGATCTTGCGGTCACCAATACTGGTTGCTACTCGCCAGCCTCCACCTGCCCGCCGGGCGGCGTTTCCGTTCTGCTGGGCAATGGCGACGGCACTTTTCAGCAAAATGTAGACTACCTGGCGGGCGCATATCCGCAATTGCCCGCCGCCGCGGACCTGAATGGCGACGGCAGCATGGATCTGGCCGTGCCCAACTTCTATTCCAATACGGTGTCGGTGCTGCTCAATCTTCCGGTGATTGCGGTTTCCCCGAACATCGTCGCGTTTGGAAGCGAGGCGCTGGGTAAGAAGAGCAAGCCGCACGTCATCACCATCGGCAACCCGAGCGGTACGCCAATCGGCGTCACCAGCGTGAAGGTGGTGGGCGCCGATTCGGGAGATTTCGCTGAGACCAATACGTGTCCGATTTCGCCCTCCACGCTCGCCCCCGGGGCGACGTGCTCAGTTGCGGTGACGTTTACTCCCGCGGCGACAGGAAAACGCGGCGGCAAGATCGAGGTGACGGACACTGTGCCGGGTAGTCCGCAGTACATCACGCTTACGGGCAGCGGTACGTAGCGGAGGCTTTTCCGCGGGCTATCTCAGCCAAGCCCCGGCCTGACTGGCATCCGTCGGGACGCCTGGGCCAACGCGCATCGCATCGCGGTGGATGTAGACAAAGCGCCTCGGGACCAGGGCCACTATATTTATCCCGAATTATTTGGGCATGCGGGTGAACCGAACATCGCGGAAATGCACCATCCGCGCCTGCAATAGGAGGGTGTTTGCTGCAGCGAGAGATGCTATGAAACGACAATTACGGATGCTCGCGATTTTCGTGGCGGTCTGTGCAATTCAAACCGCTGCTTTTGGACAGTCGTGCAACCCCGCCGTCCGGCCTTCGTCAGGATGCTTGCCGCTGTATGAGTTTCAAGGGGGCACCGACGGAGACGACTTCGAGCTGGCCTTAAAAGTGACTGGCGCCGATCCAGGCGATTTCGCCGAGACCAACACTTTCCCGATTTCGCCGGCCACGGTCATGTTTACTCCCGCAGCATCGGGAAAGCGGAGCGGCAAGATCGAACTGGCGGATACCATGCCGGGGAGTCCGCAGTCCATCACGCTTACAGGCAGCAGCACATAGGGCGGACAGGAGCATCGCATGAACACTTACGAAACGAATTTGAAATCGGCAGGGCGGATTGCCGCCTGCGGGGAGCGAGCCGGCTGGCGGCGTTCGTTTTCAACGTTGAGATGCTCAAATGGCTGTGCACGGCACATCATGTTTCCGCGGTTTACGAGGTCTTCCTTTTCCTTGCAGGAGTCAGTTGGGCTGCGTTTTATGGCCGGCATCATTTGGACCTTCTACCTGGCGCTCGATCCGTACGTGAGGCGGCGCTGGCCCCAGAGCATGATCACCTGGAGCCGGGCTCGGCGGTGAATTCCGCGACCCGCTACGAGACGAAGTAGGCAGAGGGAAAAAGGTGGCGATTGGCCGGTTATGGCCGTGATGCAGGAGTTGGATTTTGGTAGGATTATCGGAGATGGATGGTTTTCGGATGCGCCGGGATGCGCCGTGATTCAGGCACAACCCGCTTCTTTGATCAGCTAAACTTAACTGGTCCTCTCTTATGCCGCTTTGTGGAGGCGACAAACTGGGCCCTTACGAGATCCTCGCGCCGATCGGCGCGGGTGGCATGGGTGAGGTGTATCGAGCGCGCGATCCGCGTTTGAATCGGGATGTCGCGATCAAAGTCTCCGCTGCTCAGTTCAGTGAGCGGTTTGGGCGCGAGGCGCAGGCCATTGCCGCACTGAATCATTCCCATATTTGCCAGGTTTACGACGTAGGCCCGAATTATCTTGTGATGGAGTTCATCGAGGGAACTCCTCTCCAGGGTCCTCTCGAGCTCGATCAAGCGCTGCGCTACGCGGTTCAGATCTGCGATGCTCTCGACGCCGCGCACAAGAAAAACATCACGCATCGCGACCTGAAACCCGCCAATATTCTGGTGACCGCATCGGGCGTGAAGCTGCTGGATTTTGGGCTCGCCAAGGTCGTGACGGCAAAAGTTCCCGATGGTGCTACACAAACCGTGGCCCTCACCGAAGCGGGCGCAATCATGGGCACTGCGGCTTACATGTCGCCCGAACAAGCCAAGGGCGAGGAGGTGGACGCGCGTTCCGACATCTTTTCCTTCGGCGCCGTGCTGTATGAGATGCTGAGCGGCCTCCGGGCGTTTTCGCGCAATTCATCCATCGAAACGATGGCCGCAATTCTGCGCGACGAGCCCGCTGCGCTCACCCTTGAAACAGGCGCCGCGGGGAACGTCTTCGCGATCGTCACCCGCTGCTTGCACAAGTTGCCAGCGGACCGGTTTCAAACGATGAACGAGGTGCGCGCAGCGCTGGAAGCCGCAGCAATCGCGAAGCCCGCGGACAAGCAGCCCTCCATCGCCGGCCTACCCGCGCGGATCAGCTTGTTCGGCAACCTGCGGATCAGCTTAGCTGGACGCCCGGTCACGGCGGTCAACACGAACCGTCTCCAATCCCTGATGGCATATTTGATCCTTCACGGCGATATGCCGCAGCCGCGGGAGCGGCTGGCGTTTATGCTGTGGCCGGCTTCGAGCGAATCGCAGGCGCGGACGAATCTGCGGCAACTTCTCCACCATCTGAAACGAGCATTGCCGGCCGAATGCAACTTGCTGGTGACCGATCATTTCGCGGTTCAGTGGCGGCAGGATGCTTCCTGTACGATCGACGCCCTCGATTTCCAGGCGGCGATTGCCGAGGCCGGCTCTGCGCGAGTGGGGAAAGATCGCGCGCGGGAGATACAATTCCTCGGCACGGCGTCGCAGATCTATGAAGACGACCTTCTGCCCGCTCTCTACGACGACTGGCTCACGCCACTGCGCGAAGACTACCGCAGGCGGATCTCCGAGGTATTGCACCGTCTCGCCAGACTCTTCGAAGAGCAGCAGGATTACGCGGAGGCAATCCCATGCGCCGAGCGCCTGATCGCACTGGATTCGCTGTGCGAGGCGCACCACCAATTGCTGATCCGTCTGCATGCGGCCAACCACGACCGAGCCAGTGCGCTGCGCGCTTATCACCAGTGCATGCGCGTGCTGCGGCGTGAATTGGCCGTGGAGCCGGGCGCCTCAACGCGGGAGCTGTTTGACCGGATTCTGAAAGAGGAGCCCGGATCGTCCGGGTCTCTGTCGGCGAAGCCGGTCTCGCAACTTCAGACAGTGCGGGCGCTGGTTGGGCGCACGAAGGAATGGCATCAGTTGGTGTCGGCCTGGCAATCGGCGGTGGAGGATGGCCCGCGAGTGGCCCTAATTTCCGGCGAACCGGGGATCGGCAAGACGAGGCTCGCGGATGAGTTGTATCAGTCGTGCGTTCGGCAAGGGCATGCGGCCGCGCGCAGCCGCTGTTATGCCGGACAGGGGCAGGTGGCCTACGCGTCCGTGGCCGAGTGGCTGCGCTCCGATGCGGTTCGCGCGGGCTGGACGAACCTCGCGCCACAGCAACTGGCGGAACTGGCGCGGCTGGTACATGAAATCAGCGAGCAGTTTCCGGAATCCGAAATGCTCCACCCTGGACAACCCCGCCCCATCGCTGAAAGCTGGCAGCGCCTTCATTTCTACGAATCCCTGAGCGCCGCTTTCGGAAAGATGCGGAAGCCGGCGCTGCTGTATCTCGACGACATGCAATGGTGCGATCCCGAATCGTTTGAGTGGCTCAACGCTTTGTTGACCTCTCCCGCCGCGGCCGGCGTACTCTTGCTTGGGACGGTGCGGGCGGAAGAGACGGGCCGCGAACATCCATTCACCCGGTTTGTGGCGGGACTGCGGCAATCGGGGAAGGTTCTGGAGATTTCGCTTGAGCCTCTGGATGCCCAGGAGACGGCCGAACTGGCGCGCCTCGAATCCGCGAAACCGCTGGAAAGCGGGAACCAGGGAGAGATCTTCCGGGCCACTCGGGGTAATCCTCTGTTTGTGGTGGAAAGTGTACGCGCCGGAATGCAGAGCACGCGTGTACATGCCGTGATCGCGGCGCGCCTGGCACAGCTTACGGCGGCTTCCTACGAACTGGCTGGCCTGGCCAGCGTGGTGGGGAGGCCGTTCTCCTTCGAATTGCTTGCGAAGGCCACCGATTGGGATGAAGGCAGCGTTTCTCAGGCACTCGACGAGCTATGGCGGCGGCGCATCATCGAGGGCCGCGGAGCTTCCGAGTACGACTTCACGCACGACCGTCTGCGCGAAGTGGCCTGCGCGGAGCTGAGTCTGGTGCGCCGACGTTATTTGCACCGGCGCGTGGCGCAGGCCCTGGACGAGGTGTATGCGGCCGACATCGAAAGCTGGAACGGGCAGATTGCCTCGCACCTTGAACAGGCCGGAATGGCGGAAGAAGCCATCGAGCGCTACTGGCGGGCGGCTGCTTATGCGCGGCAGCGATATGCGGATACGGAAGCGGCGGACCTGCTGAGGCGCGCCCTGGCCCTGTGCCGGGGATTTTCGGAGTCGGACCGTAGGCTGAAACAGGAGCTGGATTTGCTGGCTACGCTGGGTCCGGCGCTGGTGGCGACGGAAGGCTACTCGGCGGCAGAGGTGGGCCAGACGTACGAGCGGGCGCTGGATCTTTCGAGGCGGCTCGACGATCACAACATTTTCGCGATTCTGAGCGGCGCGTGGGTTTTTCATGCGGTGCGGGGCGATCTGGAACAGGCGCGGGAGTTCGGCCTTGAGTTTCTGAAAGCGGCGGAGCGGGAGCCGACTCCGGGGCTGATGTTGGCGGGAAACTTCATCCTGGGATGCAGCTTGTTCCACCTGGGGCAACTGGAAGCGTCGCTCGACCATGTGACCACGGCTATCCGGGCACACAGCGGCCCTTCGGAATCCGTACTGGCGCTGTTCGCTGGGCCGGATATCGGCGTCTTTTGCCGTTGTTACCTTGCCCATCTCGCGTGGCACCGCGAAGACGGGGATCAGGCGGATGGTCACGCTATGGAAGCCATAGCGGCGGCGCAGCGGATGCGCCACCCTTTCAGCCAGGCGATCGCGCTCGACTATGCCGCGATGTTGCACGTCTTCCGGGGTGAGAGCCGCGCGGCGCTCGAACGCGGGCGGGAAGCCGTGGAAGTGTGCAGCCGCCATGGCTTCGCGTATTACCTGGCGATGGCGAATGTCCTTACCGGCTGGGCGGGAGCCGCGCAGGGCGATGGGGCCGCCGGCCTGGCACAACTGCGCGAGGGGCTGGATGGGATGCGCCGCCTGGGCGCGGAACTCCGCCTGCCGTACTATTTCTCGCTGCTGGCGGAAACATTCGCGCGCGCCGGTCTGGCTGGCGAGGCCCTGGCCAGTCTCTCGACCGGCTTTGCATTCGCGAGCAAGAATGGCGAGGAATGGGCGGTCGCGGAGTTGCATCGTGTGCAAGGGGATCTTCTGGCCGCCGAAGGAAAGCCCGAACCGGCGCGCGCCAGCTTCCGGCGGGGCATCCAGGCAGCGCGGCGGTCTGGTTCGCTGGCGTTCGAGCGAAGATTGTCGATTCTTGCGGACGGAACGGCCGCAACCGGCTCTACAGAACGCTCTTAGAACGCCGCGCCGGGTAAAGTAGACATATTCGGCGCGGAAATCAAAAACGCGCCGGCCAAAGGAGAACAACAATGTCGTTGCAGGAAGCTATTGCCGAATTCCGCGGCCAGTTCCGCGGCGCTGTGATCGAGCCTGAAGATGCTGCCTACCACGAGGCGAGGAAGGTCTACAACGGGATGATCGATCGCAAGCCGAGGCTGATCGCGAAATGTACGGATGCCGCCGACGTGATGGCGGCGGTGCGGATGGCGAGGACCAATGGTCTGCTGGTTTCGATCCGCGGGGGAGGGCATAACGCAGCCGGCCTGGGGGTCTGCGACGACGGCATGGTGATCGATCTGGCGCCGATCAACTATGTCAGGGTCGATCCCTCATCGCGCACAGTGCGGGTGGGCGCAGGCTGCAAGTGGAGCGACGTGGACCATGCGACACACGCGTTCGGCCTGGCTGTGCCGTCGGGCGTCGTCTCGAGCACGGGAGTTGCCGGGCTGACGTTGGGCGGAGGGATGGGACACCTGACCCGGAAGTACGGACTGACCATCGACAACCTGCTCTCGGTCGATATGGTGCTGGCTGACGGCAGCTTCGTGGTGGCGAACGCCGAGGAGAATACGGACCTGTTCTGGGCGGTGCGCGGCGGCGGGGGAAATTTCGGCATCGTGACCTCGTTCCTGTTTGAAGCGCATCCCGTCGGCATCGTTTGCGCCGGCCCGATGCTCTGGAACCTGGAAGATGCGGCCGACGTGATGAAGTGGTACCGGGAGTTCATCACGCAGGCGCCTGAGGAAATGAACGGCTTCTTCGCCATGATGACCGTGCCCCCGGGGCCGCCTTTCCCTGAGCCGTTGCACCTGCGCAAGATGTGCGGGATCGTGTGGTGCTATCAGGGCTCGATGGAGCAGGCGAATACGATTCTGGAATCGATCCGCAGCTACCGTCCGCCGGCTTTCGAATTCTTCGCGCCGATGCCGTTTCCCATGCTACAGGGACTGTTCGACGGTATTTACCCGTCCGGTTTGCAATGGTATTGGAAGGCCGATTTCTTCAGGGAACTCAGCGACGCGGCGATTGAAAAGCATCTCGAACACGCGGCTCTTCTGCCGACGTGGCAGTCGACCATGCACCTCTATCCGGTGAATGGAAAAGTGAATCGCGTGGGCGAAACCGAAACCGCATTCAGCTATCGCGATGTGGTCTGGAGCGAGGTCATTGTGGGTGTTGACCCCGATCCGGCGAACTGCGCGAAGATCACCGATTGGGCCAGGAGTTATTACGATGCCCTGCATCCGTTCGGTGCCGGCGGGGCGTACTTGAACTTCATGATGGCAGAGGGAGAGGATCGGATTCGGGCGACCTACCGCGCGAATTATGACCGGCTGGCATTGATCAAAGCGAGGTATGATCCTGGAAACTTCTTCCAAGTGAATCAGAACATACGTCCGGCGGCATAGCCGGGCTTGGCAATTGGACTGAACGGATAACCCTCCCACTTTTAGAGAGTTAGCCGGATGGCTCCCGAGTGGTCGGGCATCCGGAAGTTGGCCCGAAACGAGGTTCCAGGAAGTTGTGCGGCAAGCCATCCCTAGGCTCAATGCTGCTCACTTAATGATGTTTCGGTTGGGCAGGCGATCGTTTTGTGTCGCCTGCCCAGCGCTCCCCGCCGGCGGCAGACCACAAAGTGCGATGGTCTGCCCCACCAAAGCGAACAGTATTGTCCCTAGGCTGGTCTCTGCCTTCCAAAACCTTGTGCTTTTGTCCGGCTTAAAAAACAGGTCTGCTTTCGGCGCGCGGCTGGCTTCGTTCCGATGGCAGAGCCCTGGCTGCAAGACCCGTGTTGGTTACCGGGCATATCGGTAGAAGTGTGCGCCGGCTGGAAGGCCCGCATCCATGATTTGCAGGGTCCGGCACCGAGGAGTGCGGTGTGATCCGGCCGCAAGCCAGACGCCGAATTGAGACAATCTGGCACCGCAACTCGAACGCGTGGCGACTGCGATATACTCAGGCAGAAAGGAGAACATGCGCAACGTCGCGTTCATCCTCGCGCTGGCTGCTGTGACGGCACTCTTCGCGCAATCATCGTCGTCTTATCGAATCACGCACACTTACACATTGGGCGGGGATGGCCGCTGGGACTACATCGTGCCCGACCCACCTAATCACCGCCTCTTTATTGCCCGACAGAATCGCTTGATGGTCGTCGACGAAGACAACGGGACGCTGCTTGGCGAAGTCACCGGCATCGACGGCGCGCACGGAACTGCGCTGGCGCCCGCTACAGGTCATGGATTCGCGACCTCTGGTAACGACCAGTCCGTGGTGATGTTCGATCTAACAACGTTCAAGGTGATCGGCCGGATCCCGGCCGCCGAAGATGCCGACGCGATCATCTACGACAGCGCATCGAACCGCGTCTTCACACTGAATGGCGACGCGCACTCCTCTACGGTGATCGACCCGCGGGCGGGAACGAGGATTACGAACATCCCGCTTGGCGGCAAACCGGAATACGGCGCTTCAGCCGGCGACGGCAAGGTGTACGCAAATCTCACGGACACGAGCGAAGTAGTTGAGATCGACGCGAAGGGGGCGACGGTGTTGCGGCGCTGGTCCACGGCCCCGTGCAAGCAACCAGTCTCCATGGCCATCGACACCGCCCACCATCGGCTGTTCAGCGGATGCCGCAGCGGCCTGATGGCGGTCTCTGACTATCGAGCCGACAAGGTGGTGGCTACAGTCCCGATCGGCATCGGCGTCGACGGCGCCGGGTACGATGCGGCCTCAGGTAACGCGTTTGCCTCGAATGCGAACGGCACGCTCACTGTGATTCATCAGGACACTCCGGACCAATATCACGTTATCGAAAACGTGCAGACGCCGCAGGGGGCGCGCAACATGGGGCTCGACCCAATGAATCACCGGGTGTTCATCGTCTCCGCCAAGTTTGGACCGGTGCCGGCGGGTGCGCCCGGCAGGGCCAGGCCACCGGTGCTCCCCGGATCGTTCACATTGATGGCGATCGAGCACGATTCAGCGGCGCGCTGACCGAGGGGGGCCCTGGCCGACCAAGATGATCGGTCACGAGGCCGCTGTCGTATAGGCCGACACACCTCAAGGCGAGGATGATCGCACACTCGTTAAGAGATCCGAAAAGGGGTTCTGCGAGGCCGCGCATGCGCGGGCGGACCGGGCTATTCGGCACGTAGGGCTTCTACCGGGTTGAGGGAGGCGGCGCGACGCGCGGGAATGTAGCTGGCCAGCAGCGCCGCGAGGAGGAGGACGGCTGAGACGGCTACTAGCGTCGGCACGTCCCAGGATGCAATTCCGAAGAGGAGTTTACGCATCAGGGTAGTGGCTGCTAGGGAGGCCCCCAATCCGGCGAGAATGCCTACGGCGGTGAGCCATCCCGCCTCCTTCAGTATGAGACTGTAGACGGTCTTGCGCTCGGCGCCGAGGGCTATGCGTACGCCGATTTCGCGGGTTCGCTGACTGACCGAGTAGGCAATCACGCCGTAGAGACCGACGACGCCGAGGATCAATGCCACGGTCGCGAAGGCACCCACCAGCCAGGCTGAAGAGCGGCGGACATAGGCCGACGGCGAATCTTCGATTCTTTTCTCCATGGAGGTTCCACCGATCACAACGACGCCGGAATCGAACTGATGAATGGCGGCGGACAGCGATGGGAGTATCGATAGCCCGGACTGAGATGTGCGGACGACCAGATTGAAGTAAGTGTCGGGGCTCTGGTTAAACGGAAGATACTCAGCGGGCCAGATTTCCGAATCCAATTGGCCCTCCCGGATATCTTCCACGATGCCCACAATCGTGCGGATGGATTTGGGCGAGAGGCCGGTATCGCCATACTGTTTGCCGACGGGGTCTTCGCCGGGGAAGTATTTCCTGGCAAGTGTCTGGTTGATGATGGCCACGTGCGGCTTCAACAGGTCGTCCGCTTCGGTAAAGTAACGGCCCCGTAGCAGTTTGGCTCCCAGCGTTGCGAAAAAGTCGGCGGTTACATCCCGTTGATTCACCTCGTTGTGCTCACCGTTATACGGCTTGCCCACAAAACGGATCCAATCGGTATTACCGTTGAAATTCACTGGCAGCACGCTCACCAGGCCAGTGGATTTGACGCCGGGCAGGTTCGAGATGCGGCTCACAACCTCGCGACCGAGCGCGATGGCCTGGGGGTCTTTGCCATAGGTGGCATCCGGGGCGTCGACCTCCATCGTGACGAGATGATCGGGCTGGAAGCCTACCGTCACACGAAGTAGGCGATATAGACTCTGGCCCAGCAGGCCGGCACCCACCAACAGCACCATGGCGGTGGCCAGTTCGACGACCACCAACCTGGAACCCAGGCGGCGCCATGTGTTTCCGGCGGAGCCCCGGCTGCCTTCGACAAGCCCGTCCCGCATCTCCATGAAGGAGAGGCGCATGGCCGGAGTGAGCGCGAACAGCAGGGCGGCGAGCAGCGCCACACCGGAGGCGAAGGCCAAGACACGGATATTCAAGCCCAAGCCCTGCAGGAAAGGCATGCGGGCGAGCATGTCTTCCGGGATCAGACGGCTGAGGAGCCGCATGGACCACGCGGCAGCCGCTATACCGAGCATGCTTCCGGCGGCCACCAGCACCAACCCTTCGGTCACAAACTGACGGATCAACCGGACGCGCGAGGCGCCCAGCGCGCTGCGAACGGCCATCTCTCGCCGGCGGCTCTCGGAGCGCACCAGCAGCAGGCTGGCTATGTTTACGCAGGCGATCACGAGTAGAAGCCCGGCTCCGCCAAGGAGCACGAGCAGGATGGGACGGATATCGCCGACGATCACTTCGGTGAGAGGCACGACGTTGGCACCCTGGCCCCGATTGGAATCGGGATACTGTTTTTCCAGTTGCCGCGCGATGACTGCCGTGTCCGCTCCCGCGGCCTGAAGGGAGACGCCATCCTTCAGCCGGGCGACACCGTAAAGATTGTGGCAGCTTCGCCGTGTTTCACAGGGGCCGGTGGGGTCAAGCGTGGCCCAGTACTCGGGGGTGCCTTCCGGGGCGAAATGAAAACCGCGCGGAAGGACACCGACGATGACGTACGGCAGGCTATCGAGCACCACTTTTTGGCCCACGACGGCGGGCTTCGCGGCGTAGCGGTTCTGCCAGGTTGCGTAGCTTAGTATGACGGTGCGGGGTGCGCCCTGGAGATCCTCGCCGGCATGGAAATCGCGCCCGAGCGACGGGGTGACGCCGAGGGCGCGAAAGAACCCAGCGCTGACACGCGCCGCGTGCGCCGGCTGCGCACCGCCGGGCGTGGTGACGATGAAGCCGGCACCCGTGTACGCCTCTAGCGAGCGAAAGACCTTGTTGAGTCTCCGCCAGTCGAGGTAATCCTGATACGAAAGGTTACACGCCGGGCACTGCTTCGTACTCTCGTACACGCCGACCAGGCGGGTGGGATTCGGGTAGGGCAACGGCTTGATGAGAGCCGCGTCCACGAAGGCGAAGATAGCCACGCTAGCGCACAGACCCAGGGCCAGCACGAGAACGGCAGTGGCGGTGAATCCCGGATTCTTCCAGAGCTGGCGATAGGCAAAGCGCAGATCCTGCAGCAGGTCGTCAAGCAGGTTCAATCCTCTCATATCACGACACTCCTCTTTTCTTTGTTCGAAACCCGCGAAGGCGCGCAACGCGGCTTGGCGCGCCTGGTCGGGCGGCATGCCGGCCGCGATATCTTCCTCGATCTGGCGTTCCAAGTGATAGCGGAGCTCTTCGTCGAGCTCCTGTTCGACAGTGGCGCGTGAGAAGAGGGATCGCAGCCGGTGACGCAATATGCTCGGGAAGCGCATACCTGTTTCCCTTCGTCAGGTTGCGCGCACGACTTGCGAAATCGCGGCGGAGAGGCGCTCCCACTGCGCGGCCTCCTGATTGAGGGCTTTACGGCCGGCCCTGGTCAGGGTGTAGTATTTGGCGCGGCGGTTGTTATCGCTGACGGCCCACTCAGAACTGATCCAGCCGTTCTGTTCGAGTTTGTGCAGAGATGGATAGAGGGCGCCCTGGCCCACCTGGAGAACGTCGCCGGAGATTTGGCGGATGCGCTGTGCGATGGCCCAGCCGTGCATAGGCTCCAGGGCGATGACTTTGAGGATCAGCAGGTCGAGGGTGCCTTGGACGAGATCCGTAGGTTTGCTCAGTGAGCCGCTCCTCTCAGTAACTGACAACAGGATACACCCATGCCCCATGTGGATGCAAGCGGTATGATCAACGCGCTCGGTCGTAGCGCCGTGGCTCGACGGCTCCGCGCCGTCCGTTCATGCGCCCATCGCCTTGTCCGTCGCCGCGAGCGCCGGCGTGCGGAAGGGGATGCGCGGCGGGGGGAGGGCGCCCGCTTCCATAATCGGCGCGCGCCGGTCGGCGGATGCTACGCCATGCTGCGAGCACGCCGCCATCCAGGAACGCCGGCGAGCCGCCACTTCACTGGGACGCCGTCGCCCAGCCCGCAAGCCCGTGGCGCTGTTGTGCCGGGCGATACCTTCCGGATGGCCGGGTTGGGTGCCATAACGCGCTTCGCGCCGCGCGATGCCGGACGCCAATTCCGTCGCGAGGCCGGTACTAAGAAACACGCAGTGCTGGTTGGAGTACACTTGAGGGGACGTAGGTTCAACCCATATATGGCAGAGAAACGCGAGAAGAAGGAAAAGAAGGATACGCCGGCGGCCGTCAACGAAACGCCGGTAGCCGCCGCGCCAGTCGAGAAGAAAAGCACTCCGCCGAGACCGAGGATTCCTCAATTGGCGAAGAAGAACAAGTCCAGGCTGCCGCGCCGCCAGAAGAAGGCCTTTCAGAAGGCCCCGGGCAAGTAAGTGCGGCAGTTGACGCTTCGGGCAGCCTGATGCCAGCCGCCCGTTCCGGCGCCCGACCCGCGGTCCGTCGCCGCGACCGCCGGCGCGCGGATGGGGATGGGCGCGGCGGGGAAGGCGCCGCGGCCATGATAGGCGCGGTGCAGGCCGGCGGACGGCGTCAGATTTCCGAGTCGTCGTGATCCAAGGGACGTCGGTGAGCGGCCCCTTCACCGGGATGTCGACGCGCTGCCTGAACGCCCGTGGCACAGTTGCTGAATCTCTTGTCATCGATTCTTGCGAAGGCGCATGACTAGAGATATTGGAAAGATCGCACCCCTGCGTGGGCGTCAACGACAGAGTTTTGCGCAGATTGGCGCCCCCGCGCACAACTATCGCGACACCGTTCGCTTCCGGCACGGCGGCGAAGTGCGCTTGCAGCAGCTCCGCGAGGGACAGCGCGTCGAGGTGCTGGATCTGTCCATGGCCGAGGAGTTTGGGCCGCCTCTCGACGAGTACACGGAAGCCGCGTTCTGGCGCTGACCGATGGCTCCCTGAGAATCCCGGCAAGACGCGCCGTTCTCTGTGCTAGTATTCATACTTCCAGTGTGCCGCCGCGATTGAGCCGCATGAAGTACTTGCTGCCCGGCATGCGCATCACGGGTTTGTTTCGATGAATGACATCATGGTGGTGGCTAAGGGCATGTTAGCCGGACTGGCTATCTCGGCGCCAGTAGGACCGGTCAACATGTTGTGCGTTTCGCGGACCATTACTAAAGGACGCGCGGCGGGCATGGTATCGGGCTTGGGCGCGGGCGCGGCTGACACGATCTACGGAGCGATCGCGGGCCTCAGCATCAGCTTCGTTATCGCGTTCCTCGTCCGGGAGGAGTTTTGGATACGCCTGGCCGGCGGAATCCTGCTCGTTGGAATCGGTCTGTGGTATTATTTCCGGAAGCCGCGCTCGCTCAGAGAGGAAAGAAAGCGCGACTCGGGACACTCCGCTTTTGTCACTGCTTTCCTATTGAACCTGACAAACCCCACCGTCGTACTTTCGTTTCTCGCTATTCTCACGGCGCTCGGGTTACAGCGGCACAGGGCCTGGGCGCAGGACCTCGCCCTGGTGCTCGGAATTTTTTTCGGGGCCATGCTGTGGTGGACGGCGCTGGTCGCAGTCAGCGGCCACTTTCGCGACCGGTTTAGTAGCCGCGCCATGCTTTGGATGAACCGCGTCGCCGGGATAGCCATTGGCGGTTTCGGCCTGGCCACGCTGATCCTGGCGGCGGCGCGGCGCCACTAAAGATACCAGTCTATTGACGCAGGAAGGCGAGCGTCATGTTTGAAGCGTTAGTTCACATTAGTTCACACCCGTTAGGGGGTCTCAAAAATCACCGACACAATCGAGTTGACGCCGGCAAGCCGCCACGTGGCTGGCACGTCGACGCGCGGCGATGGAGGATTGACGCGCCTGGAGCGGCAGGAAGTGCTTCGCCGGTTGTCGTGCGCCATGCATCCATTCGATCGCGGGCCGCGTCAAATGTAGTGGGCATCGGCCGCTATGGCAATTAAGACTCCAATGTCCCTTCGAATGCACGCCTTCATCGGTTCCATCGGTATACTCATCCTGGGTTTTCCGGCGCTGGCGGCAGCGTCGTCCGTCCCTGGAATCAATAACTTCTACCAGGTTGATCCGGAAGTGTACCGCGGCGCACAACCTACCGCGGAAGGCTTCAAGTATCTCGGTCAGCTTGGTGTCAAGATCGTGATCGATCTGCGCAAGCGCGACGAAAAGTCGGCGCAGGAGGAGCAACTGGTGACCGCCGCCGGCATGCGATATGTCAGCGTCCCCATGACGGGCTTGACGCCGCCCACACCTGCCGAAACAAGCCAGATACTGGCGATGTTGGAGGACGCGGCGGCCGGACCTGTTTTCGTACATTGCAAGCGGGGCGCGGACCGCACCGGAGCCGTGATCGCAGCATACCGGATCGATCATGAGAAATGGGACAATTCCCGCGCTTTGCAAGAAGCGATGGCCGATGGTATGAGCCGGATGCAATTCAAGCGGCAGGACTTTATCCGCACTTTTCAGCCTGCCACGACAGACGCCGGCAGCGCCCGG
>JBEKPZ010000021.1:0-39641 GCA_049520215.1 Bryobacteraceae bacterium | reverse complement strand
CGGCGGTTTGCAATTGCTGGAGGGTGGTGAGGAGCGGGCCCATGGAGGCGCCGATGTAATGCGTGGATCCCATGGCGGCGCCGGAATCGTCGACGGTTTGGGAGAGGTTGGCAAGGGCGCGGAGCGCGACCAGGGGGTCGCGCGCGGACGAGGGCGTCCGCCCCACTTGCAGGAGCGCGTAGAGGTCACGGTATTGGTTCTGCTGCACGGGCATGTTGGCGGTGCCGAGGTTCAGACCGTGACCGTCGAACAGGGGGACGAAGTCGGAATCCCACAGGACGGAGGCAAATAGCGCGGCGGCGGCTTTCACGCGGGCGCGGTCGGCGGCGGTGGCGCGATCACTTGTGAGGATGGCATTGATCCAGACGGCCTGACGGGTCATTTCGAGGCCGCCGTGCCAGTAGTGGAAGCGGAAGTCGTAGATGCCGTCGCCATTGACCAGGGCGTCGAGGAGGTCGTGGGCGGTGGCGGTGGTGTTGGCGACGAGTTCTTCGAGCTTGCGGCCGGAGGGGTCGCGCCACATGTCCAGCAGGGGCCGGGCGGTGGACTCGTCGCGGTAGAGGCGATGGTAATACTCGGGATCGGAACGCACGCGGGCGCTGACAGCGTCGACGGCGGCGCGGCGCATGAAGAGCGGCTGGTAACCGGCGGGTGGATCGGGGAAATCGGTCTCGCAGTGATACACCTTGTTGAGATTGATGCCGCCGTGGAGGTTCATTTGGCGGGCGATGCTCTGGACCTGGTAGGGGTCGCCGAGAGCGGCGCCCTTAGTGCCGATGAAGATTCCCCAGGCGATGCGCACGCGGGGGAAGACGCGGGCGTCGGGTGAGCGGCGATGGGTTTCGAAGGCGATGCCGGCGGCGGGGCCGGGGGCGGTGAAGATGCCTGCGCCATTGTGGGCCGCGCCGATGGCTTGAGATGCGGGTCCGGCGAAGATGCCGAGGAGATTGGCACTGGGCCCAGCTTTGACGTTGTACAACTGCCAATACCATCCGCTGTCATAAACCCACGGGTCCCAAACGGCCATGCGCCGGATGTTGGGAGGATCGCTGTTGTAATTGGACGGGGCGGGGGTGCGGTATTGGAGGTCGCGGATGGCGTCCATGGCGGGGCGCTCGTGCCACATCCGGTACTGGCGGCCGTCGGGTTCTCGGCCGTTTTCGACCGAGGTGGAGTGATGACCGCGGTAGCGCGCCTGATCGGGTTCGAGGCCGAGGTAGATGTCGAGGGTGTAGCGGAGATCCGTGTCGGTGTCGTCTTCGATGAGGATGGATGGCTGGCCCGCCTGAATTTCGATGGTGGAGCGGTAGAAGCCCTGGCCGGCGGGGATGAGGAGATTGTCGCCATAGTCAAGGCGGGGGCGGTCGATGATGTAGGCAACCTCGACGACGACTTTCAGCGAGCCGCGTTCCACGAAACGGACGGTCATGTTGGTGGGACGGCCGGCGAGTTCCAGGGCGTTGGGGCCAACGGCAGTCCAGGTTCCATCGCGGTAGAGGATGCCTTGGATAGGCGCCCAGCCGGGGTGGGCGGCGCGGGCGATGCGGACGCCGGTGAGGCCGTTGACGATCTCGTACCAGGCGGGGGTTTCGGCGATGCGCACGGCGTTTGGAAAGCCATGGGGCGGGCGGGGCGCATCGGCGGCGTAGAGCTTCCATTCGGCGCGGGCGTGGGCGGCTAGAGCGGCCTCGACGGCGATTTTGCCATCGTGGAGAAGCTGGAACGGAACTTCGACGCCTTGGGGTCCGATCATGCAGGTGCGATCCGGATCGAGGCTCTTGCCGAAGTCGAAGTCGATAATCTGGGGCGGGTGGGTCACTCCGAATTCTTCGTGGATGAGAAAAGTTTGGATGGGTGCGCGGGCGGTCAGCAAATTGGGACCAAGCATCGCTAGCAGGACGGCAGAAAGCAACGCCAGCGCAGACCTAGCGTCTGCCCCGCACAGCGGCGCGCGACAAACGGAAGGCCGATTCACAATCGGCTTGCAGGTTGACAGCCTGCCCCACCGCGTTGCGAAGATTCTGAGCTATTGTAATTGGAGATAAATGTGGTCAATGCGGTTGCACGAAGAAGCGGCGGTAAGAACTGGGACCGGCTCCAACGTGGATGCTCACGGAGCGGTGGCTGTTGGTTCCAGCGATTTGTTAGGCGACGTGAACCACGACGGTCCCGGCAATGAAATCGTGCAAGGCCCGTCTCTTCCGATTCGTAAGCAAGACGATAAGCTCACCCCAAAACCAAATGGTCTGGGCTACCTGCACTGGCTTATACCATGATGGAGCAAGCTCAGTTATATGTTTGGAAAACTCCATAAAAGACAGCGATTGATATTCGGCATCACTCATGTGCAGTAACGGGAATGTGAAGGCGATGTTCGACAACAAAGCAAGGATAAACTCCGGCAAGTATCTGAGAAATGCTTCCCGGTAACCAACGGGATCGCCGTCAAGCTTGCGAATACGAATACCCGACCAGTTTGCCAGGAGTGCCGCCAAAGCGTCGGACCAAATAAACGCTATAAAACAGTCCGAAAAGAGTGCCGGGAATCATGTAATACACCTGGAACAAACGGTAATGCCTACTCGCCCAAAACACCAAGGCAGACAGGGGTAGGACGAAGATCAGATCCAGCAGCAGTGAACCCAACCGAGGCCAGAATCCAGCATAATGCAAAGAATCGCCAGTCATGGTCTAACTCTTGTTAAGGCTGATCGAGATGAAACCGGCAGAACAGAGGATACCACAAAGGAGCTGTTTCCGATTCTGGGCAACCGTTCTGTTGCAATCCTAAAATCAATCTCCGACGGCCTGGCTGCCGACTGCGGCGGCCGCGGCCTGCTCCGGCAGGGCTTCGACGAGGTCGGCGAAGCGCGGCACGAGCTGGTCCTGATGGAAACTGCGGCCGCGCTCCACCATGCGCCGATCGGGCACGCCGATGTTGGGGCTGGTTTGGGCATTCGCGAGGATGCGGCGCACGACCTGGCCGACGTCGCCATGACTGGCGGAGGTCAGCGGAATTCCGTTGCCGGCGGCGATGTCCATGACATGGCTCTTGGGCGGGCCGATGTACAGGACTGGCGTGCCGATACACATGATGTTGTAGATTTTGCAGGTGTGGACGATACCCACCAGCGGGTCTCCCATGACGACCACGTGCAGGTCCGCGGAAGAGAGCGAAGCCGAAAGGTCGGCGAGCGGCTGGTAGGGCAGGCAGCGGATGTTCGACAGCTTGTGCTCGGCTGCAAAACTGGCGACGGTGGGGAATTCGCTGCCGCCGCCGACAAAACAGAACACGATATCGGGACGATCGGCCAGGCGCCGGGCGGCTTGGAGCACGGTGGTCAAAGGATGGCAGGGGCTGTGATTACCGGAATACATCACGACGTACTTGCCGGCGAATCCATGGCGGTCGCGGAAGGCCAGGCGGCCATCCGGATCGTAGCGCACGACCTCGCTATGGGCCCAGGGCGGGATGGTACTGATCTTCTCCGGGGGCACTCCTTTTTTCATTACGCGGGTGCGCATGAAGCGATCGAGGACGACGACTTCGTCGGCGGTGTGGAGGCTGAAGTTGAGGAGTCGGGCCAGGGCGCGGGCGGTGGCGGAACGCTCGTTGAGCCATCCCGCGGCGATGGCCTCGTCGGGATTCAGATCCATGACCCAGAAAATGAAACGGCCGCCCTTGAGCTTGACGTAGAGCGCGCCGAGCAGGGAGATGAGCGGCGGTGAAGTGAGGGCCATGACGACGTCGAAGCGCGGGAGGAAGACGAGGCGGAGGAGGCAACTGAGGAAGAAACTGGCGAAGTTGGCCACGCGCCGCCACTTCGTGGTTTTGCCGAGCGCCAGACAGGGGACGCGCAGGATGCGGCTGCCACGCCAGTGGTCTTCGATCGGAAACTTTACATGCGGGTTGTCATAGGCCCGCGTGCTGGCCACTACGGTCACCTCATGGCCGCGTTGGGCGAGTGCCGCGACGAGATCGCTGGCGTGCTGCGCGGTAGATACCACGTCGGGATAGAAGCACTGATTGAGGAGCAGTATCTTCATGGTCGATCCTCGAATGGGGCAAAGAGCGGGGCTAAAGCCCCGCGCGGACTAAAGTCCGCCCTCCAAGAGCCTGGTGCAGATTCTCGGATCTCAGGAGCATATAGGGGCCAATGGCCAGCACGTCCATGCGGGTGCGCAGGAAGCAGTCGAGCGCTTGCGCGGGGGTCTCGACGATGGGTTCGTTCTCGTTGAACGAGGTATTCAGCAAGACGGGGACGCCGGTGATGTCGCCGAAGCGGCGAATGAGTTTCCAGTAGAGCGGGTTGGATTCCCGGTCGACGGTCTGGAGGCGGCCGGTGCCGTCGGCGTGGGTGACGGCTGGGATATCCCGCAGGCGCTCGCTCTTGATGCGATAGGCAGTCACCATGAAGGGAGACGGATAACCGGTTTCGAAGTAATCCGAAGCGGCTTCGGCCAGGACAGAGGGGCAGAAGGGCCGGAAGTGTTCGCGATGCTTGATGCGGCTGTTGAGCAGATCCTTCATGCCGGCGCGGCGGGGGTCGGCCAAAATGCTGCGATTGCCGAGGGCGCGCGGTCCAAATTCCATGCGGCCCTGGAACCAGCCGACCACTTTGCCGGCGGCGATCTCGGAGGCGGTTGCGTCGACCAACTCGGCTTCGCTCAAGCGGCGATAGGCAACGCCGGCGGTTTCCAACTCCGCGTGAATTTCGCGGTCGCTGTATTGCGGGCCATAGTAAGCATGGCGCATGACGAAGGAGCGGGGCTGATTCAGGCGCTCGTGCCAGACCGACAGCGCGGCGCCGATGGAAGTGCCGGCGTCACTGGCGGCCGGCTGGATATAGATATCGCGGAAGGGCGTCTGCTCGAAAATCTTGCCGTTGGCCGCGCAGTTGAGCGCCACTCCGCCCGCCAGGCACAACGCCTTTTGCCCGGTGCGATGGTAGACATGATTCAGCAACGCGAAGTAATTCTCTTCGAGGACGGCTTGCACGGAGGCCGCCAGATCGGAATGCCGATCGGTGATTTCGGCGCGGGGGGTGCGCGACTCGCCGAACACTTCGAGCATCTTCCGCGAGAAGACGTTACCGGACATTGGCTCGCAGCCATCCCAAGTCATCTCGACGCCCTGGCTATGGTGCGTGAAGTAATCGAGGTCGAGGCGGCAATTGCCGGATTCCGTCTTGACGATCTGGCGGACTTGCGGCGCGAAGCGCGGCTCGCCGTAAGCCGCCAGACCCATCATTTTGTACTCGTCGCCGTACTTGGGAAAACCCAGAAACTGGGTGAAGGCGGTGTAGAGAATGCCGAGCGAGTGCGGGAACAGCACGGAGCCGAGCAGGTCGATGCGATTGCCGCGGCCGAGGCCCCACTGGACGCTGCTGTAATCGCCGAAGCCATCCACGGAGACCACGGCGGCCTGGTCGAAGGGGGAGGCGAAGAAGGCGCTGGCGAGGTGCGCTCGATGGTGCTCGACCTTGTGGATGCGGGCGCGCTTCAACTCGGAGAGAATGGTGCCTGGGCGCTCCGGACTGAGGCGGGCGACCTGAACGATGTTGGCGACGCGCGACACGGATCGCTGCCAGGAGGCAGGGCGGACGGCCGTGTGCAGCACTTTCCGCGCGATATGGGCGAACGGATCGCGGGAGATGGCCACGTGTTCGATGTCGTTTCGATCCGATCCGTTGAGGCAGGCGGCGGCGGCGAGATTGGGAAATCCGGCCCAATGCTTGATGCGGTTCAGCCGCTCCTCTTCGATGGCCGACACGAGTTGGCCGTCGGAAAGAAGAGCCGCCGAAGCGTCGCCGTGGAAGGCGTTGAGTCCGAGAATGTTCACGCGCGTGCCCCTTGTGGTTGAAAACACTCCCTTACGGGGGTGGCTCAGTTCTCAATTGTTATGCTTTGTGCTGCTCGTAGATCATG
Organism: Bryobacteraceae bacterium; assembly: GCA_049520215.1. Classification (GTDB taxonomy): domain Bacteria; phylum Acidobacteriota; class Terriglobia; order Bryobacterales; family Bryobacteraceae; genus Bog-159. The sequence continues at coordinate 33,713 of JBEKPZ010000021.1, read as the reverse complement.
GCGTCTACCAGGAAACGAAACCAAAAGCCTTGCAGGAAATGGAAGATGAGTCCTTCTTTGCCGTCGAGGAAACCCAGACGGAAGAGATAGCGGTAGGACCAATACGCGAACGCCCGGCCGAAGAGCGGACCGCGGGAATAGGCCTTGCGGAACCAGCGCCGCCTTTCGATGGGATTGCCGAGGAGATCGGGATGCACCTGGCGGCGGCAATCGTCCTGCGCCAGCATTTCGTTGGCTTCCAGTTCCGCCCATCGCTTGTGGCGCAGAGTCCAGGTGCCGAGGTTGGCGGCTACGATGTCCAGATAATCGCTGTCTAGAGGTTTGACCTTACCGGGGACTACAAAGTGTTGATCGTATAGCCGGTCTTCGCAGCGGCCTTTGTGCCAGCGGAAGAGGCGGAGGTGATAAGAAGGATAGTGTCCGCCATGGCGAATCCAACGCCCCATGAAGATGGTCCGCTTGCGCAGGAGGAAGCCATCGATGGAGTCATCCGCGGCGGGCAGGGTCCGGTTGATCTCGATGGCAAGTTCGGGAGTGAGCCGCTCATCGGCGTCTAAGTGCAGAATCCAATCGGCCGCTATGGGGAGATTGTCCTGAGCCCAGTTACGCTGGACGGCATAGTTCTCGAAGGGGTGGGATAGCCACGCGGCTTGGTAGCGTTCGGCGACCTGGCGAGTTTTGTCTGTGCTTCCCGAATCGACGACGATCACGGAGCAGTCCAACCCGTGCAGGCTGTCGAGGCAACGCGGCAGGTTGACTTCCTCGTTGTAAGTCAGGACGACGACGGCCAGGGTGGGAGATGTCATGGGGCGATGGCCGCGTAAGCCGAAGCCAGTTGACGGCTGACAGCTTCGAGCGAGAACTGCTGGCGGGCCAGGCGCACGCCGTTTTCGCTCATGCGGCGGCGGAGGGCGGCGTCGGTCAGAACGTTGAGGATGGCGGTGGCCAGTTCCTCGACCCGGCACGGGGTGACCAGCCCGGCTTCGGCGCGGCGGATCTCGCGGTGAATGCCGACCTGATCGGAAAGCACCACGGGGCAACCGCAAGCGAGAGCTTCGACGAGCGCGATGCCGAAGTTTTCCGAGTAAGATGGGAGCACGAAAACGTCCGCGCCGCTCAATGCCGCCCACTTGTTTTCTCCGGTGAGGAAGCCAGCCCAAATCACCCCGGAGGCAATTCCCAGACGTTCGGCGTTCTCTTTGAGACGGGCCACCCATTGCGGGTCGCCCGTTCCTGCAAGCACCAGGACCGCGTCGGGACACTGCCGGCGCACGCGCGCGAAGGCTTCGAGGAGAAGATCGAGACCCTTTTTCCGATCGAAACGGGAGAGGAAGAGAATGACTTTACGTTCTGCGACGGGCCGGACAGGGGAGCAGGCATGTCCCACCGGGAGTTCCACTGCATTCGGAATGATCAGCGGGTTTGCGGATACGCCCAATTCACCGGCCTCCAGGAGTTCCTGTTCGCTGGTGTAGTGAATGCCCGCAGCGCTGGCCAGGATGCGGCTTTCCAAAACGTGGAAGGAGAGCCGCTTCAGCCAGGGGCGCCGATTCCGGATACCCCAGCGATTGAGCGTGCCGAGCGGCCTGACGATGTAGGGGACTCCCGCGCGGTGGGCCAGCAGTGCGGCGGGAAGCGCGGCATAGGAGAAGAGCGCGTGGATGTGGACCAGGTCGAACTCGCGCACGTGCCGGGCCAGCCAGCGGGTGAGCGGCCACGAGAAGGTGTAGAAGCGCGTCTGGCGCGGGAAATACCAGAACGTAGCCCCATCTTCCTGTTGCGGAAGGCCGTGCGGAACGCGCAGCCGGCCGGGGCCGTTGTCGTCGGTGGTGGCGACATGGACTTCGATGCCCGCTTGCGAGAGTGCGCGCGCGAGGGTGTGCATCAACACGCTGGGTCCGCCGCGCTGGGGGCCGACCGAGGGGATCACGTGGAGGATTCTATGCACGGGCACGATGGGCCGCCTGAAAGGCGGCTGCAGGCAAGAGTGCCTGCCCCACAATTTGCCAAACGTCGTCTACGGAAATGCCGGTCATGCAGGGATGGCCGGCGACCGGGCACTCGGTACACAAGCAGCCGGCGCAAGGCACGGACTGGCGCAGAACCGTGTGGGACTCGCCGAGCGGATCCCAATGTCCCGCGTGGCTATTGGCGCTCTGAATCACAACGCAGGGGACACCGACGGCGGCGGCCAAGTGAGTGGTGCCGGTGTCCAGACCGACTAGGAACTGGCACTGGCTCAGCAACGCCGCCGATCCCGAAACCGAGAACTCGCCGGCGGCATTCAGGGCTTCGCCGCTCAACGCCGTCATCAGGCGTTGGGCCGCGGCCCGATCGGTAGGTCCGCCGAGTATCACAATCTCGGCGCTGCCGGTGGATAAAATACGACGGCCCAATTCGATAAAGCGCTCCAGGGGCCAGGAGTTGGCCGGTTTCTTGCATCCGGGGCAGAGGGCGATCAGGGCGCGTTGGGGATGATGGCGGCTGGCGGCGAGCCATGCGGCGGCAGCGGCTCGATCGCCGCGGCCGGGTTGCAGCAGAGGGATTCTGAGATGACCATTGGCCTCGGCGGGGATGCCACTATCGCGCAACCGCTGCAACAGGATTAGGGCTTCGTTCTGGACCGGCATCGCCCGCCCATCCTGGCGGGGGCGCACGACGGAATCGGGAACGGTCTCGAATCCAATCACGCGTGGGATTCCGCAGGTGCGGAAGAACCAGGCGTCGCGGCGCAAAGCGGCGGGCGGGCGCTCACTGGGCAAGAGACTCACGACGGCATCGAAGCGCCGCGCGCGCAGTTGCCGCCACAGCGAGCAGGCTGTGCGCAGCCTGCGAGCGACCGGCTCTTCGAACTGGTAAGGGATGAACTCATCGGCGAGTGGCGTGCATTGGAGGACTTCCTTCGTGGTGACTACCCCGGCGCGGTCCACGTTGTGAAGCACGGCAAGGTGCGCGCCGCGTCCGAAGTGCTTGCGAATCGCCCGCAGCGAGGGAATCAGGACGATGGTGTCGCCGAGCGAACCGATCTGGTAGACGAGGACCTTCATTGGGCGGGGGCGGGGCTGGCAGGGGAAACCGTCTGGCCCACCTGGGACGAGCGCCAGCGGTCCAGGAACCGGTTCACCAACAACGCGACTACCAGGCTGGCGCCGGCGCTGGCGGTGATCTCGACGAGCTGGCCGCCAACCTGCAAGAATGCGATGCCCGGCAGAAACCAGAGGACGAAACCATGCAGATCGTTGCGCGCCAGCCGCTCGGCCGCCTGCCAATCGAGAGCGGTGACAAACACGCCCATGATGATGAAGCCGATGACTACGCCGGGGGTTCCGAAGTTTGCGTAGAACTCCATCACTTGGCCGACGCCCACGCTGGTCCCGGAGGAGAAATCGATGCCAGTATAGCGGGTGACCAGGTTGCCGCTGCCGGCCGTAATGGGTTTCTCCGGCCATATGGCGCGGGGGATGAGGGCCAGCAGCGCGTCCCACAGCGTGTCACCGCGGGCGAAGTTCTGGGTCTGACCCAACTGATAGACCGCCGCGCCGACCAGGAAGTTCTGGTTCAGGCGGGCGTCAATGCGCTGGAGGTGTTCGAAATTGTTGGGATCGAACCATTCGTAGGTCGCGACGGTTCTCGAAATACGATCGAGACGATCCGAGAAAGACTGCTCACCCCAGACGGTAGCCCGGATTTCGACCCGGTCGCGCATGTAGCTGACATACACGGACAGGCCCAGATAGACCACTAGCGCGCCTACCAGGATCACCTTCACAGGGGAGCGGAGAAAAGTGGAGACGAAGATCAATATGGTTAAGACCGCGACCGCGCCATAGCCGAGCATGCCTGCGGTGATGAGTGTAGCGAAGGGCAACACCAGGGATATGGCGAGCCAGGCTAGCAGCCTGCGAACGCTCTGCTCCCGCCAGGCTCTCCAGCAGCAAAGCCCCAGGCCGACCACGACAAGCTGCTGGCCCGTGGATATGATGGCCGTGGCGGTCGGCAGGCGTCCAAGAAATGTGGACAACAGCAGATAGAAGAGCACGCCGCAAGCGATGTAAGCTTTGGGCAGCCTGGGGTCCGGCTGGTGGGTTCCCTTGGCCCGCGGCAAAATGCCTTTGCGCACCAGAATCGGGGTGATGATGAGACCGCCAACCGCGAATGCCACGACGCCGTAGAGACTCTGCTCGAACCCCATTTCGGTCAGGTGTGGATCGTGATCCTGAAAAGCGGGAAGGACGTAAATGGCTGCGCCCACCCAATGGATGAGCGACAGGTTGAGCAGGTAGGCAAAGGTCAAGCCCGTGCCCGGTATGTTCCAACGGGCGCGGACAAAGACGAGCAGGGCCATCACGCCTATCCAGATGAGCAGATATTCAGATATTTTGCTGGGGTCCATTATGGGTGCCGGGTTTGAACCACTCCCTGACGGTCGTGGCTCGGTACGGAACTGTCGTGGCTCGGGGCGACATGCTCTGCGCAGATCGCTTCGAAATCGGCGGCCACATCAGCCCAGGTGCGCGGCTGGAATTGATGGTAAATGCGACGCACTATTTCAGCCAGTTCTTCCCGGTGCGAATCGCACCAGTGCAGCCTTTCGATGAATGCCTGCGGGCTGCGAATGGGGAGCACCCACCCTGTCTGGCCTTCGCGGATTAAGTCCGGACCGCAGCAGTTGGTGGTGGTCAGAATGGGGAGGGCGGCGGCAGCAGCTTGCGTGAGCACGACTGCGAATCCATCCTGGATGGTCGGGAAGGCGAACAGATCGCCCCATGCGTAGCTGGCCGGCAGGTCGTGTTGCGGCTGCTTCGGGACGAATTCGGCCATGGGATGCAGACTTGCGACGAGCGACCTGGTTTCCCGGGAAACCGGTCCGACGAATCGAAAGCGAAACCGCCGGTTTCCCGGGGTGCGCAGGAGGGAGGCCATGTCGAGCAGGCCCTTCTGAAAAGAGAGAGCGCCCACAAACAGAACGCGAAGAGGTTCGCCCGAGAGTATCCGTGCGCAGCGGGCCTCCACGGTTTCGAGGGGAGGGCGAAAATGATCCAACAGGGCGCCCAACGGGAGAAGGGAGAGCCGTTCGGGGCTGACCCCTTCGGCGACGAAGCTATCCCAGGCGAACCGCGAGAGCACCAGGATGCGATCCGCCAGCGCATACTCGCGCTCTTCCCGGGCGAGGATCCAGCGGCTGGGGCGATCCATGCGGGTTCGCGTGCGCAGCTCTTCCTCTTCCAGAAGGCGCGCCTGGGTGCGGATGTGCGCCGAGCCGCGCACCATCATTCGCAGGGCGGTGTGACCGCTATTCGCGCGCAAGATCTCTTCGGAAACGCCGCTAAAGCAGTGCACCACGTCCCAGGGTTCGCGGCCGATGCGGGCGGCCGCCCAGCGGCCGAAGAGCCGGTGCAAGAAAGCTTCGGGATACGGGACTGACAAGTTCTCGTGGAGCCACCAGGCCACCCGCGAGGCGACGCCGTGCGCCCAGAAGCTTCGCACCTGGGCGGGCGAGAGGCCGAAACGCGCGGCGGCCCACTTCGGGTAATTGGTGAAGACAGTCACGTTATGCCGCCGCGACAGGTCGCGCGCCAGGTCAAACGCATGAAAGCGGCCGTGGACGGCGATAGCGATCTTCATGGTCCTTGGTGTGGAGGCCGAGCATGGCGGCCAGCCGATCTTGATATGTGTGGCAGCCGGCGGCGATGCGCGCGTGAGCGGCGGCAGCCAGCCTTTGGCGCTCGGCCGGACGGTCGAGCAGCCAGCGGGCTTTCTCGATCATCTCCGGAATGGAGCGGAAGTAAACGACCGATTCCCCTTCGGTTGAGAAGATTTCGCGGTGCTCTTGGGTGTCTTCAACGAGCATGCATGCGCCGATGGCAGGGATTTCAAAGCTGCGCATGACGTGGCCATCGCGGTTGGAGCGGCGCACGAGGCAGAGGGCGATTTTGGCGGCAGCGGTGGCTTTGCGGAGCGTTTGGGGATCGGCGTAGCCCAAGTGATGGGGCATGGTTTCGGGGTACCGGTTCCAGCCGGCTCCGTACAACGCGATGGAGAGGCCCGCAGATGCCAGCGCCGCGATGAATGGAACGCGGTTGCGGTCCGCACCGCCCACAAACAAGATATCGGCCGAGAGGCGGCCGGCTTCCGCGGCATCGGCCGGCTGCGGGTAGCACAGGTTCGGATCGAAACCGAAGGGCATGTAGCGGACGGCCCGGCATCCGAGGTTTTCTAGGTCGGCGATGTTGGCGCGGCGCGCGGAAAAAACCGTGTCATAGGTTGGCAGAGATTCAAAAAACCAGCGTGCGCGGAAGGCCGGATTCCATGGATCGTCTGTCAGATAGTTCAGGCGGGTGATGCCCATTTGCCCGATCGCCTGGAGGGCTTTCCGGTTTATTGGGGCTAGGCCGGTGGCCAGCAGGGCGGAGGGATTCAGTTGCCCGCAGAGGCGGACGAGGTCCGCGCTGAAGCCTGCCAGGCGTGGGGGCCGGTGGCCGAGCAAGCGCCAGGCGACGCGACGTTGCCAGGCTGGCGCTCTGGATGCCTGGAGCGCGTCGGCGAAGTGGGCGGCGATGCCGAGGCCGGCAGATGCGTGCCAGAGGCTCCATCCTACGTTTGTGCCGCCTTGGTTACCGACTAGCAGGAGGTTGCAGGCAGGGCTGGTCATGGTCATGGAAGGGACTTTGCCTTTGACAGGCTGAAGCCTGTCCCGCCAGATTTTGCGAGGGAGTACAGGTTAGCCTGCATGGCCTGAAATGCCTTGATGGGGACGAGGAGGCCGGCGAAGCTGACTGCGCCGTACAGGAAACTGAGGCGCAGCTTGCCGGCCCAGGAGATGGGCACGTTCTCCAACAAGTTGCGTGGCCGCATTCCCAGGCAGACGCCGACCGCGTAGCGCCACGACTGTACGCGCCGGTATTCCACGATCCAGAAGGGATACGTGAACAGCAGCAGTTGCATGACGACTTTTTCGAGAAGCCGGCCGGGTGCCTGATAGGGCGCGATGGCGTCGATCACCAGCCGGCCGATTTGGACCATCGGCAGGCGGCGCTCCGTCACCGGACAGCGGGCGATGCGAGGCTTCAGGGCGTAGCTATCCACGCGCTCATCGGGGATCTGAATATCCTTGCGCACCGTCACGCGGCGGATGTTCAGCAGGGGACCACCTTCGGCAACGATCCGGCATCCGACGTACATTTGATACATTTCGCTGCCGTCCCAGCGCGAGGTGGCGTGCGCGAGGGCTCTTTCCCGATCCAGGACGATACCGCTGACAAAACTGAAATTGCGGAACGATGCGGCGGCAATGGCAGGCCCCGCGCCCACGATCTCCGTGCGCCGGACGCGCTCGGCGGGCGCGCCGGTGGCGAAGTCTTCGAAATTGGTCATGATCACGGCAGCCGGACCGAGCCGCTCTATATCGGCGGCAAGTTCTTCGAGAACGGTGGGCGATGCGAGGCGGTCGTCGTTGCCGAGCAGAAAGCAGTACTTGCCGGATGCCAAGGAGAGACTGGCGCGGAGATTGGCATCGTACCTGCCGTTGGTCTCCCGCTTTTGATAGGTGAAGCTCAGCGGCGACTGTTGCAGGAATGTAAGCAGTTCCGCCTCGCGGCCATCCGTTGAACGGTCGTCTGAAATGCAAACCTCGAAGTCTCGAAACGTCTGCTCCGCCAGGGACCGGCAGGCTTCCAAAAGGAAAGATGTCCGGTTGTACTGCGGGATGCAGATGGAGAAGTAGGGGTTTGCCGACGTGCAGCGCTTCATGCTAGTTGGAGAGCCGTCTTAACCACCCATGCGGGAAGAAAGTCAGCAGATGCCGTTGACAGCTCAAATCGATTTCGAAGGTGCGGTTGCGGGCGAGGAATTCGTGCACTGCCTCCCAAGGACCGGGACCGTGATCGGGTGACGCGGGATGCCCGTTCACGTTGGTGTCTTCCACTATCAAGTACGAGCCCGGCGTTACATGCGGACTGTAGATTTCCAGTTCACGAGCCACGTTTTCCTGAGTATGGTCGGAATCAAGGGTGACCATGACCGGCCCAGGCTTTCGGCTCAGCTTCTCTCGAAGGATAGACGACACCGCGGCGGCCACACGCGTGTCGGTCGAATAACCGACTACTGGAAAGACGCCGTAGTCTTCGGGCCTGTAGGCCAGTTTGGGATTGATGTCGACTGTGATTACGGAGCAGGGCTGGCCGAGCAGGGTGGCCATCTCGGCAAAGTACAGGGCGGATCCGCCGCAGTGCGTTCCTGTCTCGATGAGGACCGACGGGCGAACCTTACCGATAAGTTCAAGCATCATCCATAGGTCGCAGGGATTCTTCAGTATCTCAATGCCGCGCCACTGGAGGTTTCCGGCGGTGCCACTCTCGTAATAGAGTTTATTAAACCGATCCACGGCATCAACTGCGGAGTTGTTGTCTAGAATCTGCTCCACCGACAGCGATATCTTCGACGGCCGCGGCCGAAAGAACCGGACGACTCTGGCAAGCCTCATGCGCATTACGTGATTCATAAGGCGATGGTCAATTGGCGCGAGCCTGGATATGACGCAGGACCGGTTGGAAACAGGCTTCGTAATTCCAATCCCGCAGGATTCGCTGACGGCCTTTCTCGCCCATGTTGCGGGCCTCCTCCGCGTGGTCGCAGAGCCACCGAACAGACCGGGCGATGCTATCCGGGTCTTGCGGATCGCAGGCGAGAGCGTAGCCGGGCTCGACATAGGCCGCGCGCCAGTCGGGAAGATCCGAAACCACCAGCGGCATGCCGGAGGCCATATAGTCGAACACTTTGTTGGAGGCGCCGGTCATGCTGTGCTGGTTGGCGTCGGCGGCGCGTTTGGGCATGAGAGCCAGGCCGGCATCGCAGCGCCGGCACCATTCCATAAGCTCGAAGCGCGGCAGCGCCGCGACGACCTCCAGGCGCCGGTCGAGGCCGAGCTGTCGCGCGCGGTCCTGGAGTTGCCGGACGTAGCCGGCGCTGCCGGCGGTCTCATAGCCGATCACGCGTAGCTTGACGCGTTCGGGTAAGTGGGCCAAGGCGTTTACGGCCATGAGGGGCAGTCTGTCTGGGACGATCGAGCCATGGTATAGAAGCCAGAAACTGCCGTTGACCGGCGCGCGCTGTGGAGCTACCTCTGGACTCGATGGGCAATTCCACACGCAGAATAACTCCTGGCGCGTGCCTGTATCGGCTTTGAAGCGCTCCAGCCGCGCCTCGTTTGGGAGGACGCAGCACTCGGCGCAACGGGCAAGCTGCCGGCGGGTCCAGATCAGCAGCCGTTGAAAGGCGCCTGCGGTGGGGCCGTCTGGCGAATCGTGCTCGTGGTACAGAATGTGCAGCCAGGGCACGGTGGACAGCGCCAAGGCCACCGGGCAGGCGAGCGGATCGGAAGCGTATATCCAGCTCGGCCGCCAGATCGTGACCCAGCCGAGAACCCAGGCGCAGAACATGAGATAGTGCAGTTTCTGCCGCAGGCCGGCAGGACAAAAGTCGAGGCGCCGGACGCCGATATTGGGGTGCGGGGGGAAACGCAGCGCGTCGGCACCCAGGGCAGCAGTACCCAGGAACAATACCTGCCAACCGGCGTCGGCCAGGATGCGGGAACTGTGCTCAAGGGGCGGATACCCGGCCGGGTTGGTGTATTGGATGTAGAGGATGCGCTTCATTCCGCAATCGGGCCGGATTGGCCACCTCTACTGGGCATGTTCTCCGCAACGAGCATCTCGAACCCTTGCAGCATCTCCCCGTCCAGCGGCCGCGCGCCGCGCCGGCCAAAGTCCCGCAGTCGCCACAGAACGTAGCCGTACTCGCGAAGCAGTCGCTGGGCGTCACCCACGTTCACGCCGGGTGCGCGGGCTTCGGCCCAGTCGCAGAACTCGAAAACGACGATTGGGGGACGCGGGCCGCTCAACAGGCGAGCGGCGCCTCTGAAAACGGCGGCTTCGCAACCCTCTACGTCGACCTTCAGGACGCTCACCTCGGCGATGTTTTCGGCGGCGAGGATGCGGTCCAGCGTTTGGGCGGGCACCAGCGTGGGCGCGGCAAGAAACTGCGGGCCGACAGATCCCATACCAAACTTATCGGCGGGGGCTTCATAGAACGGCAGCTGTGCGCCGGTGTCCGAGGCGGCGCAACACTTCAACCCAACATTGGAGAGCCCGTTGATCTCCACGTTGTGCGCCAAGTATGCGAAAACGCGCGGCGAAGCCTCGATCGCGACGACTCTACCCGTTGGCCCAATCCTGCGCGCCGCCGGAATCGTGAATGCGCCGATGTTTGCACCGACGTCCACGAAAGTCGAGCCGGGGCTGAGCCTGCTCAGCAGAAGGCCGAGCGTCTCAGGTTCGTAGACCCCGTCAAAAAGAAGGTGGTAGGCGAGAGGTTCGCGGAGACTGGGAACCAGGTACTTGCACCCTGCACGGTCGTGAACGGTGGCGTCCCCTGTCTGTAGCAAGGGACCCAGCACCAGCTTCGCAGATCTGGTCTTCCCCGGAGTGCCTGCCGGAAGCAAACGAAAGAGCTTGGACGCGAGCCGCAAGGCGCCGGCGTCCCGGTGTTCCGCAGTATTTGGCGTCGGCGCCGTCATTGGTTCGGCCTCGTTGCTACCTTTGGCATGCGCCTTCCAAAAGTCGCTCTCTGGTTTCCGATTTGTCGCCCGACGCGGTTAGCCCGGCGATTTCCAGGATATCCTTGACGCGGCGCGCCCAGCTCCAGCTGTCCGAAAGCCTCGCGTGTCGTTGGCGGGCGGCTTCGAGGTGAGCGTCTCGCGCCTCGATCAGCAGGGGCCAAAACCGGAGTAAGTCATCGTCTCTGCGCCCCGGGTCCAGGGGTACCACGAAGTCTTCGCCGAACATCTCCGAGAAGCCGGGGTCTTTCGGCGCTTGACCCACCACCACAGCTCCGCTGGCTGCCGCCTCAAACCAGCGGCATGTGATGGGGCTGAAACTTCGAACTCTGCCTGGACTGGTCAACTCTACAGGCCAGCAGAAGTTAAAAACACTGTGCCCCAAGCGCCAGGCATAGTGGGCGTACTGCTCTTGGGGGTCGATTCCAGGCATCAGTTTGGTCGTTGTCGTGTAGTCATAGTAACGGCCGGTCTCAGCGCAGAAGTTTTTCACGCTTTCATGGACTTTTCTTGCCCTCCGCCCGTAGGCGCTGAAGTCGATAAGCCGGTTGTGTGTGGCGGCAGGGAGGAAGCGATCCAATTTCACCCCTTGGGGGACGGCGAACCACCGCCGCTGCGTGTGTTCCTCGAGAAATGGCACGGCACCCTGAAATGACGTGATCGTCAAGTCCCACTTTGCCGACCGGAGAACAGCCCTGATGCTCGAAAGCTGGCGTTCCATCGTGTCGAAGAGGTATAGAATTTTGAATCCGGCACGGCGGTCCCATCGCTTGAAGACGTCGAGGGGCGCGAAGTCTTCCGGCCCCATGAGCACGGCCCAGCACACGTCGGCAACCGGATGAAAGCCACCTTGAGACATAAATCGACGCAGCCAGGAATATCGTGTGCCAAGCCCGAAACGCGTTGGAAGTGTGCCGCCCATCGGCGCTGGAATAATCGTCGCCCCGGTCAGTCTCGCGATCTCGTCCTGAAAATCTTGGAGCATCCCGTACTCGAAGCCGGACAACCCAGGATTCAACAAGATCGCGTGGCGGTCTGACATGGGACTAACTTACAGGTCACATCGGTGTTGGCGCGCCTATGGACACGGCGCGTCGCTGGCTATCCATGCGGGCCTCTAGCGTTCCTGGGCGCTCATTGTCTGGGGCTTCCCAAAGGCCCCACCACGTGTTTTCCAGATGCCGGATATCGTGGCCCTCGCGGCGGAGTAACATGCACGCCACGTAGCTACCGGCCAGGTGACGCTTCATGCTTGGATGTGTGTCGTGGAACAGGACGAGCCCGCCTGGCCTCATGTGGGGCCTTAGTTTCTGGAAATCGCCGACGACGTAGTCCGTGTCGTGGCATGCGTCGATGACCGCGAGGTCCACGAGCGATCCCTGGAGGATGGATGCGGGGGCAAGGTCACGAGTGTTTGCTAATATCTGAACGACGCGATTGGAGTATCCGTTCGCGCGGTAGACTCTGCCGATCTCTTCCGCTCCCAGCGAGTGGGTTGTAATTCCGCCGGTTTGTTGCTCGGGCAACGCGTTGACGGTGTAAACCTTCGCCTTGGGACACTGGCGACAGAAATTGGCTGTCAAGTTGCCGTATGAGGTACCGAGTTCAACGATGATTCGAGGTTGCCGTGATCTGGCAATCGTGAGGACTGGCAGCAGATCATCATGGTTGCTGGATCCCGCATAGGGCGGTACGCCCGCGTCTTCGAGGATGGCGCGCGCCAAGTCGACTCCGTCTGGATCGACCAGATCTCCGAGGTCGGTTGCCGGCAGATCCCAGGACAAGCGCATCAACCGCGCTCTGGCCCCAGAAATAATGCTCGCCTGCTCGCGCCGGAGGCGTCGGGTGATCCTGCGGAGAAGCGGCATAGTTACCTACCTGACTTCAAGCACCGTCGGGACATTGAGAATCCCTATCCAAGCGTCGTTCGGATGGGTTAGGGGTTGCGTGCCGACCACCAGGCTGGGAGTGCAGAACCATTCGTCGGTCAGATGGTTACTGTGCCAGATGGTGACGTGCCAGTTATACACACCGGGCCGGATCGGCAAGGTAGGGATCGAGTAGACAAACTCGCGAAGGCCGGGCTCCAGTTCGCGAAAGTCGGTGGCGGTGGACCAGATGAGTTGGTTCTCGTTGGAGAAGAGGGCGATGCCGTGGTGAATGTCCCGCATCGGTTTGTTCACCTGAACGAGGAAGCGCACCTTGGCGGGTCCCGCAGTGGTGAGCACATGCGGGTCGATGCCGCGCGGCTCCGCTATCTCCCACTTGATGAATCGCGCATCGATGTGAGCGCCTTTGGCTGGGTCGCCCGCAGTGAGGAAGCCAGAAGTCAAGGCAGCCTCATAGGCACCGACAGCTTGCACGGTGGGCGCGAACATCTTGACCTCGCCGCCATGCAGCCAAAGACACTTCCCGCAGAGCCTGCGAATCTGGTTCATCTGATGGCTGACAAAGATAACCGTGCGGCCGCCCTTGGCGACGTCGCCAATCTTGCCGAGGCACTTCTTCTGGAACGCCAGGTCTCCGACGGCTAACACTTCGTCCACCATCAGGATTTCCGGGTCCAGGTGCGCGGCCACGGCGAACGCCAAGCGCATATACATGCCACTGGAATAGTGCTTCACCGGGGTATCGAGAAACTTCTCAATCTCGGCGAAGGCGACCATCTCATCGAACTTCCGGGCTATCTCGGCTTTGTGCATGCCGAGGATCGCGCCATTCAGGTAGATGTTCTCGCGTCCGGTCAGTTCGGGGTGGAAGCCGGTGCCAACCTCCAGCAGCGAGCCTATGCGGCCGTGGATTTCGGCGTAACCTTCGGTGGGCTCGGTGATGCGGGACAGGACCTTCAATAATGTGGATTTGCCAGCGCCGTTACGGCCGATGATGCCGACGATTTCGCCGCGCGGGACTTCGAAGGAAATGTCCTTCAGCGCCCAAATGTGTTCCGGCGCTCCGTCTCCGTTCGCGGATACTCCGCGGCGCAGCCAACGGAACGGGGCGGCCAGCGCGTCGGTGATTGTGTCGCGGAGGGCATGGTAGCGTTCCCGCTTGCCGATCGAATACTGCTTGCCCAGTTTTTCGACGCGAATGGCGATGTCGCTCATACGATGTCCGCGAAGGTGCTTTCGGTCTTCTTGAAATACCGCAGCCCGCCGATCAGCAACACGACTACCGCCGCGACGGAGACCCACAACAGCGGACCCGGGGCGTGCTCCTTGCCCAGCAGCGCCCAGCGGAAGCCTTCTACGACGCCGGCCATGGGGTTCAATCCGTACAAGGCGCGCCAGCGCTCCGGGACCAGGCTGGCAGGATAGGCGACGGGGGTGGCGAACATCCAGAACTGGGTCAGAAACGGGATGGTGTAGCGAACGTCGCGGTACTTCACGTTGAGCGCGGAGAGCCAGAGTCCCACCGAGAGCGCGGTGACGACGGCGAACAGCAGGAAGAGCGGCAGCAGGGCCACGGCGGCGGTGGGCACGATGCCGTAATAGAGCATCATGACCAGCAGGATGACGAAGGCGATGGCGAAGTCCACCAGTCCGGCCAGCACGGAGGAGATGGGAATCACCAGGCGCGGGAAATAGACTTTGGTGATCAGGTTCTGGCTGGCCACCAGGCTGTTGCTCGATTCGGTGAGGGCGAAGGCGAAGAGCTGCCAGGGCAGCAGCGCGACGTAGGCGAAGATGGGATACGGGACGCCATCGGAGGGCACTTTCGCCAGGCGGCCGAAGAAGATGCTGAAGACCAGCATGGTCATGACGGGCTGCAGGACGGCCCAGGCCGCGCCAAGCGCGGTCTGCTTGTAACGCACTTTGATGTCGCGCCAGACGAGAAAGTATAGGAGCTCGCGGTACTCCCAGAGGTCGCGCAAGTGGAGGCGGAGGAACCCGGTGGAGGGGCGCAGGATGAGGACGGGGGTGGATTGGGTGGCCATCGGGAAGACAGGAAGACGGAAGTCAGAAGACGGAAGTCAAAAGACGGAAGTCAGAAGACAGAAGACAGAAGTCGGAAGAAAACCGCTGGTCACTTCCCTGCTCCGATTACGGCCAGCATCCAGGCTCGCGACCAATGCAGGCGGCCGCGATCGAATTCGTTCCACAGGTTACCGATGGCGCCGCGATTGAGGCAGCCGCCGGCAAGGGCCATCTCGCGCAGCTCGCCGCTGTGCAGGCGCATCCATTTGCCGAAGGGGAAGGCGAAACCGCGCTTGCTGCGGCGGGCGGCTTCGAAGACGGCGGGATCGCCGGCGGCTTCGGTGAGCAGGGGCTTGCTTAGTCCGGCTGAAGCCTGTCCCACCGTTTCACAGGCTGAAGCCTGTGCTACCAGGATGTGGTCCAGATAGGGGACGCGCACTTCGATGGAGTGCGCCATGCTGAAGACGTCGGTATCGCGCAGGAGTTGGTCGTGGAGGTAGCGGCGCATTTCCAGGCGGCGGAAGGCCGGTCCGGTGGCGAGTGCTTCTGTGGCGCCGTGGGCGTCCAGGTACTCGCCGGCGGCCAAGCGGACTTCGCTCGAATGCACGTCGAGCAGGGCGCGCACCTGTTGGGGGGCGAAGAAGCCGCGGAAGGCAAGGTACAGGCCCGCGTCGCTGACGCCATCTTGGAGGCTGGAGAGGCGCATCCAGCTTTCGCGGCCACGCATGCGTCCGTAGCCCACGGCGGTGGAGAGCACGGTCTGGCGGAGGAAGCGCGGCAGGGCGGAAAAGCGGCGGATGGAATCGCCGTGGCGCGCCAGCCAGCGATAGTGTTTGTAACCGCCGAAGACTTCATCGCCACCGAGGCCGGAGAGCACTACGGTGAGTCCGGCCTGGCGGGCGGCGCGGGAGACGAAGTAGGTGTTGACACCGTCGTTGGTGGGCTGGTCCATGACGCGCAAGACGTTGGGCAGTTCGTGCATGAAGTCCTGGCTGGTGACGCGGACTTCGCGGTGGTCGGTGCCGAACTTTTTGGCGATCTGGCGGGCTTCGGCGCCTTCGCTGAACTCTCGCTCGTCGAAGACCACGGTCAATGTGGTGAGCGCAGGCTTGGCGCGGCTGGCGAGGGCGACCAAGGCTGTGGAATCGACGCCGCCGCTCAGGAAGATGCCCAGGGGGACGTCGCTGACCAAGTGGCGGTTGACGGCGTCGGCGAGGGATTCGCGGAGACCGCTCCCTAGCGGTCGCGGCACGGTATCGTCCGGCTCCCAGTATTTGTGAGTCGTCACTCCCGTTCCGCCGGCCAGCAGATAGTGTCCCGGCAGCAGGCACTGGACTCCCTGGATGCCGGTCGCGGGCGCGGGGACGGAGCCGAGCAGCAGCAAGCCGGCCATGGCCGCCGTGTTTTTCCGGTCTGGCGCCAAGCCGGACACTACCAGGGCCTTCACTTCGGAAGCAAAGGCGATGGAATCCGGCCGCGCGACGTAGTACAAAGGCTTGATTCCGAGGCGGTCGCGCGCCAGCAGACAGAGCGGCCGCGCGCCACGGGCGTCGTAAATGGCGAAGGCAAACATGCCGCGCAGCTTGCGGAGAAGCCCTTCCATGCCCCACTCTTCGTAGCCATGGACCAGGACTTCGGTATCGCAACGCGAGACGAACCGGTGGCCAGGCAGCTCGGCGGCCAGTTCCGCGTAGTTGTAGATTTCTCCGTTATAGGTCACCCAAACGGCGCCATCCTCGTTGGACATGGGCTGGTGGCCGGTGGAGGTGAGATCCACGATGGAGAGACGGCGATGGCCGAGGACCACGCGCGCGTCCTGGAACAGGCCGCCATCGTCCGGACCGCGATGGGTTTGGGCCGCGGCCATGCGCTCTACGGCGGAGCGGTCCGCGGGGGTGGTGTCACCGCCGGTGCGAAAGAGTCCAGCTATACCGCACATGGTTGCAAATGGACCTAGCAGCAGGGTGCTGAAAAATGCATGAATATCGCTCACTCGGGCCACAGACTAACGTCTGTGCCAGCGGTCATCAATGACTTAGCGGCAGATGGTTGGCACAGGCTTCAGCCTGTGAGGGCCTTTTCAGCACCCTGCCAGGGGAGATGTCAGTCGGCTTCCACATGGACGGCGTCTTTTTTGCAGTTGGGGCTTGCGCCGCTGCCGCGTTTGCCGTTGCTCCGGCTGCCGCCGTTGCCGGTCCCGTCGCCGAGGTAGTGGAAATAGCCCTCATAGTAATTCCGGTAGTAGCCGTAGCCGGGCGTATTGGGATTCCAACCATTCAAGATGGTGCCCATCACCGGAATGCCATCGTCGAGAAAGCGCTGTTTGGCGAGCAGGGCGGCATCGCGCGTGGTGCGGGCGGAGCGCAGAATGAGAATCACGCCGTCCGCCAGGCGGGCCAGCACACGCGCGTCGGGAATGTTCACCATGGGAGGCGTGTCGATCAGGATGGTGTCGAACTGTTTGCGCAAGGCGCGCAGCAACTCCGGCAATCGCTCGGAGTGCAGCAGGCTGGCGGCGTTGAAGCGGGAGCGGCCGGCGGGCATGACGTAGAGGTTAGGAATGTGGGTGGCCCGGACAGCCGGGGCAAAGGCCGCTTCGTCCAAAGGCTCCTGCAGCAGCAGAAGCTCGCTGATGCCATTGTTATCGTTCTTCACGCCGAACACGTTGTGCATTCTGGGCCGGCGCAGGTCGGCGTCCACGACCAGCACCTTGTGATTGATCTCGGCCAGCGCAATGGCAAGGTTGCAGACTACTGTAGTCTTGCCTTCCTTGGGGCTGGCGCTGGTCATGACGAGCACGCGCGGCCGGTCTCCATTGTGCCCGGAGAACAGAATCGAAGTCAGGGTAGTGCGGAACGACTCCGAGATCAGCGACTTCTTGCGCGACCAGGTGATCAATTCCACGCGGTCGTCCAGGGCGTCTTCGTCGATGGTGGGCTGGCCGTTCAAATCGAGGACCGCCGTTGCGCGGGGCTGCGGAGCACGCGCAGTCTTGAAGCCGCGCTGGGTCAGTTCGATGTTGGCGGTGGGAACCACGCCCAACTCGGGAAGATGCAGGTAATAGGCGATATCGCCGGGGTCGTGGAGGGTGCGGTCGGAGCGCTCCCGCAGCACGACCAGGCTGACGCCCAGGCAGATGCCAGCCAGCAGTCCCATGGTGATGTAGCGAAGGACGTTCGGTTTGTAGGGAATCGGAGGCGGCTCGGCGGGATCCACCACGCGGATATTGTTGGCGCGCAGGGCGGACGCTACGCTGGCCTCTTTCATGCGCTGCAGCATGGTTTCGTACAGCGAGCGCGTGGAGTCCACTTCACGCTTCAGGATGCCGTAGTGGGTGGTCTTTTCGGACTGGTCGGCGACCAGTTTCACCTCCGCCAGGTAGGAGGCGGTCATGAGCTTCTCGCGGTGTTGCGCGGCTTCGTACTCGTTCTTGATGCGGGTCAGGATATTGGCGCGTTCCTGTTTGACGGTGGCTTCCATCAGGGTGATTTGCGCCTGGATGCGGCGGACTTCCGGGTTCTGGGCAGTCATGGCAATGCGCAGATCGGCGTATTTCCGGCGCAGTTCGGTCAGGTTGGTCTCGTCATCGCGCAGGGCGGAATCGTCGAGCACATCGGGCAGGGCTTCGGGCGGGCTGGTGGCCGCCATCTCGTATTTGGATTCCTTGGAGACGCGGTCGGACTGAGCCTGCAACAGGTCCTTTTGCAGGGCGCGGAGCTTCTCCTCTTCCACGCTGGTCTTTTCGTCGGTGAAGGTCAGGCCGGACGACCGGGCGTAGTTGTTGAGTTCTTCGTCGGCCTTTTCCAGCTTAACTTTGATGTCCTGCAGTTGCCTGGTCAGCCACTCGCCGGTATACTCGGTGCTTTTCCAGCGGGCTTCCAGGTTCTGTTCGATGAACTCACGGGTCAGCGTATTGGCGAAAGACGCGGCCACCCGGGGCTGCGTGGAGTCGCAAGTGATTTCCACAATCCGGTTGGTTCCCGAGGCGCGCACGCGCACGCTTTCGGCCGCGGTGCCGAGCGCCAGTTCCCAGAGCTCATGCTGACTGGGAGGGTCGATTTTCAAGGCTTTTTTCCAAACGGTGAGGCGATCGGGCGGAAGCATGTTCTCGGGCGGCTTGCTTTTCTCCAGATCCGCCACCACGCTCTTGGCCAGAGAGTCGCTCTGCATGATTTTGACCTGGGTCTGGATGTCGAAGTCGGGATAGTAGTTGCTGGTCGGGCTGACGGTCGGACTGACATTGTGCAAGCCCAGGAAGTCTTCATTCAGGCCTTGGACCTCGATGGTGGTATGCGCCTGATAGATGCGGGGCTGGGGGAGCGTGTACAGAAAGCCGGCTACGGCGCCGAGCATGGAGACCACGACGACGGCGACTTTATGACGCCGCACCATCTGCCAGTATTCGAGAACGCCGGCGTACTCGCGTTTGAGGCCGCCGCGAGCGGTATCCGAGCCGATGGGCGCCGGGAGCGCAATATCCGCGCGGGGCGCGAGGTGGGCGAGTTCCCGGCTGTTGCCGTTGGGTAAATGCTGAAGTTCATCCATGATGTTCGCTCTAGTACATCGTCCAGTTAGTTCTTTACAGATTGGCGGTGCGGCCGAGACGCCATGTCCGCGCCGGCTGACAACTCCCGCCCGCGGCCGGCGTTCAGCAGGCTTGGCCGCCTGAAAGGCGGCTGCGGCCAAGATTGGCCGCCCCACGGCGCAACCGAACTGCCAGAATTCTATAAGGGACTATCTAGACTAGCAGGATGCTGAAAAAGCCATAAAGATTGCTCATCAATGACTTAGCGGCATTAGGTGGCACAGGCTTCAGCCTGTGAGAGCCTTTTTCAGCATCCTGCTAGTGATAGACCCCGTAGCTGGCGATGAATGTGCCGGCCGTAACGGCCGCTTCAAGGGCGCGGTATACGGCATGTTTCCCGGTGCTCCCCGGAACCACCAGGACGTCGCCGGCCAGCAGCGGAATGTCCTCGGACTGTCCGGCCATAATCTTTTTGAAATCCACGACGAGCTCGGTGCGTTTCTGCTGTCCGGGTACCGGCCGGAGAATGCGCGCGTGGCTAACGGCCGCGGTGCGCAACATGCCACCCGAGGAGGAGACGGCCTCCAACACCGAAAGCGAATCGGTTTCGTTCAGCGGAAGGGCGCCGGCGTGGCCGACTTCTCCGATTACATAAACCACGTCGGCGTGCGGCACGGAAATCACGTCGTGCGGACGGATGGCGATGTTGTATTCCGGATTCTTGGCTTCCATCACGGATTTGAGATTGATCTCGGCGATGCTGTACTGATGCGTGGGATCGTCCACCGCGCCGGGCAAGGGAACGCGTCCGAATTCCAGGCGCCGCGTGATCTTCACCGTGGGGCCGGCATCGGGCCGCAGTCCGCCCGCCACGGCCAGCATTTCCACCAGCGTTTTCCGGCCTTCCAACTGATGCACTCCCGGGGCCGAGACGGAGCCCACAATCGAAACCGGCTGGCTGCGGAATTCGGTGATGCCGACGGTGACTTCCGGTTCTTCGAGATAGACTTTCAGACGGGCGGCGATCTCGGTCTCCAGTTGGTCGACGGTCAGACCTCCCGCGTGAACATGCCCGATCATAGGCAGCTTGAGCTCGCCGGCTGCGTCCACGCGGAACGGTTTCTCGCTGAGGTCGGGGGCGTTCTGGGCATGGATGGTCACCGTGTCGTCGGGACCCAGCAGGTAGGTGATGCGAGCCTGGTTTGCCTCTGGCGTGGCAGCCGGCGGCTGCTGAGCCGCGGCGCCAAAGCCACAGAACAGGGCAGCCGCACCCAGCATCGGGATGACGATCGCCTTGCGCTTCATTGGTTATTCTCCTGGAGACTGGCTGTCTCCGCTTCTCCGAGAACCTGCCCCCTGGTGGTCTCCACCAGTTGGCGGAGTTGGTGCATTTCAATTCTCAGTTGCCTTACGGCGCCTTCCAGTTTCTCCATCCTGGGTGCTGCCGCGGTGGCGGAATCGCCGTTGCCGTTGGGCAATTTGCACAAGGCAGCCCGGGCAAACTCGGAAACGCTGCGCGCGCACTCCATGAGAGAGAGATCTTTGAGGCGCTCGTATTCGTCTTCTGAGAGACGAAAGCTCACCATCCGCGTGCGGGTCTTGAACACGGGAACCTCCTTCCTTTCAGATGTATCTGATTGTTTTCCACTGTTATTACGGGATTGTGCCAGGACGGAGCCTGGCCAGCGCAGGAGCGGGCTTAAGCGGTGGCCGCTTGCCGACGCGCCGCTTTGTGACCAGCATCGCCAGCCGGCCGAACCGAACGTCGCGGGATGGCGACGGCCAGAGACCGTTGCAGCAGAGTGATGGATACGATCAACTGCTCGGAGCCGTTGATTTCGGTGAGGATGCCCGTGACGTTGCGAAGCGGTCCCTCTTCGATCGTCACTGTCTGCCCGGCCTTCAGAAAAGGCCAGGGTCGCGTCAGGAGTCCCGATCTGACGACGGCCTGGACAGCCGCGATCTCGTCCGCATCCACTGGAATGGGCATCTTTCCCAATCCGACAATGCGAACGACACCCGGTATCAGGAGGATCGGCAAACGACGGGTTACGTCCAGCCGGCAGAAAACGTAGCCAGGAAAGAGAGGAAGATCCACGTCCTGAAGGCGATCCGACCACCGCTGCCTGCTGCGGAACAATGGCAAGAACTCGCAGTAGCCGCGCAAAGCCAGACCTGACGACACAGCCTTCTCGCAGCGAGATGCCACCTGCAGCGCATACCACGGAAGGATGGTTACTTGCTCCGGCACTTGTTCACTCGGGTGTTGCTCGATCGAACGCGCAGGCTACCGCCCCTTGGGTCCCAAACCCGAAATATAAACCGCACCAGCGAGACGGGTAATATGGAACTGTAAGCGAGATGGAATACATTTGTCAACACCAGGCTGCATTTCCCACTAAGAAAGTTTGGTACTGATAGTTCTAAAACTGGTCCGGGGCTTCGGTCCGCCACCGAGGCTAAGTGGTATCGTACCTTGCGCTTGACGGCGCACTTGACGGCAAATAATGCACGACGGTGGTTGACAGCGGCGCGTGGTTTCACGCACGTATAGCGACGCCGATGCAATCGAGTGCTCGAACGCCGGCCAGTAAGCGACGGGTCAGTCTCATCTGCCGCTTGCCGGCGTGCCTTGCTTCGAAATCAGTGCCGCACAAAAAAAAGCCGACTCTGGAGCATTCTCGCAGCGAAGATACTTCCCGGCGAAATGCGCGCCGGTCACCCATCTCGACCAGCAGAAGGCGGACGGCCGTACCAACCCGCGAGTATCGCACCGCAGGCGCCGGAAGCGACCGCCGGTAAGTGGCACCTGGAACGAGTAATCCGGTGACACACAGGAAAGCCGGCGGGTTTGACTTCCTATTGAAGTTCGCCTAATACGGTGACAGTTTCGTGTCACAAGCAAGTAATATGGGGCGGGTCACCCGACCGCGCCGAGCCTCCTGGCTCGGCCGTCGGACCAGGGGTCCGACGCGGGCGGAGGCGCCCGCCCCACCCGTGGTTATCACTGTATTGTGCGAACCTCAATAAGTGCGGTCATGCAAGACTTCCGCCTAGTCTAGCAGGATGCTGAAAAAGGCTCTCACAGGCTAAAGCCGTGCCACCAACTGCCGCTAAGTCATTGAGAACCGGTGGCACAGACTTTAGTCTGTGGCCCGAATGAGCGATGTTTATGCCTTTTTCAGCATCCGGCTAAGCTATGGCCACGGTGTCGCAGGCCGCACGCGCCAGTGCGAGAACCTCCTGGGCTCCCACACCCACTTCGGAAGCTACGCGGCACTCTTCGTCCAGCAGTACGGCCGCAGGTGTGCCCGTGGCGCCGCACAACTTACCGATATGGAAGTTCCGATCCAACACCATGGGCGCACGAAAACCCTGCGCGCGATTGGCGTCCGGAGCGCCGGTGGAGACCACCAGCAACTGCGGCGCGCCCTTGGGGGGATCGCGCTCCCACGCTTTGATATCTTCGAGCATCTGCTGGCAAAAGCCGCAGTCCGGGTTCCAGAAGAGCAACAAATGGCGTGTGCCGCGCAGGGCGCGCAAGTCGACGGTTTCGCCGTTCAAATCCGGAAGCGCGAGTTCCGGCACCAGTTCTCCCTTTGCCAGTGGCGGCGGCATGAGGGCATTGGCGACCAGGGAGTGAATGGCGTCGGCGCCCGCAGCAACCGGGCTGGCGATCCGGCCGTTCTTAATGAGCACGGCGGTCGGAACTCCCTCGGCCCGATAGGCTCGCGAAACCTCATCGTTCAACTGCAGCAGGAAGTTCCGCAGGGGGTGCTCGGCTGCCTTGGCGCGATTGGTCTCCAAGGCGCCATGGCTGATGAGCACGATCGACAAGCGGTCCGCGTGTACCTGTTGCCACTGTGCTACCTCGGGCATCAGCGCATCGCAGCCGCCGCAGCCCGGCTCGATGAACAGCAGCAGGAGTGAGTCGCTGTCCTGGCGCAGCGAGTCCAATGTGACCACGCTGCCATCGAGCGCCGCCAGTCGAAAGGGCGGCGCGGGAGTATCGACCGGCAGGCCTGGCGGGGGCGCCGGCGGGCGCAATCCGAGTTCGGTTTCTACGGCTTCCAGGCGCAACAGCAGGCGGCCGTTCTGGCGCAGCAGGTGAAGGAAGGACCCGAACCAGAGCAGCGTCAGCGCCGCAACGCCGAGCGCGAACGCCAGCACGGCAGCTTCGAAACGGCTCAAACTACCGAACCAGGCGAGGTAGCTCACAGGGCGTGTTCGCGCGCCTTCGAGCATCACCAGGCTCGCCATGGCGGAAAGGACGACGTTCCGCGCGAGGGTAGTCCAACCTACCGGGGCGGAATGCAGTTGGCCAAAACAATGGCAATCGGGCCGGCGGCCCCGGGCCAGGCTGATGCCGATTGCAACGATGAACGACAGAAGCAGCGCGAGAGTTCCGGCAGCCCCCCAGACGGCCGAGGCGGCGGGAAGCAGAGCGATGGCGCAGGCCAGCTCCGCCAGTGGCAACAAGAGCGCCAGAGGCCGCGCGAGAAACGCGGGTGCACCGAAATCCAGGACGGATTGCCGCGTACCCGCTGGATCGGCCGCCTTGGTGATGCCCGCGAGGGCGAAAGTGGCCGACAATAACAGGCGCACCAGAAGTAACACACCATCCATAAGCAGTTCATTCTAGCAACGCGTTCCGGCAGGCGTCACTCCACGCTTTGAATCATGGATGCGGCGCTGCCCGCTACGTTGGCGCTTCCCGTATAGGTGGCCGTAACAGTGCTGGCGCCCGCCGGCAGCGTGGCGACTGCCAACTTGGCCGAACCGGTGGCCAGGGTCGCGGTCCCCAAAACCGTGGAGCCGGCGGCAAAAGTCACCGATCCGGTGGCGAATGCCGTGGCAGATCTCACGATCGCCGTAAAGGTAACCGATTCGCCGAGCGCCGCCGGACTGACCGACGAAACGAGCTGGGTGGTGGTCGCGGCCGCGTTCACGGTCTGGTTCAGGGTCCCGGATGTGCTCTTCGCAGATGACGTATCTCCGTTATACGCGACCGTAATCGCATAGACTCCGGCGCCCAGAGTCACTGTAGTCAGGGTAGCCGATCCTTGCGGGTTGAGCGTCGCCACGCCTAGCGCGACCGTGCCGTTTTTGAACGTGACGGTGCCGGTAGGCGTGGGTCCGCCGGAAAGCACACTGCTCACGGTGACGGTAAAGGTGACAGGCAGGCCGTAAGCGGCGGGATTCGCGTTGGTAGTTAACAGAATAGTGGTGGTGTTGAGGCTAATCGTCTGGTTGATGGCCTTGGAAGTGCTTGCCTCGAACGAAGAATCGCCGGCGTACGTCGCGGTGATGGTATGCGCGCCGGCTGTCAATGACGATGTAGTCATAGTGGCCGCGCCGCCCTGGGTGTTGCCGGCGCCGATGCGCGTACCGGAATCGTAGAACGTGACCAACTCGCCGTTGGGTATTGCGCCATAGGAGGATGTTACCGTGGCCGTGAATGTTACCGGCTGTCCGTCGAACGCCGGCGATCCCGACGAGGTGACCGTGGTGGTTGTAGGGGCGTTGGTCACCACTTGGCTTAACGCCTGGGAACTGCTGGTCAGGTTGTTGGCATCGCCCGTGTAAACCGCGGTGATCGGATCTGTTCCAGCAGTGGAAAAAGCGCTTGTGAAAGTCGCCTTGTTCTTCGCGATGGGCGCGCTGCCCAGAGTTGTGGATCCGTTCATGAACGTCACCGAACCGGTTATGGCCGCCTGATACTGCGCGGCGACCGTGGCGGTGAAGGTGACGGTCTGGCTCAGCGACGATGGGTTCGGATTCGAAGTGAGCGCGGTCGTGGTTGAAGCCTGGCTCACGACTTGAGTCAACGCCGCGGAACTGGCCGCATAGTTAGCGTCGCCGGAGTAGGAGGCCGTAAGCGCCAGAGAGCCTGCTGCCAGGGCCGATGTGGTGAAAGGCGCGGAACCGTTGACCAGCGCGACCGAGCCGATCGGACTGGAGCCGTTTTTGAATGTCACGTTACCGGTAGGCACAACCGTACCCGTCACTGGAGTTACAGTGGCCGTTAGCGTCAGAGCCTGGCCATACACGGACGGATTGGCGCTCGGAACCAGCGTGGTTGCGCTGTTATTGTGGTTCACCACCTGCAGGAGCGCTTTCGATGTGCTGGTCTGGTAGCTGGCGTCGCCCGCATAGACCGCGGTGATCACGTGCGTGCCCGCGAGCAGAGCGCCCGTGGCAAAAGTCACTACGCCGCTCTTCGTGGCGCCTGTGCCGATGGCGGCTCCGCTGTCGTTGAACGTAACTGTCTCGCCATCCGGTATGGCGCCGGAGTTAGGCGTTACGGTAGCTGTGAACGTGACGGTTTGTCCGGCCAGCGAGGGGGAGCCGGAAGAAGTAAGGGTGGTAGTTGTGGCGATGTTGGTCACCACCTGATTCAATGCGGCGGAGGTGCTGGCGCCGTCGCTCCCGTCGCCAGAGTAAGTTGCAATAACCGGGTATGTGCCGGTAGCGGAAAACGCCGCCGTTATGATAGCCCTGCCGTAACTCGGCGCGGCGCTTCCCAGGATTGTGGATCCTTGGGTGAACGTTACCGTGCCGCCCGGCGTCCCGCCATATTGTCCGGTCACTGTGGCAGTGAAGGTAACTGTTTGATTCAGCGACGATGGGTTGGGCGTGGAAGTCAACGCCGTGGTCGTGGATGCCACATTGACAGACTGCGGCAAGGTGGCGGAGCTGGTGGAGAAGTTTGGGTCGCCGTTATAGAACGCGTTAATCGATAACGAGCCGGCTGGCAGCGCCGACGTGGTCATGGTCCCGGCGCCGTTGTTCAGCACGACGGAGCCAAAGGGAGTTGTGCCGTTCTTAAGGGAAACGTTGCCGGTGGGGGTACCCGTTCCCGATTGAGGCGTGACCACTACGCTGAATGTCACGGGCTGCCCGTAGGTGGACGGGTTCAGACTGGATGACAAGGTCATCGTAGTTGGGTTCAGTTGAACAGTCTGGTACAACGTGCGCGACGTGCTGGTCTGGTATGTTCCGTCGCCGGCATAACTGGCGGTGATGGCGTTGGCGCCCGCCGGCAGGGACGAAGTGGTAAAAGTGGCTATACCGTTGGCCGTCGCGGCCGATCCCAGCGTGTTACTTCCGTCGTAGAAAGTGACGAGTTCGCCGTTAGGTATGGCGCCGGATGCCGGACTGACTGTCGCCGTGAATGTCACCGGCTGGCCGACGAAGGTCGGTGTGCCGGACGACGTTAGTGAAGTCGTTGTGGTCACGCCCTGGCTTCCGTTCACCACCTGACTGAATACCGCCGCCGTGCCGTTCTGGTAATCCGGGCTGCCCAGATACACCGCCGTGACTGGATAGGTGTTGGCACTGTTGAAGGTGTTCGCGATGCTGGCCTGGCCGTTCACCAGCGGCGCCGAGCCCCAAATTGTGGGCGGACTGCCTGCGAGGAAAGCGACTGCGCCGGTTGCCGCGCTGCCGTCCTGTCCGGTTACAGTCGCGGTAAATAGGATGGATTGGTTGACGTTGGCGGGATTGCCGTTGGATGCCAGAGTCGTCGTCGTGGCCTGGCTGACCGCTTGGGTCAGGGCTGCAAGACCCGGCTGGAAGTTCGCGTCGCCGCTGTAGGCAGCCGTTATGGGGTGGTTGCCGGCGACCGGCGCCGTTTCGGTAACGGAGACACTACCATTAGTCAGACTGTAAGTTCCCAGCGAGCTAGCGCCGTCCATGAAGGTGACGTAACCCGTGGCCCTGCCGCTGCCCCCACCGACGGTTGCGGTGAAGATGACAGCTTGATTCGATGGGGACGGGTTCACCGACGAGGTTAATGTCACCGGAGTACCCACCGTTTCGCTCAAGAAGGCCGAGGAACTGGCGGCATAATTCGTGTCGCCCGAATAAATGGCCTGAAGAGCGTGCCGCCCGGCCGCGGTGAATCGAGCGGTGTACGCAGCCTGCCCGCTGGAAACGGCCACCGTGGAAAGAGCGGTGGCGCCGTCGTAAAAGGTGACACTGCCGGTGGGCGCTCCGCCGCTGAAGCCGGGTGCGATGGTGGCGGTCAAAGAGATGGCTTGGTTGAACCCGGCCGGACTGACCGAAGTGGTCAGCACGGTGGAGCTTGCAGTCAACTGGAACGGGGAAACTGTGTTCGATAGCACGCCCACTAAGCTGTTGGTGCAACTCCCTGACGAGGAGCACTGGTTGACCACCGCTAAGTCGGGTTGGGCGTTGCCGCTGAAGTAACCCGCGGAGACGGATGCGGCCAGGCTGCCCCCTGAAGAGTAGCCGGCCGCCGGCTGGAAGGTGCCGTCGCCATTGCCCAGCAACAGACTCAGCACACCGGCGCTGCCGCCAGCCGAAGGACCGAGGTTGCTCACGGCCAAATCGAGATTGCCGTCGCCGTTGAAATCGGCCAACGTTACGAAGGTGGCGTTATTTCCTCCGGACCCATACGCGACGGGCGGTTGAAAAGTGCCGTCGCCGTTCCCCAACAGCACCGCTACGGAGCCGCTCGCCGAACAACCCACGGCGTTATTGTCGCTCGCGCATCCGTTGGCCACCGCCAGGTCGGGCGCACCGTCGCCATTGAAGTCGCCCACCGCGAGGGAGTTGGCAAAGGCTCCGCCGGACGCGTAGACCTCCGCGGCCTGAAAAGTTCCATCGCCATTGCCCAACAGGATGCTGACCGAATCGGCTGCGCCGTTGGCCACCGCCAAGTCGGGCGCGCCGTCTTCATTGAAATCGCCTACTGCCAGTGAGGCGGCGGTTGCAGCCCCTGTTGTATAACTGGCGGGCGCCCCGAAGGTTCCGTCGCCGTTGCCCAATAGAATCACGATTACACTGTTCGCGCTTGGGCCGATCTGATTGGCCACCGCCAGATCCAGGTTGCCGTCCCCGTTGAAATCGCCAGTTGTGACAAAGTAGCTGTTGCCCGCCCCGGTCGAGTAAGGGACGGGCGATTGGAAGGTGCCGTCGCCATTGCCCAAAAGCAGACTTACCAGGCCGGTTGCGCAATTGGCGCTAACGGCGCACTGAGACGCCACCACCAAGTCCGGTCTTCCGTCTCCGTTAAAATCGCCAGCGGCCAGTGACATAGGCCCATACGAGCCGGTGGCATAGTTCACCGGCGCCTGAAAGCTGCCATCGCCGTTGCCGATCAGGACTGCCACCGAAGCGTAGCCGCTGCCACAGTCGGACGCATTGCAGGGATTGACGACCGCGAGATCGGGTATGCCGTCGCCGTTGAAGTCGGCTGTAACCGATTGGGAAGCTCCCCCGAAACCCGCGGGAGAATTTTGCGTTGTGCTGAATACAGGGCCGGCGGAGGCCGCGCCCACGGCTCTGCCTGAAGCGTTGGTCTGTGCGCGGGGTATTCGTTTCTGGGCCGTAGCGCTCGGAATCACACTTAGGAGGACAAGGAGCAGGGATGACGCGCTAATAAGGCATTGGGTGTGTTTCATGGACTCGCCTCTTGACAACAATGTAGTTAACGGCCGAGGACATTGCAATGCTTTCTCTGGTTAGTACCGCTACGCCCGGGATTATCTCGCAATACTTGGCCGCCACTTCGAGCTTGCCAGTCGCTCAAAGTCCCCCATTTCGATAGTCGATCTTCCAAGCGGAATGCCTTCCGCAGTATGCTGGTCTCAATGACGCCCGCAGAGCCGTTCGCCTTCGCCAGCCTGTGCGTAATCGGCAACCTGAACCGCGATCTCAGAATCGCTCCGGTCGCGCCGGGCGCCTATCTCTTTCAGGATGGCGAAACGTCCGTGCCATTCATTCGTGAAACCACGGGAGGCGGGGGAGCCAATACCGCCTGTGCCGCGGCCGCCCTGGGTGCGAAGGTGGCTTTCCTGGGCAAGACCGGCGCGGATGCGCTCGGGTTGCGACTGCAAGAGGCCTTGCGGCAACAAGGCGTCGATGCGCATCTGAGGCGAGACCCCGCGGCGGCAACGGGAACATCGATCAACCTGGTCTACGACACCGGGCATCGCCACTTCGTAAGCTGTCTCGAGAACAACGAATCGCTGACCTTCGAAGATCTGGACCTCTCGGTGTTGCCCGGTTACGACCACTTGTCGCGCACGGACGTATGGTTCTCCGAGCGCATGCTATGCGGTGGCAACCAGCGCTTGTTCCGCGCGGCGCGAGAGGTGGGCATGTCCATCTCCATCGACCTGAATTGGGATCCGCAATGGGGCGTGTCGTCCGCGGGCGAGGTGGAGCGGCGCAAGCAGTCCATTCGCGAGGTCCTGCCATGGGTCGACCTGGTACACGGCAATGTCTGCGAGTTGAACGAGTTTGTGGGTTGCGCGGAATTGGAAGTCGCGGTGCGCCGCATCGTGGACTGGGGAGCGGGCGCCATTGTGGTACACATGGGCGCGGCGGGCGCCGGCTATTTCGATGGCCAGTCGTTCCTCGTCGAGCCGGCTTGCCCTTCCGCCAGACAAGTGAACACCACGGGTACGGGCGACGTGCTGAGTGTCTGCATGATGCTGCAGCATCGGCTGGCGATCCCGGTGCTCGACAAGCTCCGCCTGGCTAACGGGATCGTCGCCGAGTACATGGAGGGCGCGCGGGCGTTCGTGCCGGCGCTATAGGAACTCGCGCATATCCCGAATCACTTGCGCGGTCTTCTCGTGAATCACCCAGTGCGTGCCGTCCGCTATGCGCCGCACGGTCAGGCTCTTCACATACTCGTCGAGGCCGTTGAGGTTGCCGGTGAGCAGCGCCGTGTCCTTCTCGCCCCAGATTACCAGCGTGGGCGTCTCGATCGGCTTCATGGGCGGCAGCTCGTTGGCAGGCGTGCCTTGCGCGCCATCCACCGGGGAGCGCAGCCGCGCGGCGCGATAGTAGTTCAAGCCGCCGGTCAGGCCGCGACTCCAGTTAGCCACGTACTCCTTGAGATCGGCCGGCGACGCCCACGGCTTCATCAGCGCTTGCAAAGCCGCGAAATCGTTCTGTCCCAAGACCTTTTCCGCTTGCGGAGAGTTGAACAGGTTGAAGTACGCGCTGGCCTTCTGCTGCGCGGGATTGCCGGCCAGCTCGCGCGCGAAGACCGTGGGATGCGGCGCGTTCACGATCACCAGCTTGTCGAGCATCTCCGGATGCGCCGCGGCAAAAGCCCAGGCAATCACGCCGCCCCAATCGTGCCCCACCAGCACGAACTTGCGCGCCTTCAGTTTCACCGCCAACGCGCGTACGTCCTCCACGATCAGCGGCACGCGATAGCTCTCTACCGCCGCCGGGGCTTCGGAAAGATTGTAGCCGCGCATGTCGGGCGCCACCGCGTGGTGGTCCTTGGCGAACTCCGGAATCAGGTCCTTCCACTCGTACCAGAATTCCGGAAATCCATGCAGAAAAAGGATCAGCTCGCCCTTGCCTTGCTCCACGTAATGCAGTTTGACGCCGTTCACTTCGGCGTAGCGATGATGCCACTTGGTTTGCGCCATAAGGGTTGCCGTTGCCAAAATGCTCACGCTAAGCCATTTTAGAAAGGACCGCATCGGTGACCTCCTGCGTGGTGTTTGCGCCGCCCAGATCCGGCGTGCGCACCTTGCCTTCGGCCAGAACCGCGGCCACGGCCTGCTCCACATCGCGCGCCGCCGCCGGCTGTTCCAGGTGCTCCAGCATCATAGCGGCGCTCAGGATCGCCGCCAACGGATTCACTACGCCCCTGCCGGCGATGTCCGGCGCCGAGCCGTGCACCGGCTCGAACATAGACGGGAAGCGCCGCGAGGGGTCCAGATTGGCGCTGGCCGCCAGCCCCATGCTGCCGACCACGATGGCTGAAATGTCGCTCAGAATGTCGCCGAACAGGTTCGAAGCCACCACCACGTCGAAGCTCTCCGGCCGGCGGATGAAGTTCATGGCGGCGGCATCCACCAGCAGCGATTCCGTTTCGATGCCGGGGAACTCGATGGCCACTTCGTTAAAGGTGCGGTCCCATAGCGCCATGCTGTAACCCTGCGCGTTCGATTTGGTGATCGAGGTGACGCGCATTTTCTTGGCGCGCTTGACGGCCAGTTCGAAGGCATAGCGCACGATGCGCTCCACGCCGCGGCGGGTGAAGACGGCAGTCTGTAGGGCCACTTCCTCGGGCTGCGCCATGTAGACGAAGCCGCCCACCTGGGCGTATTCGCCTTCCGTATTTTCGCGCACGACCACCAGGTCGATCTGGCCGCCCTCGCGCCCGGCCAGCGGCGATTTCACGCCCGGATAGAGATACGCCGGACGCACGTTGGCATACTGGTCGAAAGCCCGCCGGAT
This sequence comes from Bryobacteraceae bacterium, assembly GCA_049520215.1. Classification (GTDB taxonomy): domain Bacteria; phylum Acidobacteriota; class Terriglobia; order Bryobacterales; family Bryobacteraceae; genus Bog-159. Next base: position 2,425 of record JBEKPZ010000021.1, on the reverse strand, counting down.
GGGCAGCAGCAGCCCGTTCAGCGTGGTGTGATCGGGAATGTCCGGATGCCCGACCGCGCCCAGCAGAATGGCGTCGCAGGGCTGCAGCAGATCGAGCGCGCCGGAGGGCATCATCTTGCCCCAGCGGAAAAAGTGCGATGCGCCCCAGTCGAAGTCCTGAAACGCAAAGCTGAGATCGTGTTTGTGGGCGGCATGCTCGAGCACGCGCTTGGCCTGGGGGACGACCTCCAGCCCGACGCCGTCGCCCGCGATCACCGCTATAGTGAGGGTTTTCATGAAACAGATTCGTCTGGCGGAAGCTAGTGGGAGTGGAACCCCTCCAAAGGTTACCACAGGGCACTGGGCGCTATTAAGTAGAGTGTCTTCAATAACGGTACTCACACCGTGTCCCTTTGAATCCCCCCAGCAAGGGCACACTTTCGGGCACCCTCGTCGGAGGCGCCCGATTGCCCCCACGACTCATAGCCACCGCGTGGGCTACGGTCTGAGGGGACCCAGTCGCGAGCACCTCGAAGGTATGGCCCTGGCGGGGAGGCGATCGAATGAGCGCTTCGACCGACGGTTACCTAAGACTCGTTATGAAGGCTGTGGCAGATGTTCTTCATCCTTCGGCCGCGTCCCGCTCAGGGGGTAGAGGCGCCAGCCGAGGTAGGCACGAAATGCCTCGTCTCGGGCTCAGCCTGTCGCCGGAGGTAGGCAATAATGACTACCTTGCTGGTGAAGTGGCCGCGCGCCGACGGTCAGGCCTAAAATGAGATTTCGGCGCTGAGGGCAAGATGGCCAAACGGACGGCAAGATTTCCCGACCGCAAAATCTCCGAGACGATTCTGGACTTCGCAAGGCTCACCCCTCAGGCTCTCCCGAGCGAAGCGCCTGAGCGCAGAGCCAGGGAAGCATTAACGGTGGCCTGTACGGTCTGGAACGCCGTGGTTTTCGCGGATGTGCTCAATGATCATCGGCACCTCGATGAGGTTCGGCGCCTCATCGGCGGCATACCCGAAGCGGCGGTGCTCGTGGAACAACTTATCGCCCGTAAGCGCGCGCTGTTTGCCGATGATGAGCGACTGATCGGGAACTTCGACGTGACGCGAACGGAGGACGGGATTAACGTCCACGCCGAGGCGCGAAACCCGCATTCCTTGCCGCGGAATCGTGAATGACTTGCCCCTTTGCCCCCGCAATACGCCCCCCATGCGCCTGGGCCTCGCTTCGAGCGGCGGGCGCTGTCGCGGTGAAAGGACTAGCGCAGTGGGGGCATTTCCAGGGCAAGGATGAACGCCATGAGAATTACTGCAACCTGCTTAGCCGCCCTTGCGGCATGCATGATCGCGGCGGACGGAGCCGAACTGCGCATCAGTGGCCCGTACACGCACAACAATCTTTCCATTTACCTGGTCCACGGAGCGGACCGGATCCAGAAGAAATACCTGACGCTGGCCGAGGCGATGGAGCAACATAAGGTGGTGGTCTATGAGACCAGAAGTGTCAATCAACTGCAAGTGGAGAACCTGTCGAGTGAGGATGTGTACATCCAATCCGGCGAGATCGTAAAGGGCGGCTTGCAGGATCGAGTTCTGAAGGATGATATCATCCTGCCGTCCTCATCCGGCAGAGTTAATGTGACGGCATTCTGCGTGGAGCACGGACGGTGGACCCAGCGCGGCAACGAGCCAGTACCCGCTTTTGAAGCGTCTCCAAGTGCAATTGCCTCCCCACAGATGAAGCGGGCCGTGATGGCCAGTGCCCGGCAGAGCGAGGTATGGGCGGAGGTCTCCGCGGCGCAGGACCGTCTGGCGCGAAATCTGGGAACGCAGGTGAAGTCGGCGGCCTCGGAGTCGAGCTATCAACTGACTCTCGAGACGCCGCAGGTGCAACGGACGGCGGAGGGCTTCAAGAAGGAACTGTCCGGCGTGGCCGGTAGGTATCCGGACGCGCTTGGCCTCGTCGTAGCGGTGGATGGCAAGGTGACCGGCGCGGACGTCTATGCCACGCGCGAACTGTTCCGGAAGCTCTGGCCGAAGCTGCTGGAGTCGGCCGCGGTGGACGCCATGACATCGGCCAAACCAAATGACAATGCCGCCCTGCCTTCAATGGCGGAGGTGAGGACAGCGGCGACCGGCAATGGCGCGCGGGTTTCCAGCGAAAGGCAGATGAATCGCCGGACCGAAAGCCTGAAAGCGGAACTGCCGCAGGGGCTGGTGTTCGAGACTAAGGACGCGGACGCCGCGGCAGGTCTAGTGCATCGAAGTTACGTGGCGAAGTAGCCGTTCAACATCTAAACCGCGATAAATTGCAGCGTCCGATTGCGGTGCGCTCATCGTACGTGCCGGGTCGTCGGCGCGATGCCCGGCACTCGCTCGGCTAGCATCAGGCTGTAGCGGGATTCCTGGCTGCCCAGGGTGATTCGCGAACCATCCGGCGAGAT
>JBEKPZ010000020.1:0-40198 GCA_049520215.1 Bryobacteraceae bacterium | reverse complement strand
CGCTTCACCGGAGGAGGTGAAGGCGCACTGCCGAAAGCTGATCGAAACCATCGGCGCAGAGGGCGGCTACATCATGGATGCGAGCGCGATCTTGCAGAACGACGCGACGGTGGAGAACTTGCTGGCGTTGACCGACGCGGCGATGGAATTTGGCGTGTACCGCTCGCCATCATCGCCGTCGCCATCGGGGAAGGCGGCGCCGGAGCAGGCCGGGACGGCGGCGGGTCTTCCGCTATGGGCCACGGCTCCCCGGCCGCAGCCGGGCGTGTGCATCCCGTGGGAGGAAAAGCTGAAGGAATTGCCGCCGATCTGCGGCGATCCCGATATCCCGCGCCGCATCTGGGATGAGATCGAAGGGCTGGCGTATTTGTACATCTGGCACTTGCTACTGAGCTTCTGAGGGAGACTAGGCCTTCTCCGCCACCAGCATGGACTGCAAGATCTGATCGGATAGGTCCCTGACCACTCCGGGAGAATGCGCCAGAAACAGCGTGTTGGTCCGGTCGCTCTCGCCGATGGACTTCAGCGTGTCGAAGTATTGGGTGACCATCACCAACTGCATGACTTCCTTCGCGGACGCTCCGTCGACGACTTTCTGGAATTGTTCGATCGAAACCTGGAGACCCTCGATGATGGCCTTCCGCTGGTTCGCGATTCCCTGCCCTTGCAGAGCCTTGCTCTCCGCTTCGGCCTCCGCTTTCTTGACCACCAGGATTTTCTCGGCCTCGCCCCGGGCGTTGGCGGCAACCTGTTCGCGCTGGGCGGCATTGATATCGTTCATGGCCGACTTCACCTTCGGATCCGGAACGATGTCGGTGACCAGCACATTGACGATTTCGTATCCGAATCCAGCCATGTCCGCGTCCAGTTCCTGCTTCACCGCCGCCGCAATACTGGACTGACTGGCGAACACTTCATCCAGCGTCATACCGGGGACGTGCCCAAGGATCACCTGCTCCACATAGGATTTGATCTGGGCGGTCGGATCGGCCAGCTTGTAATAAGCGTCATAGACTTTTTCCGGACGAACCCGATTCTGGACGGAGATCGGAATGGTGACGAAAACGTTGTCTCTGGTCTTGGTTTCCATGGTCAGAGTAATCTGATTCACACGCAGACTAACCAGGCCCGCCACGGAATCGAGGAACGGCCGCTTCCAGTTTAGTCCCGGCTCGGCGACACGAAGGAACTTGCCAAATCTCGTAATCACCGCAACCTGGGCAGTGTTCACCGTGAAAAAGCTGGCGAATATCAGATAGAGCACGACCAACGCCAGGATCACCAACGGAATCAAGTACAACTGGTCCATTTCTGCCTCCTTACGATTGCCGACTGTTCAGCATAGCTAAAAACGCAAACACGCGCCAGTCAGCGTGAGACCGCTGCCTTTGGTTTATCCAGATGAGCTTCCACGAGCCTGACGTCTAATTCCCGATGGCCGGGATTACCACGAGGCAAGAGCGATTCGCTGAAAACGCGAGTGATCCCGATGGCGTAGAACTTTCGTGACTTCGCCTCGATCAGAATGCCCAGAGGCGCTTCGGATCCGGGATACCAGGCCGGCAGCCCAAGCGGAAAAATGTCGAAGACCGCCGCCACGATGGATGGCGCTAGTCGGCCTGTTGCCGGATGCCTTCCTTGGCTCGCCAAGGGTCTAAGCAGGATTCTAACAGAGGCGGGACTGGGAGTTGTGCTGCCAGCCTGCCCCACACAATGCGCTAAGCTTGACGCTTGGAGAGAAGCCAATGAACTCACGACGTAAGTTCCTGCGAAATGCCGGGTTGGCAAGTGTGACGGCGCCGCTGTTGATTCCAGCGCGCGCCCTTGGCCGGGGGGGAGCCACGCCGCCGAGCGACCGGATCTCCATGGCCTGCATCGGCCTGGGCTGGATGGGCCACGACGGCCACCTCACGGAATTCCTGAAATTGAAGGACGTGCGTATCGTAGCCGTATGCGACTTGGACGAGAGCCACCTGACGCGCGGAAAAGCGATGGTCGACACAGAGTACGGCGACCAGGGTTGCGCGCCTTATCACGCCTTCGAAGAAGTACTGATGCGGCGCGACGTGGACGCGGTCAGCATCGCGGTGCCCGATCACTGGCACGGGATTGTCGCGACCCAGGCCGCACGCGCCAAGAAGGACATCTACTGTGAGAAGCCGCTGGCGCACAACTTCCGCGAGGGCCTCGCCATGGTCGAGGAGAGCGAACGCCAGGGCCGCATCTGGCAGACCGGCAGTTGGCAGCGGTCGGTGGAGAATTTCCGGCGCGGCTGCGAGCTGGTGCGCAATGGCCGCATTGGCAAGATCAGCGCCATCGAAGTCGGTTTGCCTTCGGGCTTTTACGAGGTGAAGGACAAGTCGAAGCTCGAAATCAGCGCCCCTCCGCCGACTCTGCATTATGACCGCTGGCTGGGCCCCGCGGCGGAGATGCCCTATCGCGAAGCCTGCGTCCACGTGAACTGGCGCTGGAACCTGAACTTTGGCGGGGGCCAGTTGATGGATTGGATCGGCCACCACGTGGACATCGCTCACTGGGGCATGGGCTGGGACGCTAATGCTCCTGTGTCGGTGGAAGGCGTCGGCGAATACCCGCCGCGCAGCGATCCCTTCAACACGGCCACGCGTTACAAGGTGCGCGCCGTCTATCCGGATGGCACGCCGATGACGATCGCGGGTGGCTATCCAGAAATCAAGAGCGGCACGAAGTGGATCGGCGACAAGGGATGGGTGTGGGTCGACCGCGGCAAGTTCGACGCCGAGCCCAAGTCGCTGTTGACTGAGCAGGTCGGCGAGAGCGAGACGAAGCTGAAGGTCAGCCCCGGCCACTATCGCGAATTCATGGATTGCGTGCGCACGCGCGAAAAGACGCTGACGCCGGCAAGCGTGGCTCTACATTCCGCTACGCCAGGCTGGCTCGGCCAGATCGCCATGCTGACGGGGCGCAAGATCCAGTGGGATGCGGGGAAGATGGAGATCGTCGGCGATAGCGAGGCATCTAAGCTGCTGGGCCGTGAGATGCGGGCGCCCTACCGGTTGGGCTGACACCGCGCGGGGACTCTGGCGCCCTGAGAGGCCGCCGCTGGCTGGGAGCCTGCCCCACTAAGTTCGAGAACCTCCCGACTCTCAAGGATCAAGGTCGTCTGGGCGAACTTGACGATCCTCAACGCGGTGCGATATAGTCTATAGGATAACTAGACTGATTGATGGCCTTCGGTTGCAAATGGGCCGCTGAACAGCCACGGAGATCCTTTTGCACAGCGCCGCTGAGGGGACCGAAGACATTTCGCCGGGACAGTTCCGGGCGCTCTCGGAGTTCCGCTACCAAATCCGGAAGTTTCAGCATTTCAGCGAGGCGGCCGCCCGGGCCGTCGGCCTGGAACCGCAGCAGCACCAGTTGTTACTGGCTGTAAAAGGATTCGACGGCGAGGGCCGTGGCCCGACCATCGGCTTTCTGGCCGAGCGTCTGCAGGTTCGCCATCACAGCGCCGTGGAATTGATCGATCGAATGGAGGCGCGCGCCATGGTCCAGCGCCGGACCGGTGAGCGCGACCGGCGGCAGGTGATCGTGGCTTTGTCAGACGCAGGCGAGCAAATCTTGAAGGATCTTGCCGCGCAGCATATTGCCGAGATCCAGCAGATAGGTCCAGGTTTGGTAGCGGCGCTTCAGCGAGTGATCGAGAGCGAGTCAGATGCCCGCACCGGCGGACGTGAATATACCTAACGACTCCGGGCTTCCGTCGTGAATGAGGAGTTCGGGATCCTTCTCGACGACCTTGCTGTAGGGCACCACCGAGTGCGTCAGCCAGACGTTGCCTCCGATGACGCTATGATGCCCCACGCGCGTCTGGCCGCCCAGAATGGTCGCGTTCGGATACACGGTAACCTGATCTTCCAGGTCAGGGTGCCGCTTGTTGGATTGGCCGCGGCGCAACTGGCCCAGATCGTCCTTCACCAGCGGATTAAAGGCTCCCAGGGTGACGCCATGATAGAGAGTCACCCGGTTCCCAATGGTGGCCGTTTCTCCGATCACCACACCCGTGCCGTGATCGATGAAAAACGATTCGCCGATCGCGGCGCCGGGGTGAATGTCGATGCCGGTGTGACTGTGCGCCGCTTCCGTCATCATGCGCGGGATGTACGGAATTTCCAGATGATAAAGCCGATGCGCCAGGCGCTGCACGGTGATGGCCTGGATGCACGGATAGCTGAGCAACACCTGCTCGAGACCCGCGGCGGCAGGGTCGCTGCTGTACGCCGCGTCGACATCGGAAGCCAGCAGGCGGGCCAACTCCGGCAAACTCTCGAGGGCCAAGTCGACGCGTTCCCGTGCCGTTTTTTCGATTCCACGCGGCACTTTTCTGCCCTGACAGTGGCACTCCAGACGTATGGCGCAGCAGATCTGGCCGGTCAGGAGTTTCTCGATGTGCTTGAGGTACACGCGCGTCTGGCGGGGAAAGTTGCTCCCGCGATCGCTGTGGTAGAAAAGCGGGAACAAAGCGTCGGCGTAGCGGTGACAGATCTCCGCCACGACTATGCGGCTGGGGAGTTCGAAGCTCTTGTCTCCGCTCCTGAGGCTGGCCTCGAGCGCCTTGCCAAACGTCAGGGACAGCGTGTTCATCTTTTGCAGATTCATGGACATGCCCCCAATGAAGAAGGGCGGGTCTGGAGACCCGCCGCAGGCGTGGACGCCCGCCCCACGGACAACTTACGCGGCCAGATTCTCAAACAGCGCCGTGGAGAGGTACCGCTCGCCGGAATCGGGCAGGATGACCACGATGGTCTTGCCCGCAAATTCTTCTTCGCTGGCAAGGCGGATGGCAACCGCCGCCGCGGCTCCGCACGAGATCCCCGACAGGATGCCTTCCTCCAGCGCCAGCCGCCGTCCGAATTCGATGGCTTCCTCGTTGCTCACCCGCTCAATCCTGTCCACCAGCGACAGATCGAGGATCTTTGGCACAAAGCCCGCGCCGATGCCTTGGATCTTATGCGGCGCCGGCTGCAGCGGCAGGCCCGCCCGCTGCTGCGTCAAGATCGGGCTGGCGGAGGGCTCCACGGCCACCGAGACGATGGCTTTGCCCTTGGTCTTCTTGATGAACCGGGAGACGCCGGTGATGGTTCCTCCCGTGCCGACCCCCGAGACCAGCACATCGATGGCGCCATCGGTATCGTCCCAGATCTCCGGGCCTGTGGTCGACTCGTGAATGGCGGGGTTGGCCGGGTTCTCAAACTGTTGCGGAAGAAAGTAGTGCTGCGGGTCCGATTCGGCAATCTCGACCGCCTTCCGCACGGCTCCGGACATCCCTCCCGGACCGGGTGTCAGCACCAGCTTGGCGCCAAAAGCCGCCAGCACGCGGCGGCGCTCGATGGACATGGTTTCAGGCATGGTGAGGGTCAGCGCGTAGCCCCGCGAAGCCGCCACAAACGCCAGGGCGATCCCGGTGTTCCCGCTGGTGGGCTCCACGATCTCGATGCCGGGCTTCAGCACGCCTCTTTTTTCGGCGTCCCAAATCATGGATGCCCCGATGCGGCACTTGACGGAATACGATGGATTCCGCCCTTCGATTTTCGCCAGCACGGTCGCCTTCAGTCCCTTTGCCATGCGGTTAAGACGCACCAATGGCGTCTTGCCAATGCTCAAAGAATTATCTTGGTAAACGTTCGACATGCGATCCCCTTTCTAAATTCGTGTGTGCTCTACGGCAACCCAAGCCTGCATCCCGCCGGCTAAGTCCGCCAGGTTCTCAAAGCCTTGCTGCTGCAGCAGGCTGGCGGCAATCGCGGAGCGGTACCCGGCGGCGCAGTGGACTACCACGCGGCGGTCCCGAGGTACTTCTGCAATTCGTGCCCGAAGTTGATTCAACGGGATATTCACGCTGCCCGCAATCCGGGTTTGGCCGCACTCTCGCGGCGCGCGCACATCGAGCACAAACGGCGGCGCCGCTTGATGCAGTTCCTCCGCCAGTTCCTCCGGGCTGACGCGCTCGGTCCCGGCTACCAGATCGGGTCGGCCGGTCAGCGCCAGCATTCCCTCCGCCAGGTACCCAGCCACGCGATCGAAACCGATGCGGCCCAGCCGCATGACTGCTTCGTATTCGCGCCCAGGCTCGGCGATCGCAACGATGGGACGTTCACGGTCCAGGATCGTGCCAGCCCAGGTGGCGTATTGTCCGCCAAGGCCGATATTCAGACTCCCCGTCAGATGCGCGGCCTCGTAAAAGGGCCCCTCCCGCACATCCAGAAGCTGGGCGCCCTCCCGTTGAAGCTGCAGCACTGCGTCGACACTCAACTCCTTCAGGGACTTCTGTAGGGCCTGATCGAGTGTGGGCCGCTCCTTGGTGTTGAGCACGGCATCATAAGGGAAATACGACGGTGCATCGGGTTGGTCCGCAACGATCATGCGGACAAACTCGTCCTTGCTCATGGGCTGCAGAGCGTAATTCATGTGCCGCTGAACGCCGATGGTTGAGAAACTCTCCGAGCCAAGCGCCTTGCCGCACAGCGACCCGGCGCCGTGCGCGGGGTAGACCCGCGTGGCATCGGGGAGCGCCAGCAGCTTGTTGTGCAGCGAGTCGTAAAGCAGGGCCGCCAGGTCCTCCGGCTTCCAGCCCAGAGAGGCATGCAGGTCGGGGCGGCCCACGTCCCCCACAAACAGCGTGTCGCCGGTAAGCACAGCCCACGGCTCCGCGGCATCAGGTGGCGCAGGCGCTTCCGGCTGCGAAACGCGAGCTTCGCTCGCGAAGGCCGATTGACAATCGGCCTGCAGGTTGGCAACCTGCCCCACAGCATACGATCCGAAAACTGCGATGCAGATGGACTCCGGCGTGTGGCCCGGCGTCTCCAGCACCTGCAAGGTGACGCCGGCGCCCAGGCGCACGGTGTCGCCATCGTTCATCGGCACGAATGGGTATTCCGCTTTCGCCCGCGCACCCAAGTGAATGGCGGCGCCCGCCCGCTCGCGCAACTCCAGGTGGCCGGCGATGAAATCGGCGTGGGCGTGCGTCAGAAACACATGGCGAATCTCAAGCCCCTGCTGCCGGGCGTCCTCGATATAACGATCCACGTCACGTTGGGGATCAACCACGGCCGCCACCCGTGCGTCCTCATCGGCGACGAGGTACGACGCGTGCGCCAGGCAGTTTAGATAGTACTGCTTGAAGATCATCCCCTCCTGTGTCCCCCTTTGCGGTCAGAGCTTCCCGTGCCGCCTGCCGGCCTGCAGGCGCAGGATGGCGGCCACCAGCGCATCGATATCTTCGGTAGTGTTGTACAGCGCCAGCGACGGCCGGACCGTGCTCTCCACGCCGAAACGTCGCAAGATGGGCTGCGCGCAATGGTGGCCCGCGCGTACTGCAATGCCTTCCTGATTCAGCGCCACACCCACATCCTCGGTGCGAAATTCGTCCAGAACGAACGAAAGCACTCCGGCCTTCTCGCGGGCCGTTCCGATCAGGCGCAGGCCGGGCACCGCCAGCAGCGCCGCGGTGGCGTAGGCCAGCAACTCGTGCTCGTAGCGGTTCACATTCTCGATGCCGACCTCATCCAGGTAGTCGAGCGCCGCGCCCAGGCCCACCGCATCGGCGATGTTCCCAGTGCCGGCCTCGAACCGTGCTGGAGCTTGTTGGTAGACGGTCCTCTCGAAGGTGACGTCCACGATCATGCTGCCGCCGCCCTGCCAGGGCGGAGTGTTATCGAGGATGTCGGCCTTGCCGTAGAGGACGCCGATTCCGGTGGGGCCGAAAATCTTGTGGCCCGAAAAGACGAAGAAGTCGCAATCGAGCGCCTGCACGTTGGTGCGCATGTGCGCGACGGACTGCGCGCCATCGACCAGCACGCGCGCGCCATGGCGGTGTGCCATCTCCACCATCTCGCGCGCCGGGGTGATGGTGCCGAGCGCATTGGAGACCTGGGTGAACGCAACTATCCGCGTGCGCGGCCCCAGGAGTTTCTCGTATTCCTCCAGAATCACTTCGCCGCGATCATCCACCGGAGCTACCCGCAAACGGGCGCCCTTCTCCGCGGCCAGTTGCTGCCAAGGCACGATGTTGGCGTGGTGTTCCAGCCAGCTGATGACGATCTCGTCGTCCTTTTGTACATTGCGGCGGCCCCAAGCCTGGGCGACCAGGTTGATGCCCTCGGTGGTGCCGCGCACAAAGACAATCTCCCGCGTGGAGGAAGCGTTGATAAAGCGCTGCACTTTCTCGCGCGCGCTTTCGTAAGCGTCGGTGGCGCGCGCCGCGAGCGTGTGGGCAGCACGATGGACGTTGGAGTTTTCGTGGTGGTAAAAGTACGACAGGCGATCGATTACCGCGTTGGGCTTCTGGGTGGTGGCGGCGTTATCCAGCCAGATCAGCGGGTGTCCATGCACTCGCTCCTGCAGGATCGGAAAGTCGCGTCGAATTAAGTACGGATCGAACGGGCGCTTGGCGCGCCCCAAATCCGGGGTCATCTGGGGGCGGAAATCGAATGGTTCGGCGGGGGGTTGCGATGGGGCGGCAAGCGCGCCAGTGGGCGAGTGCGCCGCCGGCGGTTGCGGAACGGCGGGGGAGAGCGCGCGGAGATCGGCTTCCCCGGCCGGCTGGTCCGGCGGCGACGAAGCCAGTAAGGGAGTCCCGGGCAGCGACTGCGCGCCCGGTACGCCCGGCAAACTGAACAGGTCGCTGGTGACCGGGAACGAAAGCGCGGCATCGAACGGCGAAATCCGCTCGGCCTCCGGCGAGTCGGCCGGCAAGCCGGGTGTGGCCGGCAAGCCGGGTGCGACCGGCGGCGTTGGAGCCCCCGGCACGCTCGGCACCCCCGGCACGCTCGGAAAGGAGAACAGCTCGCCCACCAGCGGCCACTGCGGCGGGGAGGCCCACGGCGCGACACCTTCCGCTGCACGCTCCGCGCCATCTTCCGCATCTGGCGTCGGCACGTGGTGATCGGGCACCGGCGGCGGAGCGGCTTCCGGTGGCGCGGCATTCTGCGGCAACGCGGCGAAGTACTGGTTGGCGAGTTGGGCTAGCGCCGAGGTATCCAGAATGGGATCGGGTGCTGCGGGCGGCTTCTGCTGTAAAGTTGCGTCCCAAGCCGGCTGCTCGAAGCTCACCGGAGCCGGCGTGGTTGCAGGGAACGGCGTTGCAGGCAACGGCACAGCCAGCGCCGGAACATCCGGACCCAGGGGCATACCGGGCGGGCTGGGAAACGAGAATAGATCACTCGACTCCGGAAACGACGGCGCCACGTTCAGAGGCGCCGGGTCTGCTGCGTTGCGTATGTAAGCGGGCGAGCCGGGTTCTCCGTAGACCGGAACAGCGTGGGGATTGTCCGGCGCCCACGCCGCCGCGAACTCCGGCGTAGAGGGTAGCGCGGGCGAGTCGGTCACCGCCGGCGGCGGCGCCGGAAGGCCTGCGGCGGGGAGCGCTGGGCTCTGCGGCAGCGCGGCGAAGAACTCGTTGGCCAGCCTGGCGATGGTTGCCGCATCCGGCACGGTCGCCGGTGCGGGCAACTCCGTCACACCAAGATCACTTGTACTCATGGTATTGGCCCACATGCACGTCTTCCAGCACACCGAGTGCATCGTCAGTGAGGACCGCCACCGAACAGTACAGCGATATCAGATAAGAGGCGATCGCCTTGTGGTCGATCCCCATGAAACGCACCGAAAGGCTGGGCGACACCTCACCCACCAGCCCCGGTTGAAAGAGCCCAACCACGCCCTGCTTTTTTTCACCGGTACGAAGAAGCAGGATTTTGGTCTTGTCCTTGTCTAGAGGCACCTTGTCGCACGGAACCAAAGGGATTCCCCGCCAGGTCAAAAACGGCGAACCGAACAGCAGCGCGGTCGGCGGCGGCACTCCGCGATAGGTGCACTCCCTTCCGAAGGCGGCGATGGCTCGCGGGTGCGCGAGGAAGAAGCACGGCTCCTTCCAAACCTTCGCGATGAGTTCGTCAAGATCGTCTGGCGTGGGAGCGCCCGTCCTGGTCTTCACGTGCATGCCGTGTGCCGCGTTGTTGAGTAGCCCATACTCCTTGTTGTTGACTAGCTCTCTCTCCTGGCGCTCCTTGATCTTTTCAATGGTGAGGCGTAACTGCTCCTTGATCTGATCGTGCGGGCTGCGGTACAGATCGGAGACGCGGGTGTGTACATCCAAAGTGGTAGTTACCGCGCTGAGTGTGTACTCGCGCGGCTTCTCCTCATAATCTACGTAGATTTCCGGCAGTTCGACCTCTTGGTCGGGACTGCATTCGACGGTGCGGGTACCAGGGCTTGTGGGCTTCACCTTGTTCACCCGGTATGTGCCCGCCTCGACGGGCACCCACGACAGGAACGTGACCAGCCAACGTGGCGTGATCTGCTCCATCATGGGAACGGTCTTGGTGGTGACCGCGAGTTGACGCGCAGCCGCCTCCCCGAGCGTATGACGGACCGGGGTTGCCAGAGCCTTGGATTCTTCTTTGTCGGGCATAGAGTTTTTGTGATTCCTCGGAGTCGATGGTAACCTGAGTTACTATAGGTAGTCAAGGGCCTTCTTGTCTTCTTCGTGCGTCCTGTATCGGGAGACGATATACTTTAGTCTCGGTATACCGAGTGCGAAACTTCATTTAGAGGAAGAGTAGAACAATGGCGACGATCATAGTCGGAGGGGGCGCGAGTGGCGTGCTGGCCGCCGCGCAGTTACTCTTTCGCGGAGCTGAAGTTACCCTGCTTGAGCCTGCATCCGACTTGGGCCGGGGTATGGCTTACTCGACCAAGTGCCCTCTGCACTTACTGAATGTGCGAGCCGGGAACATGTCTGCGCTTCCGGACGACTGTCAGCACTTCCTACGATGGTTGCAAAGCGCTAGGCCGGGCCAATATGCCGAATGTTCATTCGCGCCGCGCGGCCTATACGGGGATTACATTCGGTCCGTGCTGGACGAAGCGTTGCGGACGGGGCGGGGAAAGTTCCGCCACGTCGGCTCGCGTGCAGTGGGAGCACGCGTCCTGACAGGGAGCGTCGCGGTAGAGACGGAGTCGTCCGATGTGCTGTACGGCGACGCGGTGATTCTGGCCACCGGCAACACCGCGCCGGCCGGTTGGCCGGGTCTCTCTCCGGAGGTTGCTTCGAGCGGCCGCTTCTTCAACATCGCGTGGATGGAAGGCGCCTTCGGGACCAGCGACCGCCATGCGCCGGTGCTGCTGCTGGGCAGCGGGCTCACCGCGGTGGATGCCCTACTCGCGCTGCGGCATTACGGGCACCGCGGCAAAGTGTACATGGTGTCCCGCCGCGGACTTCTGCCGCAGACGCACGTGTTGCCGGTCTATCGCTCGATTCGCATGGCACCTTGCACCCGGCTGCAGGACCTGGTGCGCGGTATCCGGATGGCCGCTTCGCGGACCGAGGCCCTCCCGGCAGGGTGGCGGGAAGCAGTGGATTCGATACGGCCGGAAACCAACCGGTACTGGCAGGGCCTCACCGTCACGGAACAGCGGCGCTTTCTCCGCCATCTCCGACCTTTATGGGATACGCACCGTCACCGGATGGCACCGCAGATTGGAGCGGTGGTCCAGGATTCGCTTCGCGACGGCAGCCTCGAGGTGCTGGCCGGACGGACCCGCGGCCTTCGCCTGGTCGAGGACGGCGTGGAAACGAGCATCGCCCTTCGCGGCTGCGGCGAGACCGCCACGCTTACTGTCCAGCGAGTCGTCAATTGCACGGGTCCCGATACCGATCTCTCGCGGAGCGCTAACCCGCTACTGCGCAATCTGGTGGAGCAAGGCTGGCTGCAACCCGATCCACACCGGATGGGTGCATTGGCCGACGACCGAGGCGCCCTTTTGCCGTCGCGCGGTGGACGGCGGCCGCCGCTTTACGCACTGGGTCCGCTGCGCATGGGGCCGCTGCTGGAATCCATCGCCATTCCCGAGATCCGCGTGCAAGCCCGAGATCTCGCGGATCTCCTGATGCCAGAATAAGCCACTCCGCTCGGACTACAAGCGATTGGTCTTGACAAAAACAGGCAGTTAGTATATAACGTCTATAGACAATCTTCGATATCGGTAACAGACATGCAGTGCAAGCTCACTTGGCGCCTCTATCCGGCGGCTACGCTGTGTCTGGGGCTTTGCTCTTCGCTGCTGGCGCAGGATTCCCGGATTACGGGCCACATCACGGATGCCTCTGGGGCCGTGGTGGCGGCAGCCGTCGTCACGGCGACGCAAGTCGATTCGGGATCGACGCGTCAGGTTCTCTGCAACGCTCAAGGCTACTTTCAACTGGCACCGCTGCCGCCGGGGGAATATCGGATCGAAGCGGCAAAACCGGGTTTCAAGCCGCTATTGCAGATTGGCGTGGAGCTGAGCCCAGGCTTGACCGCTACCGTGCGTCTGCAAATGGATAACGCAAGAGTTGCCGAGACCTGGGTCCTGGCAGCCCGCAAGGCTGGTACAGGCTCTCTGATCACCTATATGTGCGACTTTTCGCTGGGCTCGGGTTGCGAAATGCTCGAAACAGGAAACTCGGGTTCGGCGCCCGGCGTGACCACAGCGAACGGCCTCCTGTTTTGACCAGCGCCAGCTATTGGGGCTCGCATAGTACAGTGGCACGAGACTTGGACCTTGTGCGGGCAATTCTGCCCGGGGTTCCCTTTGGGGACGGCTTTTTAGTTTAGCAGGCTTGGCCGCCTGAAAGGCGGCTGCGGCCAAGATTGGCCGCCCCACATCAGCCCCGATGTGTTAGGCGAAACTCCATAAAACTGATTTACAAGCCCCCACCGTGATAGAATTTGGTTGGTTGCGGGGGTGCGACCATGCTGCGACTCCCTGTTCTGGGTTGCGTACTCACGGTGCTCGCGCCGGTTCTGATAGCCGCCTCCCCTGTCGGTGTCTATCTGGAATTCGACGAACCCCCTTCCGAAGCCGCCGTGGCAGCCATGCGGAAAGAAGCCGCTGGTGTCCTCGATCGGGTGGGCATCGGAATCGCATGGCGGCTGGTGTCCCAGAATCAAGGAAACGAGCCCTTTGAGCGGCTGGCAGTGGTCAAGTTTACCGGGAAATGCGCCTGCGGGGGCTTCCTGCCCGCGACTCGCGAGATTCTCGTGCTAGGCACCACCGCGGTAGTCGACGGCCGCGTGCTCCCCTACAGCGAGGTTCGCTGCGATGCGGTCCGCCGCGTGCTGCCCGATATCGAATACGCATCCGACCGCCGGCTGGGCGATGCGGCGCTCGGCCGTGTGCTGGGCCGCGTGCTGGCCCACGAACTCTATCACTCGGTGCGCGGCACGGTGCATCACGGCGCTTCCGGATTGGCCAAGGGGTTCCAAAGCACCGCGGATCTGAAGTCCGACGAGATAGCTTTTGACGGCGGCGATTGGGAACTCCAGCCGACTCCCGCCCAGTAGGTTCATTCCACCGCCGTGCCGTATGGCACGAGCGTCTTGACGCCCTCGGTGTTTTCCTGCCTTGCGATTTTCCAGTTCCCGCCGGCCTGCTCCAGGTAATAGATCTGCGCTTCGTTGCGGTCCCGATACACGAACTCCACGCGCAAGCGGACTTCGCGTTCCGCCGTGGACTGCGGCTCCTGAATCGCGACGCCCTTGACCGAAGCGTTGAAGTTGCGAATATAAGAGGCCAGCGCCGCCTCTCCCTTTTCCGCGGCGATCTGCCGCAGGGTACTCTCCATCTGGCCCGTGTAACAGCCGAGATAAGCGCGCACGTCCCCATCGCGTGCGGCGTCCATCATGCGATAGACGGTATCTTGCGGATTCACCCCGGCTGGGGAGCGGGTCGCCACCAGGTTCGAGAGCGACGCCGCGCTGGCTTGCCAGCCGCCGCGCTTGAGGGCCACCAGCGCCAGCGCCGCGAACAGGACGGCCAGCGTGGCAACTTGCGCCTTTCGTTCGCGGGTCATGGATTCCTCCGCGCCGGCGTGTCTCCACTCTTCCGGATGATAGTCAGATCGAAGTTCCCGTTCTTGTCCACGATCAGCTTCTTGATTTTGGGCAACACCTGTTCGAGTGTTTCCAGGTAGAGCCGCCGGCCGTTCACCGCCGACGCGCGGGCATACTCGGCCGACACCAGATTGAAGCGAGCCGCATCGCCGGCGGCTTCGTCGATCTTCGTCTCTTTGTAGGCTGCCGCCGATTCGGTCATCTGCTGCGCCTCGCCGCGCGCCTTGGGGATCTCATCGTTGGCGTAGCCCAGCGCCTCGTTGTAGATGCGTGCGGCGTCCGCGCGCGCGCTAGCCACATCGCGAAACGCCTCGGCGGCGTCTGACGGCGGAGTCATGCTTTCGATGTTGATGCTGGCGACGCGCACTCCCGCGCCATAGGCGTCGATCAGTTTCTGCGCGGCGGCGCGCGCCTCCTCCTGAATGGCAATCTTATCGGTGGTCAACACCGCGTCCACGGTGCGCCGTCCAATGCGCCGCGCCAGTTCGGTCTCGACCGCCGCGGCCACGCTCTTCGCAACATCCTGCGTGCCGAACAGGTAATCGGCTGGCATACCCACTGAGTACTGCACCACGGCGCGCAGGTTGATGATGTTCTGGTCGCCCGTCAAAAACTGCGAGGCGAGCGGCTGCGTCCGGCCGAGCACGCTGTCGGGCAGATCGCCGCCCACTACCAGCCTCTGCAGTTGCCGCACTTTGAGCTTGGTGACGCGATCGATGGGCCAAGGCAGCGACATATGGATGCCCGGAAAAACGCGCGGCTCGATCACCCGGCCGAATCGAGTCACCACCGCCTGCTGGTCGGCGGACACGATGTAAGTTCCGCTAAGTAGCCACAGAGCCACGGCGGCCATCGCCAACTGCTTGCGCCGGCTCCACGGACGGGCCGGGCGGGCCTTCTCCTCATGGGGATGTTCGTGATGATGATGCTCGTGCGAATGGCCGTTGTCGTGATCGTGAGGATGATCGTGACCGTGATGATGATGGTGCTCCACCAGCGGGATCGTGCTCATTGCGCGCCCTCGCCCTTCATGAGCACCTTCAGCAACTCCGAGTCGGAGCTGAGGATGGCGGTGGTCTTGTCGTCCAGAATCTTCTTATAAGATTCCAGCGTGCGCACCAGCTTATAAAACTTGGGATTGCGGGAGTAAGCCTGGCTATAAGTTCGCGTGGCCGCCGCATCGCCTTCGCCGCGCGTCTTTTCCGCTTCCTTGTAAGCGGCCGAGAGGATTTCGTCACGCTGCCGGTCGGCGTCCGCGCGAATCCGCAGCGCCTGCTCCTCGCCTTCCGCGCGGTACTGCCGGGCGATGCGCTCGCGCTCGGCGCGCATGCGCGCATAGACACTCTGCTTGTTCTGCTCCGGCAGGTTCAACCGCTTGATACGCACGTCCACGATCTCGATGCCGTATTGCGAGAGGGCCGAACTGCCCGTGGCGGCGGTCAGTTGATCGAGAAAGCTCTCCGCCTGCACGCCAGCCGCACTGGGAGCTACGATCGAATCCAGATCGTGCGTGCCCAACACTGCCGACAGCCCGGACCATACGATGTCGTGCAGCCGCATCTCCGCCGACACCGGATCGCCCACGGTTTCCACGAAATGTTTGGGATCGCGAATGCGCCATGCCACGTAGCTTTCAATGACCAGGTTTTTCTTGTCTCGCGTCAGAAACTCGCTCGGCCGCGGATCGTACACGCGCAGCCGGCGGTCGAAGTAAGTGGAGCTCTGGAAGAACCACTTGACGTGCAAACCCGCGTCGGTAACCGTCCGCACCGGCCTGCCGAACTGCGTAATGAGCGCGAACTCGGTTTCGCGTACGGAGAAAAATGTCAGCCACGCCAGCAACACCAGCGCCACTGCCGCGCCGGCCCAATAATGTGTTTTTGTAAGACGCATTGAAGAGCAGGGCCTCCCAACCCTACTGTCCCAAGCTCAAGCTGCCCGGCGGCGCGATTTCCACGCCATCCTCCAGCAGCAATAAATGACGCCGCCCCTTCGCCGAATCCAGGATCAGCTTCTTCTTGCCCGGCAGCACCTGCTCCATAGTTTCGAGGTAGAGCCGCAGTCCATGAATCGCGGGCGCGGTATTGAAGGCGCTCTCGGCCAGATCGAAGCGGCTGCCGTCGCCATCGGCGCGCAAGATGCGGCTGGCCTTGTAACCCGCCGCGGTTTTCAGGCGCGCTTCGGCATTGCCGCGCGCCAGCGCAACTTGTTCGTTGCGGTATCCTTCGGCCTCGTCGATCAGCCGGTTCTTTTCCTCGAAAGCGCCCGAAACTTCACGGAAGGCGTCCACCACTTCAAGCGATGGATGCACGTCCAGCAGTTTCACCCGCACCACCCGCGCGCCCGCGCCGTAGCGATCCAGCTTGGCCTGCAAGGCGGCCAGCACGCGGCTTTCGATTTCCCTGCGCCCGGTGGTCAGCACATCGTCGAGCGGCGCGGTCGATACGGTGGTCTGCAGCGCGGATTCGGCGGCGGTGCGCACGGTGGTTTCGGCGTCGAGCTGCCCGAACAGGAAATCGTCCGGCCGCGCCATCTGGTAATGCACCACCGCGTTCACTTCGATCATGTTCTGATCGCCGGTCAGCATCAGCGACTCTTCCGGCCTGCGCTGGAAGCGGCCGGAGCGATGCTGCACGTTCCACTCATAAGCGGCCGGCTCCGCTTCGCCCGACGCCGCGCCGGACCGGAAGCCGACCTCCACCACGCGCACGCTGCGGCCTTTCACGCGCGTAAGCCGCTCGATGGGCCATGGCAACTTGTAGTGCAAGCCCGGCTCTTGGTAGGGCAGAATCTTGCGGCCAAACCGCTCAATAACCCCGATTTCATTGGGCGCGAGCGAATAGAATCCGCTTACCAGAATCAAGGCCGCTGCTGCAGCCAGAGCTGGACGCGCCAACACCCGCCGGTGCGCGATGGCTTCATCGAACCAGCGCTTGGGGTCGACGTGGTGCGATAGATGCTGCAGTTCGTGCGAAAGATGGTGTAGCTTCGGCGCGACCCAGGCGAAGCGGCCCGCACGTCCCCCCACGTGCAGCAGCCGCAGCGAGTTCAGCACCACCAGCAGCGACGCAATCTGGTGGGTGAAGGCGGCGCCGATGGGGCCCAGCCTGCCGGTGGCGGCGGCTGTGATGGCCACCGCATTCACGATGCCGGCGAAAATTATCATGTTCTGCCAAGCCGTGCGAATCGCCCGGCGGCTGACCTCGAATAGTTTCGGCAACGCTTCCAGCGAATGGCCCAGAAACACCACATCGGCGGCTTCGGCGGTGATGTCGTTGGCCCCGCCCACCGCGATGCCCACCTGTGCCGCTGCCAGCGCAGGGGCGTCGTTCAGCCCGTCGCCCACCATGGCGACCGTGTGTCCATGGGCCGCCGCGTGCCGGATGCGCTCCAGCTTCTCTTCTGGCAACAGGCCGGCCTCGACGTGGTGAAGTCCCACCTCACGCGCGATGGCTTCCGCCGCGCGTTTGCGGTCTCCCGTAAGCATTGTGAGGTGGGAGATTTCCAGGTGCTCGAGATCGTGAATCGCCCGGCGGGCGCCTTCGCGAACACGATCGCGAAGGAGGAGGTCGCCCGCCAGGACGCCGTTTTCGGCCACCAGCACCGCTGTCGCGCCGTAGCGATCGGCCTCCTCCAACAGCGGTTCCAGGCCGGAGATATTGTGTTCCGCGAGGAAGCCGGCGTTTCCCGCGAGGATGGTGCGCCCGGCAACTTTCGCCACCACGCCGCGGCCCGGAACGATGCGCGCTTCGTCCGGCTGCGCGATGGCGATCCCGCGCTGCCGGGCCTCTTCCAGAATGGCGCGCGCCAGCACGTGCTCCGACCCATACTCCGCCGCGGCGGCCAGCGCCAGAACGTCGGATTCGCTGCGCCCTAGCCCGGCCACTTTGACCACGCCGAAACGCCCTTCGGTGACCGTGCCCGTTTTATCGAAGAATACGGCATCGACCTTAGCGGCATTCTGCAACACGGCGCCGCCGCGCACCAGGATGCCGCGCCGCGCCAGGCCCCCCACAGCCGCTACCATGGCCGCCGGCGTAGCCAGAATGAGCGCGCACGGGCACGCCACGATCAGCACTGCCACCGTGCGCATCCAATCGCGCGTGAAGTAAAAAGTCAGTCCCGCAACCAGCAACAGCGCGGGCAAGAAGTAACGCGCGAACCGGTCCGCCAGCCGTTCCACCGGAGCCCGCCGCTCCCGCGCATGTTCCACCAGCTTGATGACCCGCGCCAGAGTGGTCTCCGCGCCCGCGCGCGTGACCGTAAGGCGCAGCATGCCCAAGCCGTTCAGGGTGCCCGAAAAAACCTCGTCGCCCGGGGCTTTGTCACGGGGCAGCGGCTCGCCCGTGATGGTGCTCTCGTCGATACTCGAAGCGCCATAATGAATCACGCCGTCGGCAGGTATGCGCTCGCCCGGCCGCACCAACACGATATCGCCCGGGACCAACTGCGCGGCGTCGATTTCGACCTCCGCGCCGTTGCGGATCACCCGCGCATGCCGCGGAAGCTGTTCCACGAAACGGTGAATGGCGGCGTGCGTGCGCCCGGCAGCGTAACCCTCCAGCGCCTCGCCAATCAGCATGATGAACATGGCTTCGGCCGCCGCCAGATATTGGCCCGAAACCAGCGCCGCAATCACCGCGATACAGATAGCCAGATCGGCCGAGATCTTGCGTTGCAACAATCCGGAGATGGCGGTGAAGAATGTGCGATAACCGGCGATCAAGGTGAGGATCGCCGCGGCATCGATGCCGGCGACCGTGGTGAGAGTACCAGTTACGTTCAGTAATAAAAGGATGCCGATGAACGCGGCAAAGCCGAACTGCTGGATGAGTTGCCTGCGTTCATCGTAGACCGGTTCGGTGGGTAAGTGTACATGCACGCGTTATTTCCCCGTGTAAGTGATCCACATCGGCGAGGCCCACACCAATTCGCCGTTGTCCTGCTCTCCACGTACGTAGTAATAGCTGGTCTTTCCTTTCGAGGGAGTGTTGTCGCGCCAGGAAAACTCGACACTGTTCGAACCGGGCTCGGTCGAATACACGTACTCGTTGTCTTTCACGATCACCACCTTGGAGAACTTATTCGAGCCGGCCAGCTTCACGTGCAGGTTGGGCGCTTCGGCGGTCGAGAAGATATCGCCCATCAGATACGGACCGCTGCGCACGTCCGCCACGATCTGCTCGGTGGATGCGTAGACGTGCCGCTTGCGCAGCGCGTCCATGAGGGCCTCGCGCGTGTTGCCGGTGACCAGCACATTCGCGTAGCTCTGATGCGTCGAGATGTGATCGGAACTGGCCTGGAAGCCCAGCTTGTAGCCCTTCTCCAGCGCCAGGTTGACGAATCCTTTCGGCCGCCATCCTCCAATGGAGTCAGTGGCGGAGTTGGAACGCGGCGCGTCGGGCATTTCATAGTTCTGCCGCATGCCCTGATAGATTTCCACCACGGGTTCCGCTTCCGGATCGTTGTCGCGCCAGTCGGTGCCCATATCGGTCGCGCTGGTATGCGAGGCCGTCAGGCCGTTGAACTTCTTCAGGTACTCGTAGAACAGCAGCGTATCGGGAGCGTGTCCCGTAGAGGTCTCTTCAACTTTGGGAAGCCGCGGCAGCGGGCGGATGCCGCGCTGCGCGAAAACCACGTTGCGATGGCCCTCGGGATAGGAAACGCTGCGCTCGTAGTTGAACAGGGGCGCGAACTTACCCGGCGTGTAGAAAACGTCGGTGAGTTTCTGGGTGGTCCACCAACTGTACTCGCGCCCGCCGCCGTTGTCGTGGTCGCAGCAGCCCACCCAGTCGAGCGCCGCGGCGTCCAGGATGTAACGCCACTGATCGATCAGGCTGCCATCCAGTCCGCCGTCCATGGAGATCTCGCTGTGACGATGGAACTCGCCGCGCGCAATCTGCAGCGTGCCCTCCTGGCCATTGATGCGATACGCGCGAACATTGGCCGTGCCCGCCCGTTCCTCCTCCGAAGCTGTGACAACAGCCGGAACGGGCGGCAGACCAACCTCCCGGCTTGGTACAGGCGCCGGGGAAGGCGGTAGGTTCAACAAACTTGCATAGAGATCGTTGTTGTAAGGGTCGGGTATGGCGGAGCCCAGCAGTTGTTGCAGGTTCCAGCCCTTCTTCAGCATGTATTGAATTTCGCGCCGTGAATCCGACGAGCCGATTACCACCAACTCCCCTCCGCGTTGTGAAACCAGGGCTGGCCGGTTGTCCAGCACGTTGTCGCTGCGGAAAATGTAGACCGGTCCGGTCCAGGCTTTGCCGTCGTATGAAATCACATACTCGGACCACGACGTGCCGATCGGCGTCCAGACCGAAGGGTGCATGCTGCGGAACGCCAGCCAGATTCTGCCCGAGGCATCTACCGTCAGGCGCGGCAGACTGTTGCGCGGATTGTTGGCCGGCCAGGGGTGCGCGTTGGAGGCGCGCTGTGTGAAGGCTTCGGGGTTGGAGCGCTCCCAACCTTTGATGTCGCCTTGGCGGCCGCCGCCATCTTCGCGGATATCGGCCAACCCCTGCAGAGCGCTGCCCGGATCGGCTGCCGGCCGAATCAGTTTTCCGGAGCGGTCCAAGCCCACCAAACGGACTCCGCGCGATTCATAGACCGGAACGCCCGTGCTGCGATGCGCTCCGAAATCCTTGCCCCAACTGTCGGGACCCACTTCGTAAGCGATCCACAAGCGCCCTTGAGCGTCATAGGCGATCGAAGGATAGGCCTCGTAGAGCGGCGTCGCGGCCACTGGGATTTCGTTGCCCCATTCGCCTGGCGCCGTGGCGGTGCGCGCATAGACGTCGTAACTGCCGTTGCGGTAGGAGTCCCAAGCTACAGTCACTCGTCCAGACGTATCCGCGGCGATGGCCGGGTTCCACTCATTGCCGGTTGAATTGGATACCGCCGCGGGGGCGGAGAAACTCGTGCCTTCCTGAGTCGCCGCAAAGATGACGCCTTTGCCCTCGCGCCAGCCTTGCCAGGCCACCCACACGCGGCCGCTTGAATCCGTGGCCGCGGCGGGAAACACATCCGACCCCGGGGCGTTCGAAATCTGCACCGTCTTGCCGGGTGCGCCGTTTTCGATTACACGCGCCCAGAGATCGAAATTGTTCTTCTGGTTGGCGGACCAGAACACCCAGGGCCTTCCCGAGCCATCCACGGCAATCGCCGGCCGATACAGGTCGCCGCCCGGCGGCGTGATGGCAATCGGTTCCTCCCACCGGTTTCCGGAGAACCGCTTCACCAGGATCTGATCGCCTTTGGCCGGCGCGTCCAGCGCCGACAGATCCTTCGGCGGATCCTTGTACGGCGCGCGCAGCTTGTCATGATCGGGATGGTGCCGGAACTCGACGTACGCCAGCCAGATGTCGCCATTGGGAGTCACGGCGGCCGCGGGGTAATCCTGCTCATCGGGAGAATCGGTCAATCGCCACGATGGCGGGATGCGGTCGGCGGCGGCGTTGCCCTCAAGCGCGTAGTGGAACTTGCCATAGGGCAAGTCCGCCAGGCGGAAGCTGAAAGGCCCTTTTGGAGTCTTCACAGTGATCTGGCTGCTCTCATCCTCGCCGCTGAGCCACAGGATCACTCCGTTAGGGCCCACCGGCGGCGTCTGGCGCTGGACCAGGTGCAGGAACGACAGGACCGGAGCGGTGGATATTTTCCACGAGCCGTCACTGGCGATCTCATCGTCCTTGCCGAACCGCCACGGATCGATCTTCGCGATCTTGCCCCGATCGATGGAAGCCGAGCCATCCCATTTCTTCCCTTCGCGGTCCATTAGGCCCAGTAACACGCGCACCCCGACTTCGGCGCGAACCGGAATAACACCTAGCAGTAATATGAATAACGAACGTCCCGACATATCTCCACTCTCCCCTCAGCGTGGGGCAGGTTGGTAACCTGCAGGCCGATTGGCAATCGGCCTTTTACCGCAATGTGGGGCGGGACTCCAGTCCTGCGGCCGACGTCCACGTCGGCCAGGTCTGCCCCACAAAGCTGTACGTTCTACTTCCCGGTATAAGTGATCCACATCGGCGACACCCACACGATTTCGCCGTTATCCTGCTCGCCGCGCACATAGTAATAGCTGGTCTTCCCTTTGACCGGCGCATTGTCGCGCCAGGAGAAGTCCACCTTGTCTGAACCTGGCTGCGTCGAGTACACATACTCGTTGTCCTTGACCACGACTACCTTGGCGAACTTGGATGTGCCGTCCAGCTTCACGTGCAGATTCGGCGATTCCGCGGTGGAGAACACATCCCCCATCAGGTTTGGCCCACTGCGCACATCGGCCAGAATGTTGTCAGTGGAACCGTAGACATGCCGCTTCTGGAAACCTTCCAGCACCGCTTCGCGCGTAAGGTCCTTCGCCAGAATATTGCAGTAGCTCATGTGCGTGGAGATGTGATCGGAGCTGGCTTGGAAACCCAGCTTGTATCCCTTGGCCAGCGCCAGGCTCACGAATCCCTTGGGCCGCCAGTTGCCGATCGAATCCTTCTCCGAATTAGAGCGCGGCGCATCCGGCATCTCGTAGTTCTGCCGGTCGCCCTGGTAGATCTCGACCACCGGCTCGGCCGCCGGATCGTTGTCGCGCCAGTCGGTACCCATTCCAGTGGCGCTGGTGTGCGACGCCGCGATGCCGTGGAAGTACTTCAGATACGAATAGAGCATCAAGGTATCGGGCGCATGGACATTCTCGTTCTCCTTGCTGATCGGCAACCGCGGCAGGGTCCGCACGCCGCGCTGCGCGAAGATCACATTGCGGTGGCCTTCGGGATAGTTCACGCTCCGCTCGTAGCTGAACATGGGAACGAACTTACCCGGAGAGTAAAAGATGTCGGTCAGTTTCTGGCTGATCCACCAGGTGTATTCGCGGCCCGCGCCGTTGTCGTGGTCGCAGCAACCCACCCAGTCGAGCGCCCCCGCGTCCAGGATGTAGCGATACTGATCCAGGATGGTGCCGTCGTTGCCGCCGTCCATGGAGATCTCGCTGTGCCGGTGAAACTCGCCGCGCACAACCTTCAGGTCGGGGCCGCTCACTTTGTAGTCGCGAATCAGGCTTACCAGCCTTAGGTCGGTCGAGTCCGCCACCTGCGGTCCGGCAACTTCCACCGGCTTGGCGTCGGTCAAGGCCACTGGCTGCGATGTCGGACCCAGATCGATCTCGTTGGCATACAAATCGTTGTTATAAGGATCGGTTTTCGAACTCGCTACGATGCCCAGCGGCGAGCTGATGTTCTCGCCGAGATAATACTGCCGGCGATTGTCGGACGATCCCAGCACCAGCAGTTGCCCCGCGCGCGTCGAAACCAGCGCCGGGCGATTGTCGAGCAGGTTATCCGAGTGGTTCAGATAGATCGGGCTGCTCCATGCCTTGCCGTCGAAAGACACCACGTGCTCGGTCCAAACCGTTCCCAGCGCGCTCCACCAGATAGGATGGGCGCTGCGGAAAGCCAGCCAGATGCGGCCGGAGTCGTCGACAGCCAGACGCGGCAGCGTGTTCCGCGCGTTTTGCATATTGCGCGCCGTCCGGTCCGGATCGCGTGTCTGCGCGTTCTTCACATCCGGATCGAGCTTCTGAAAATCGTTTTGCGCGCCCGCCTTGTCGATCTGTATGTTCGGCATGCCGGGCAGCACCGCGCCCAGGTCGCCGGCCGGTTCGACCGCGCGCCCGTCCGGCTCGAAGCCGCGCAGACGAATCACGCGCCCCTGATACACCGCCACGCCGTTGGTGTTATAAGCTCCAAAGTCCTTGCCCCAGCCCTTGCCGCCTTCTTCGTACGCTACCCACAATCTGCCGCCGCCGTCATATGCGATGGATGGGTAGGCTTCATAACGCGCGCTGGCCGCCACCGGCGTCTCCGGCCCCCATGCGCCGCCCGAAACCGTGCGCAGATAGACGTCGTAGTTCTGGTTGCGATAAGAATCCCATGCCACCGTGATCCGCCCGCTCTTATCCGCGGCAATAGCCGGGTTCCATTCGTCGCCCGACGATTGCGAAACCGCGGCCGGCGCGCTGAACTTGCTGCCATTCTGCGAGGCTGCGAAGATCGCCGCCTTTCCGTTGCGCCAGCCCTGCCAAGCGACCCAGACATTGCCGCTCGCATCGGTCGCGGCCACCGGATCGATATCCGAGCCGGGATCGTTGGAGATCTGCACCTGCGCGCCGGGCGCATCGTTCTGAATCGGGCGAGCGAAGATTTCGAAATTCGCCCGTCCGCCCACAGGCTTCACGTTCTGCGCCCAGAAGACCCACGGCCGCCCCTGGCCGTCGACCGCAATCGCAGAGCGGTACAGGTCGCCGCCCCCCGCGGTGATGGCGATGGGTTTGCCCCACGTGCCCCCGCTGAATTTGCGCGCGAATATCTGGTCGCCGCCGGTGGGACTCTTCCATTTCGCAAAATCCTTCGGCGTGGCTTCGAGCGCGGCCCGCAGGCTATTGTGGTCCGGATTATGATGGAACACCACGTAAGCCAGCCACACATCGCCATTCTTGCCGGCGACGGCCGAAGGATAATCCTCTTCGTCCGGCGTAGTCGTAAGCTGTACGCTCGCAGGGATGCGATCCACCACTACCCGGCCATTCAACTTCGGAACCGGCTTTCCATATGCCAGTTCGTCCAACGCCACGGTGAAATCGCCCTGCGCCGTCGTCAGCTTGAGTGCGGCGCCCCCAGCG
Organism: Bryobacteraceae bacterium; assembly: GCA_049520215.1. Lineage (GTDB taxonomy): Bacteria > Acidobacteriota > Terriglobia > Bryobacterales > Bryobacteraceae > Bog-159. The sequence continues at coordinate 15,613 of JBEKPZ010000020.1, read as the reverse complement.
GTGTCGGATAGATTCACGATCAGGCCGTTGGCAACCACGTTGCTGACGCCCCGCGACGAGACCTGCGTTCCCCCATTGAACAGGCGAATCGGGTGCGTGCTCAAATGCCAGGTGGAGCCGACGATGGCGTCGGCTCCTTCGAACCGCCATGGCGTGAGCGAGGCGATCTTACCGCCTTGCGCGGCGATAGTGCCATCCCATCGCACAGACTCGGTGTCTCCGACCCCCAGCAGAATTCGTACACTGACCTGGGCAGGCGCCGCGCATGCCGCGGAAAGCGTCAACAACACAGCCACAACTCGATCTGGTCTCATGATTGTCACTCAGGGGCCGCCGGCTAACCGGCCTTTTCGTTAAAGCTGCCGTTGGTGATTCCCCAGCCTGAAGCAATGTACTGCTCCAGTTTGGTTTGCAGGTCCTTGACTACCGCGGGATGCTGGTCCGCAACGCTATGCAGTTCCTCGGGGTCGTTCTTGCGGTCGTAAAGTTGGGGCGCGTAGCGGCCTTCGTACTTCTCCCTGTTCCAGATGGCCGAATAGTTCCATTCCGGCGTGCGTACTGCCGCAATCCAGCCGTACGCCTGCACCACGTGGTCGCGCGGGTTGGAGCGCTGCCCCGCAACAAAGGGCCAGAGGTCACTCCCAGTCACTCGCGCGGGCGCTTTCAAATCCAGCCTGCCGAGAATGGTGGGCATGATGTCCGGAATCTGCACGAAACCGGGTACCCGCCTGCCTGCGAACTGGTTCCCCGGCACACGCACCAGTAGCGGAACGTGGGTGACCTGCTTGCGCAATCTCTCCGGTCCCTTCACGAACTGACCCTGTTCGCCCAGCATCGCCCCGTGATCCGACATGAAGATGACCACGGTGTTCTCCAGCAGTCCAAGCCCCTCCGCCGTGTCCAGAATCTTGCCGAACCAGAAATCCACGTTCGTAGCTTCGCCCGCGTAGTTGGCGCGCAGCCGACGGACCCCTTCGGGCGGGACCTGGACATCGCCGTAAGGAGGCTCCGGCCAGCTATGCGGGCCCGGCTCTTTGAGATACTTCTCCAGAAACTGCTGCGGCGGATCCCACGGCTCGTGTGGATCGAAGGCCTCTACGTGCAAGAAAAAAGGAGCTTCCTGACGATTCTCTTTCAACCAGGCGACCGCCTTGCGCCCGGTCTGTTCCGCGAGTGAGTCGCCGTCCTTCAGCCAGCGCTTGCGATTGGCGGTGTACTGATTCAGAAACGCACGGAATTGCTGGCCGGCGGCGAACTGCTTGTTCAGTTGCGGCTGGTCCAGATACTCAGCCGGATATAAGTCCAGAAAGTCCGGCTCCTTACGCGGCGCCTGGCCGTAATAGTCGATCTCCTGGCCGCGTACCCAGTCGAAGTAACGATAGCCGCGATGAAAATTGCGGCCCGGCCTTTGCAGGTGCGGCAGATCGGCGATGAGCGCCGTGGCATAACCCGCTTCGCTCAGCACTTCGCTCAAGGTCACATCTTCGTTGTAGAGGTGATGCCACCCGGGCAGTTGTACGGGTTCGTGCTGGTAATAGTAATAAGTCGGGACAATCCGGCGGCCCGTGTACAACTGGCGCCGGATGGGAATTGTCGGCATTCCCTCCGGGTAGGCATCTTCGAAAACAATCGCCTGTTCGGCAAAACGGTTCAGGTTCGGACACTCCACCCACTGGCTTCCATAAGCCGCCAGGTTATCTGCCCGGAATGTGTCGGAAACCAGCAGGATGACATTCAGGTTGTTTCCCTGTTGCTTGGGTGGCCGCTCCCAGTGGGAGCCCGCACTGCTAGCGGCTTGGGGAGCGGCGCCGGCTCCTGCGGGAAGCCCAGCCAGTCCGGCCAGGGCTCCCGCGCTTTTGAATAAACTGCGTCTCGTGGTTCTACTCATTCGAGTTGCCATGTCAGAACTGCAAATGCAGGCCAAGCTGTAACTGCCGCTCGGGCGTGACTACCGTAGTGATGACACCTGTCGTGGACACGCCGATCGTGTTGTTCGGCAAGCCGAATTGCGGAGTGTTGAACACGTTGAACGCCTGCGCGCTGAACTGCAGGTTGTACTTTTCTTTGAAAGTGGCCGACCGTAGCAGTCCCACGTCAGTGTTGAACGTGTTCGGGCCTCGCAGAATGTTGCGTCCGGCGTTTCCGTAAGTGTAGGCGGCCGGAGCGACAAAAGCCGCGCTATTAAACCAACTGGTTCGGCTTGGGCTGGGATAGAACGCCACGCCGGGCACGACATTGGGGCGCGCGGTGGTGCCGGTATTCGTCGGATCGAAGCTCAAAATGGGCGTGAATGGCAGCCCGGTCTGATACGCCGAGACGCCGGAGACCTGCCAACCACCTAGGATGGCACGCGCAATGCCCGGCTGGTTGACCAATGCTTTGCCGCGGCCGAACGGCAACTCGTAGATGTAACTCAGGGACAAGCGCTTGCGCACGTCGAAGTTGGAACTGCCATAGTTCGACGTCCAGTTATAGGGGTTCTGCGGCCCATAATCGAGACTATCGGAAACCTGGCCGCCATAGTCGTTCGAGTGGCTCCAGGTGTAGGCGCCGAGGAAACTGAACCCGTTACGGAAACGCCGCTCAATCTGCGCGATCATTGAATTGTAGTTGGATCGATCCAGCGGCAGAAAGGCCAGAATCTGGCTGTACTGCGGAAAAGGCTCCCGCGAAGCAACGGAGCCGGGACCAGGTTGGGGCTGGTTGAAGTTCGGGTCGACGTACAAATTGTGCGAAGCGGAGCCCACATAGCCGACTTGGAGCGTAAATCCAGATGCCAACTGCTGTTGAAGGTTGAGATTCCACTCGTACGTGTAGGGCAGGGGCATATAGGTGGGCCACGAATTCACGTTCGAGTTAATCACGTCGTTCGGATTCAAAAGATTCGGCGGTATGCCTCCCTCGAGCGTCATCAGCGTGTGAATCTGGTCGCTGGTGTCGATCGAGCGCAGGAAATACGGCGGATTGTTGGTGGGCCGGCTGGAGATGCCCAAGTTCTCATCCGTGCGTCCGTAGAATACGCCGAATCCGCTGCGAATCACCGTCTTAGGCGTCAGTTGATAAGCCAGTCCGGCGCGCGGCGCGAAGTTCTTGGTGTCCGGTGTGGCAAACGAGTTTCTTAAGCCGTACGTGCTGGCGTCCGGCGCCGTCACCAGCAAGCCGTAGGCAGGGCCAGGCTGGAGAATGAAATCGGAAAAGTCATTATGGATTTCGTACCAAGGCATTGCCAACTCGTAACGCAGGCCCAGGTTCACCGTCAGCTTGGGACTGACTTTCCAGTCGTCTTGAACATAACCTTCCGCAGTGTGTTGCTTTTCCCAGTTCCTGGGTCGGGTGGAAACGGTAAGCTGATTCACCTCCCCAAGCAGGAAGTCGGCGAACGCCGATCCCGTGCCGGAGCGGCTCTGTGGATTCTGGGTAAAGACACCTGTGAAAGTGAGAGCGGGGCGGGCTGAAAGAGTGACATACCCATACAGCATTACTTGTTCGACGTCTACTCCGAACTTCAAGGTGTGGCGCCCTTTAACCCACGAGAGGTTATCGAAAAACTGCTGGTTCTTGCCCTGTTTGTTGAGCGGCAGGTTACCAGACCCGGTGGCGCCCAGCGGCAGCGTGCCGGGACCGGTGGTGCCCAGCGTGTTCAGGCCGCTGATGGCGAAAGTCGGCAAACCGTGAACTTCCGGATAATTGGGAGCGCCGGTGATGCCGAATTGGGCGTCCTCATTGACGCCGGGCACCTGCTGTATTTCGCGCGTCTCCATGTAACCGAAACGCAATTCGTTGATCAGGTTGGGGCGGAAGATGTGTGTCTCGCTGGCCGCCAACGAGCGCGCATCCGGCCACACATCGCTGGGATTGCTGGCCGGCGGCGGCAACGGCGCGGGCAGAATGTTCTCGCCCTCGGTCCGCGAATAGCGCGCGAAGAAGGTGTCTTTGTCGTTGAACCGGTGATCCAGCCGGAAGTTGTATTGGTCGTTTGCCAGCCGCTCTTTCTGGTCGGAGAAGTAGTTGCTCGCGCCCGTAAGGTTCGGCAGCGGATACAACGGCAGCAACTGGGCCGATACGGTGTCCAAGTCGCTGGCGGGAATCGTGTTGTGGGGGAAGGGCGTGCGCACATATCCCGATCCTTTGGGATTCGCCACGGTCGAGTTGGGATCGTATATCGCGGTAGTAAATACTCCGCCACGTTGCGCCAGCGTCGGAACAGTCGCCAACTGCGGCACTTCATCCACGGCACGCAAGCTTTGCCAGCTTCCGAAGAAGAACGTGCGGTCTTTGATCACCGGGCCGCCGAAGGTGGCGCCGAATTGATTCAGGTTGTAGTCGGGCTTCTGCCCCAGTACCTGGAAGTACGGCGTCGCGTCAAAAAATGAATTCCGGATATACTCCCACATGCTGCCGTGGAACTGGTTGGTGCCGGATTTTAGCGTTACGTTGACCACCGCGCCGGCGGCTTGGCCGTACTCCGCCGAGAACGTGCTGGTCTCAACCTTGAACTCCTGTACGCCGTCGATCACCGGCTCGATGGCTTGCGCGGCGGAACTGTCGAATCCCACGATCTTGTTCTTGTTGTCGACGCCGTCCAGCAGGTATGTATTTTGTAGCTCGCGCGCGCCGTTCGCGATGAAAGTGTCGCGTTCAGCCCCGCGCCGCGATGGCGATGTTCCGGACCCCAGCGTCGCTAACTGGATATAGTTCCGTCCGTTCAAAGGCAGGTTCTGCATGGTTGCATCGTCCACCACTTGCCCCATCGAGGTGTCTTCGGTTTGGAGCAGTTGAGCACCTCCTTCCACCGTGACGACCGTGCTGGTTTGGCCGGGCGCCAGCGTGAAGTCGAGATTCAGCCGGTCCTGGACCCTGAGATCGATGCCTGCCTGGGTCTCCGTGCTGAAACCGGCAGCCGATGCCGAGATCTTGTACTTACCGATATGCAGCGAGGGCGCCGAGTAGAATCCGTCGCCGTTCGACAGCAGCGAGATCGTAATGCCGGTCTCCGTCTCGACGATGGTCACTCTTGCGGACTGCAGGACGGCTCCCGAAGAATCCTTGACGATGCCCGAGATGGCTCCTGTATCTAATTGGGCGTAAAGAGCTTGAAGGGCTGCAAAAACCAGCAGCGAAACGATTCGAATGGTATTGCGGTAATGCATGTTTGTCTCCGATAGTAGAGTGAGTCTATTGAATAGATAGATTTACAAGTCTAGTTTGCGACCGGTGATGTTGTAAACACCCACTACTTAGTGGTGTGTAAATTTTTTAAGACCGAGCAGAAACTCACGCTGCGTGGCGCGAGTTCCCGGAATTGGCTTCGTTGGTTATCGGTGCCATGTCCTGCCCCGTCGGCCCGGTTACTCTTCATTCTTGGTCTCGCCCGAAATGGGCCGGGGCTTGGGCCGCAATCTCGGATCGAGTTCGTAAATGGCGGTTTTGGGCACGGCCGCGATCTCGGTCAGCAGGCGGATGAATCTGGCGTGCTTATCGGGATGCGGCTCTTCCGGCTTGATTTCTTTCGGCTTCGTCATCGCGCCCAGACGGCTGCAATTGCCGCACTCCTCTCGCTCGCGGAGCTTCGGGCTTGGATCGCCAGCCGAATGCGCCGGAGCATGAACGTTGCAGTGGTTTGGGTAACTCCCAGCAACCGGTGGAGCTTATACGTGCTGACGCGCTGCTCGCTGTTTGCCACCATCCAGATCGCAATCAGCCAGCGGTCCAGACTGATCGGCGAGTCCTCGAAGATCGTGCCGGCCTTGGGCGAGAATTGCTTCCGGCACGAGCGGCACTTCCAGATGCGCCGGGTCGAAATATAAAAATGGCGATCCCTGGAATGGCAATGCAGGCATTCCGTGGCGGCTCCCCAGCGGGCCGTCGCCAGCGTCCGTGTGGCCACATCCGGGTCGCCGTAGAAGCGCATCGCTTCCAAAAGCGTCGTCGGAATCTGCACGGTTTCCTCTGGAGTGATTTGGCTGTGTGTGTCAACTAAGCATGGATGCATGCGGGAAAGCTCCTAGCCTTCGATCTTGTCGAGTTTAGGATATGCCGGGGCAGATGTCAAGTCGCTACAAGATTGCAGCTAGACATACATGACTAGTCAAGATATTGATTATAAATATACTTAAGCATACTTTATGACTGTGTACTAATAAACCATCAAACTACTTGACTGTGCAGTGGGGATCGCTGCGGAGCCCGAGGATTGGACGTCGCGCAATTCACTTTCACAATAGTCTATTATTTCTATTGACAAACTATTTTGTATGCCCTAGACTGGGAGAACCAAACAGCCGAGGCGGCTCCTGATCGAAGCTGCAACGCTGCATCTTTACCGCACGGCACCGGCGTTTGGTCATTTTCGTAACGGAGGATTCTTCAATGGCAAAGTCTGTCTTACTGAACGTGTTTCTTTGGGTTTCGCCTCTATTTTTGTTTGGCTTACCTGCCCTAGCCCAGACCGCGCAACTGGAAGGCCGCGTCACTGACGCCAGCCAGGCCATCGTCAGCCAGGCGGCGATTACCGTAACGCGCACGGATTCCGGTCTAAAGCGGCAAGTCCTGTCGAACGACCAGGGGCTCTATGCCATACCGCTTTTGCCCCCCGGCCAATATCAAATCGACGTAGCCAAGATCGGGTTCAAACCCTTGACCCGCACCGGCATCGTGCTTGAGACCGGCACGACCAGCACCGTCGATCTGGAGCTTGAGGTCGGAGGCGTCAACGAGACTGTGACCGTGGAAGCGGCCGCACCTTTGTTGCAGCCGGAGACCTCATCGGTCGCTCACGTCGTGGACGGCCAGTCCATCCAGGATCTGCCGCTGGTCGACCGGCGCGCCTCGCAGCTCATCGGGTTGAACGGATTCGTGGTGCAGAACGGCGCCGGACTTGGCGCCACGTTCGGCATTGCCGGGGGGCGCGCCAACAACGCCATGTACACCCTGGATGGAGAAAGCACCCAGAATCTGCCGAATATCGGCGTGGCGACTCTGGTGTACGACCCGCCGGTGGAATCGCTGCAGGAATTCAACGTGGAAATGAGCAACTACGCGGCGGAACTGGGGCGGACCGGCGGCGGCGTCATCCAGATGACCACCAAGTCGGGAACCAACGATTGGCACGGGTCAGCCTACGAATTCTTTCGCAACAACGTGCTAGACGCTCGGACCTTTTTCTCCGCCACGAATCCGATTCTCCGCTACAACCTGTTCGGCGCCTCGCTGGGCGGCCCGCTCAAAAAGAATAAGACGTTCTTCTTCTACAACTACGAGGGACTGCGTGAAATCACCTACGTGGCGACCATCCTAGGTGTGCCCACCCTAGCGGAGGATGCGGGCAATTTCTCAGCCGATAAAACCGTAGTCAAGGATCCCACCACCAAAGCGCCGTTCCCCGGAAACATCATTCCGGCCAACCTGCTGGATCCGGTGGGCGCCAAACTGGCTTCCTTTTTTCCAGCGCCCAACGTTCCCGGCCAGCCTTCCGGACACAACAATTTCCTGGCGAACCAGGCAAACGGGGTGATCGGCAACAATCATATCGCCCGCATCGACCATATGTTTCGAGAGAAGGACCGGATCGTCGGCCGCTTCGTCGGTTACACCACCCCCACCTATACGGGCGCGATATTCAGCGTGGCAGCGGCAGACCCCGCCGCCGTCCAAGCGCACACCAGTTACTACAATACTACTGGGACTTGGTATCACGACTTCAGCCCCACGGTGCTCAACGAATTCCGCACCGGTTTCGACCTCCGGTCGTCCCACACATACTCCTCGGGCGCGGGATCCGATCTCAACCAGACCATCGGGCTTACGGGCGTGGATTCCGCCTTTGCCCCGAACGTGGTCGTGCCCGGTTACACGCAGCAGGGAACAACCACTCAGCAACGATTTCAGGTGCCCACGCTGGCGATCCCTGTGGTGGATCACCTCAGCGTGATTCGCGGAACACACCAGTTCAAGTTCGGCGCCGAATACCGGTACGCCAGCGACGTTGACGACTGGTGGGGGATAGCCGGCGGACAAGTCACCTTCAACACCACGGCTACCGGGAACTCACTCGCCGCGTTGGAGCTGGGATGGGTGAACACCGCCCAAATCGTCAACGCGCTTCCGCTGAAGCCGCGCGGCGACAACTACAGCGCTTACGCCCAGGACGATTGGAAGGTTACGCCGAAGCTGACCTTGAACCTTGGCCTGCGGTGGGACCTCGATCAACCGCGTTGGGAAGAATACGATAACCGGCAGAATGGGTTCAACCCCACGGCCATCAACCCCGTTTCCGGGACACCTGGCATCGTCACGTTCTCCGGATTGAACGGCGTACCCAAATTCGCCACAAATTGGGACTATCACAATCTCGGACCGCGCTTCGGCTTCGCCTGGCGCTTGCCCAAGGACTTCGTCATTCGCGGCGGCTCGGCACTGCTTTATGTGGGGCCATACGATATGGCCACGCCTATCACGGCCAACCTGGGCTTCAGCGATTCAGCGTCGTTCGTCTCGCCGAACAACGGGGTTACGCCGGCGTTCGTGCTGGCGAACGGATTCCCCGCGAATGGCGTTCCGACTGCGAGCCAGCTCACGCCGGGATACGGCGCGGTACCGGTGGGGACCAAACCGACCACCGCCGTTACTTTCTACCAGCAAACCGGCCGCAACACCGGCTACCTGGAGCAATACAATCTCAATGTTCAGAAGCAGCTTTCCAATTCGGTATTGGTGGAAGTGGGCGGGCTCGGGACTTTTGGCCACGATCTCCCGGTCCCGAATCAAGGCGGAGTGACCCTCAACCAGGTACCGACCGACGAGCTGGGACCGGGCAACGCCCAGATATTGCGGCCCTTTCCGCAATTCAGCGATGTGCGCGCGCTGGCCGACGACATCGGCAGTTCCAAGTACTACGGCATCAACGTGCACCTGGAGAAACGCGCTTCCAACGGACTCAGCATTCACGGCAACTACACGTTCTCGCGGTTCGAAGATAACATTCCCGGCCGCAACGAATTAGGAGATCCGGGCGGCGCTTTGACTTACTACAATACTTACCTGAACATGAACGACCGCGCGCAGGATTGGGGTCTATCGGGCAACGACATCAAGCACAGGTTCGTCGCCGAGGCGATCTACGAAGTGCCCTACGGCAAGGGGAAGCGGCACGCGACAAGCAACTCGTTCCTGGACAACGTGGCAGGCGGATGGTCGCTGGCGTATACGGGCGAGTTGCATTCGGGTTCGCCTTACGGGGTGCTGGAAGCGGTCAATCTGACGAATTCATTTTCGGATGGCAACCGCGCGAACGTGGTGGGCGATCCCACTCTGAGCAGCAACCGGTCGACCGCCCAGAAGATCTCCGAGTGGTTTAACACCAGTGCGTTCGCTGCGCCTCCTGCTTATACCTTTGGCAATGGCGGCCGCACCTCCGGCTACGGTCCCGGAGCCATCGGGCTAAACTTGTCGATGCTGAAAGACTTCCACATCGGTGAGCGACACGACGTGCAGTTCCGGGCGGAAGCGCTGAATTTCATCAACCATGCGAACTTCGCGTTACCCAACGTCCAACAGGGCAGCGCGGCATTCGGAACCATCACCAGCCTGATCCCCGGCAACCAGTCGCGCATCATTCAGTTGGGGCTGCACTACAAGTTCTAAGACCTGTGCAGCAAAACCGCTCCCTTACGGTCGCGGCTCGGTACTAGTCGCTCTGATTTCGCGAGGTTTACCGAGCCGCGCACGTCAGTAGGCGGTTTCTGTCAATCAGAATCCCCAGAGCGGTTGAGCCCTGTCGCCTCGGCGACTTGACAAGCGGCCGCTCCAGTTGGCATCATCTGATGATTAGTAAATAACGTCCATCGATTTAGTGGGTAAAACGGAGAAGTGATGCGTTGGCCGAGTGCTGTCTTCTTGTTGTTCGGTTTCTGTATTCCTGGCGCGGCCGAGGTTGGCGTGCGGGTTCTACTCGGCATCACGGACAAGGTGGCGGCCAAATGGGACGGATCGGCCACTATAGACCGCGGGCGCATCACGAAGACCGATCCCTGGCGGTTCACCAAGGAAGACGAGATCCTGGGCGAGAGCTCTTGGAAGGCATCGACCGCGCCGCTCATGACGCGGACGGCTGCCGAAGCGAAAACGGTGGTCGATAACGGCGTCATTGTTTGGCTAACCGGCGAGGACGAGAACAGCACGGTCCAGGTGAAGACCGCGCAGGGCGACTTCAGCGTGCGCCTGGCAGATATACCCTATGGCAAGTTCCAACATGCGCTAGGCGGGCGGGTCGCGATTGATCGCATTCCGCCGTCATCGCAGGTGACCAGCAGCCTGGACGAGCAGGACTATCCGGCGGCAGCCATCGCGCCGAACGGCGACATCTGGCTGGCCTATCTGGAATTCCGGCACAACCCTGCGCACAACAAACTGCGCGCGCCGCTCACCGCCGCGCCCAAAGATTTCTCGGCATACACCGCTGCGCCGGGCGGAGACCAGGTTCTGGTAAAGCACTTCTCCCAGAATCGTTGGGAGGAACCCATCGCCGTGACCGATCCGGGCGGCGACCTCTACCGGCCGGCGGTGGCCGTGGATGGCTCGGGACGGCCGTGGGTATTCTGGTCGGCTAACGAGAACGGCGACTTCGATCTTTGGGCGCGTCCTATCGAGAATGGCGCGCCGGGCAAGGCGGTGCGGATTTCGAAAGCGCTTGGCTCAGATGTTTTTCCTGCCGCTGCCACCGAATCCAAGGGCCGCGTGTGGGTAGCGTGGCAGGGGTGGCGGCAGGGCAAGGCGGCCATTTTTGCCGCCAATCAGGAAGGCGATGGCTTCTCCGCTCCGGCGGCCGTTTCCAATTCGCCGGCGGATGAATGGAACCCGGCCATCGCCGCCGATGCAGGCGGCCGGGTGACTGTGGCGTGGGACTCATATCGCAATGGCAGCTTCGACGTGTATGTGCGAACGGCAACCGGCCCAGGCCACTGGGGAGCGGAGGTGCCGGTGGCCGCTACCGCCCGCTACGAAGCCTATCCGTCGATCGCTTACGATCCGCAAGGGCGCTTATGGATTGCCTACGAAGAGGGACCGGAAGGCTGGGGCAAGGATTTCGGCGCTTACCGCAGTTCGGGTGTATCGGTGTATTTCGCGCGGGCCGTGCGGCTGGTTGGCTTGGACACTTCCGGCCGTTTGATCCAGCCCGCCGATCCCGGACCGGCGCTGGAAGGCGCCCCAGACGCGCGGGAGGACAGTCCGGCGCGCCAGGCGGATGCCAAGGGTTGGGAGACGCCAGACGACCGGCGATATGCGCGCCGGGAACCTAACGCGCATTCCATGCCGCCGCCGGAGCCGCGAAACACGCTGCCGCGTCTGGCGGTGGATGCCTCCGGCCGGATCTGGCTTGCGTATCGCAGCCCGCATGCCACGCTTTGGAATCCGATTGGCACGGTGTGGTCCGAGTATCTGGCGTCCTTCGATGGCGCATCCTGGACGGGGCCGGTTTACCTGTTCCGCAGCGACAACGTGCTCGACAATCGCCCGGCGCTGGTGTCGCGGCGCGCCGGCGAGTTGACGGTAATCGAATCCTCCGACTATCGCCGCGAGATTCAGTTGCTGACCAAGCGGGGTTGGGACTTCACACAAATTCGTACGACAGGTGTCGCCGATCCTTACAATAACGATCTGTTCGCCAGCGTGATCTCGCTGCCACCTGCCGCGCAGCCCATCTCCGGGAGGGACATCGGTCCACCGCCGCCGCCCACAAAGGCGATTCCGGCGGGGGAGGTGGCGGCCGCCGCCAAGCTGCGCGCCTACCGGCTGGATGCCGCGGGCGGCAAGCTGCAGTTAGTGCGCGGCGAATTTCACCGGCACAGCGAGATTTCCTACGATGGCGCTCTGGACGGCACGCTGCTAGACCAGTGGCGCTACATCATCGATGCCGCCGCGCTCGACTGGGTGGGCTGTTGCGATCACGACAATGGCGGCGCCCGCGAGTACACCTGGTGGACCACGCAGAAGCTCACCGATATGTTCTACACGCCGGGCCGGTTTGCGCCCATGTTCAGCTACGAGCGCAGCGTGGCCTATCCGGAAGGGCACCGCAACGTAGTCTTTGCGCAGCGCGGTATACGCCCGTTGCCCAGGCTTCCCATCACTACCGCCGATTATGCGGGACACGCGCCGGATACGCAGATGTTCTACGCCTATCTCAAACAGTTCGGCGGTGTGGTCGCGTCGCACACCAGCGGCACGGACATGGGAACCGACTGGCGCGACAACGATCCCGACTCCGAGCCCGTGGTCGAGATCTACCAGGGCATGCGGCAGAACTACGAGATGCCGGACGCGCCGCGGTCCAATAGCGCACAGGATTCGATCGGTGGCTGGCGGCCGAAGGGGTTCATCAACCTGGCCTTCGAAAAGGGCTACCGCTTCGGCTTTGAAGCCAGTTCGGACCACGTTTCCACGCACATGAGCTATTCCGTGGTCTTGGCGGCCGGCGACACCCGCGAGGCTATTCTGGACGGCCTGCGCAAGCGTCACGTGTACGCGGCCACCGACAACATCCTGGCGGATGTGCGCAGCGGCTCGCACTTGATGGGCGATGCCTTCTCATCGAGCGAACCACCTGAGCTCCGGGTGAAGCTGTCGGGTACTGCGCCATTCGCCAGGGTGCATATCGTCAAAGACAACAAGTACGTGTACACCACCGAGCCGGGCACCACGGACGTAGAGTTCCGCTGGCGCGACAACGATCCGCAGCCGGGTAAGACGAGCTACTACTATGTCCGGGGAGAACAGCAGGACGGCGAGTTAGTCTGGGCCTCGCCATTCTGGATCACTTACGAGGGGAAATAACGCTTTGCGGATACTAATCATACTTGTTTCTGTGGTATCGGCGGTATTCGGGGCCGAGCACTGCGACAGCGGCATATCCGCGGCACGCGGCAGGAGCGCGCCGGCAACTAACGCCGGCATGATCCGGATCCCCGGCGGCGAGTTTTGGATGGGGTCCGAACACGCCGATATGGAAGATGCCCGGCCCGTTCATCGCGTGTATGTGGACGGTTTCTGGATGGATCGCACTGCGGTAACCAACGATCAGTTCACCGCGTTTGTGTCTGCAGCTAGATACGTTACAGTCGCCGAGCGCCAGCCCAATCCCAAGGACTTTCCTGGCGCGAAGCCGGAAGAGCTGGTTCCGGGTTCGGTGGTGTTTTCGCCGCCCGCCCACGCGGTCGAATTGAACGACGCATACGTGTGGTGGCGTTACGTGAAGGGCGCAAGCTGGAAACACCCGGAAGGTCCGTCGAGCGATCTGACGGGGCGCGGCGACCATCCGGTCGTACACGTCGCCTGGGAGGACGCAGCCGCCTACGCGAAGTGGGCAGGCAAACGACTGCCCACCGAAGCGGAATTCGAATTCGCCGCGCGCGGCGGGCTGGACCGCCAACCATACGTCTGGGGCAAGGAATTCCGGCCCGGCGGCAAGTTTCAGGCCAACACCTTTCAAGGCCACTTCCCGGATACCAATACAGCGGAGGATGGCTATCGAGGCACGGCGCCGGTGGGATCGTTTCCGCCAAACGGATACGGCCTGTCGGACATGGCCGGCAATGTATGGGAATGGTGCGCCGACTGGTATCGCGCCGATTATTACAAGCAGATCGCCCGCGCCGGCGAAATGGTGCGCAACCCGCGGGGACCGGCGGACAGCTTCGATCCGGATGAACCCGGCATCGCGAAACGCGTGCAGAGGGGTGGATCGTTCCTCTGCACGGACCAGTATTGCACCCGCTACATGCCGGGCAGTCGCGGAAAAGGCGAGCCCAGCACGGGGACGAATCACGTTGGTTTCAGGTGCGTGCGGTAGGACAGGCCTCCCGGCCTGTCGCTCATCGGGAGGCGATTAGATAAACGTGCCAGCCCGGGAATGTAACTGAGTCATCTCTGAATGACATAGACAAAAGGGAATCCATGAAAAAGAAAAGCGTACTGAAGGCGTTGACGACGACGTTAATATTGGCGATGAGTGCGAGGCTCTCACTGCATGCTCAAGCGACACAGCCGTATCAAGGAGTCGTTGGCAGAACCCTCGCCGAGTCAAAAGAATGGTGGCCGGAACCCGTGAAAGCGCCAGCCGGCGCCCCAAACGTAGTGTGGATACTGTTGGATGATGTGGGCTTTGGCGCCGCCGGCGCATTCGGTGGGCTGATCCAGACTCCCACGTTCGACAATCTAGCCAACAATGGCTTGCGCTATACGAACTTCCATACGGCCGCGATCTGCGCCCCAACCCGCGCCGCGCTGCTGACTGGCCGGAACAGCGCATCCGTGCACGTTTCCGGATTTTCACACACCGTTATGTCCGCGGGATTCCCCGGCTGGGACGGCAGGCTTCCTTCCTCGGCCGGGACCATCGCGGAAATCCTTCGTGAGAATGGCTACAACACATTCGCGGTTGGCAAATATGGTGTAACCCCCGACGAAGATGCGACCGATGCAGGCCCATTCGACCGTTGGCCGACCGGCAAAGGCTTCGACCACTTCTTCGGATTTCTTGGTTCCCAGACCGACCAATACAAGCCGGACCTGGTGGAAGATCAGGCTCACGTCCGTCCGGATGGCCGCCACTTCAGCGATCAGATCACCGATAAAGCAATCGGCTATGTCGATCGTCAGAAGAAGGCAGCACCGAACAAGCCATTCTTCCTCTATTATGCACCCGCAGCCACGCATGCTCCGCACCAGGTAGACAAATACTGGAGCGATCAATATAAGGGGAAATTCGACATGGGATGGGACGCTTACCGTGAGGAGGTTTTCGAACGCCAGAAGAAACTCGGCGTTATCCCCGCCGATGCGAAACTTCCCGATCGCAACCCGAACATTAAGGCCTGGGATCGATTGTCGGAAGACGAGAAAAAGCTTTATGCACGTTTCATGGAAATCTATGCAGGTTATCTCACGTATACGGATTTTGAAGTTGGGCGTTTGATCAATCACCTGAAAGAGACAAACCAATTGGATAATACGCTTGTATTCATTATGATCGGCGACAATGGCGCAAGCAAAGAAGGCACTTTGAACGGAGATATCGATCGCTCTCTGGCGAATCTGGTGGGTAAGACTTTAACGGAAAAAGAGAACATTGCTTATAACCTGAACAAGATTGGGGAGATCGGTACGTCCGCTGCCACCGAGGGGAATTATCCGCTCGGCTGGGCACAGGCCGCAAACACGCCTTTCAAGTACTGGAAGCAGGATGCGAACAGTGAAGGCGGCACTCACAATCCGCTCATTGTCTTTTACCCGAAAGGTATTAAGGACAAAGGGGGAATTCGTACCCAGTACAGCCATGTAATCGACATTCTTCCGACAACACTGGACCTTACGGGCGTCAAGGTGCCCGAGCAGATCAAGGGAATCAAGCAGGATGCCATTGAGGGAACTTCACTGGCATACTCGATTGACGACGCTAAGGCGCCTACCCGTCACACCCTACAGTATTACTACATCTTTGGTTCGAGATCGATTTATCACGACGGGTGGAAAGCTGAATTAGCTTACCCAAGCAGCTTTATCACTGGAAATGCGCAAAGCCAACAGCCTTTTGACGAAAACGCCTGGGAGCTGTACA
>JBEKPZ010000019.1:0-40254 GCA_049520215.1 Bryobacteraceae bacterium | reverse complement strand
GAGATGTTGATGTGGAACAACCAGAGCTGGGGCTACTGGAAGTATCCCTTCGCGCCCCTGGTCAGCAAGCTGAAATGGCTGGAGCCGCGCCACATGATCAATGTGTGCGACCGCTGGGCGCGCGAGAAGACGGACAATCTGCAAGCCGCGTTCTTCAACGGCGTGGGTTATGAGAGTTGGGAGAACATCTGGGGCATCTGGAACCAGATCGCTCCGCGGGACGCCGAGGCTTTGCGGCGGGTCGCGTACATCGAGCGCCAGTTCGCGGACTTGCTGGTGGCGCGCGAGTGGGAGCCTTACGCACCCACCTTGCAATATGGCGTGTTTGCGACACGCTTTCCCGGCGAGGGGCGCACCCTGTGGACGGTGGTCAATCGCAACGAATACGAGGTCGGCGGCGAGCAGATCCGGGCGCGGCACGTGGAAGGCGCGCGCTATTACGATGTGTGGAGCGGTGTGGAAATCAAGCCGCGCATGGAGGGCGCCGAGGCGGTGTTGAGCTTCGCGATGGAAGCCAAGGGCTTCGGCGCGATTCTGGCGGTCATGCCCGGCGCTGGGCAGGGAAGTTCGGGGAACCTGGAGGCCACGCTGGCGCAGACGCGGCAATGGGCGCGCGTGCCGCTGGGAACCCTTTCCACCGAATGGAAGTTCCTGGCGCAGCGGATGGTCGAAACCGCACCCACCAAGCCGCCCTCCGGAAGTCCGCCGGGTATGGTTCACGTGCCGGCCGGCGCATTCGACTTCCAGGTGACCGGCATCGAGATCGAGGGATCCAACTGGGCCGGGTTGGACGTGCAGTATCCGTGGGAAGACGCGCCGCGGCGCGGCCACCACCATCTGCTATCGATGAAATCGTTCTACATCGACCGCTATCCCGTGACCAATGCCGGCTTCAAGAAGTTTCTGGACGCCACGCAATACCATCCGAAGGACGACCACAACTTCCTGAAAGACTGGCGCAACGGAACCTACCCGGACGGCTGGGCGAATAAGCCGGTCACCTGGGTCTCCCTGGAAGATGCGCGGGCTTACGCCGCCTGGGCCGGCAAGCGATTGCCGCACGAGTGGGAATGGCAATACGCGGCCGAAGGCACGGATGGACGGCTGTATCCGTGGGGCAACGCGTGGGACGAGCGCGCGGCTCCCACGCCATATAAAGGCCGCGATCTGCCCGGCCCCGCGGATGTGGATGCGCATCCGGCGGGCGCCAGTCCATTCGGAGTGATGGACACGACCGGCAACGTGTGGCAATGGACCGACGAGTTTGTGGATGAACATACGCGCGCGGCGATTGTGCGCGGCGGCAGTTATTACCGGCCGCAAGGATCGATGTGGTATTTCCCGCAGGCCTACAAACTGAACGAGCACGGGAAGTATCTGCTGATGGCGCCTTCCAAGGATCGCGCCGGGACGCTGGGGTTCCGATGCGCGATGGATGAGTGAGGCGGGGTGGAACAGGCTTTAGCCTGTTGCTGGACTTTGGCCATTTGCTGTGGGGCAGGTTGGTAACCTTGCAGGCCGATTGTCAATCGGCCTTTCGCGAGCGAAGCTCGCGTTAACAGGCTTTAGCCTGTTGAGCGGGAGGACCCGCGCACGGTCGAAAACCACCGTAAGTTATTGGAAGCCCGTTCGGGCGGCCTGGAGGCCCCCGGGCCCAGATCATAGGCGTTAAAATAAGGCGCTGCACAGCCGACACCGGTCGCGTACGATGGATTACTTGATGGACTTGGGAGGCTCAATTCCTTTCGACGTGGATCCCGATAAGGGCAAGATCGACTACCGGCAGGTTGCGCGTCACGAATGCGGCCATGCCGTCGTCGCGATTGCGAAACACAAGCGGATCGAGTACATCAGACTCGGACGGTCCGTCGTGAAGGAAACCCACGCCGAAACGAAACATGAGCCGACGGATGATCCGCGAGTGGAATGCCTTATCGCGTCCGCCGGCGTCGTCGCTGAGCGCCGATACTCCACGACCGTACTGGAAAATGCCGGGAAGCGTGATCGCGAGAACATGGAGTGGTGGGTGGCAAGATACCCCGCGGCATTTCCATGGCACGAAGATACTGAGGGATGGTGGGACACGTTCGTCGACGCTCTGGAGCGGGAAGCGGATGCGTTACTCGCGCAGCACAGTGCTTTGTTCGGCACACTCGTGGCTAGACTCGATGAACTGATCATCGAATGGGACTGGAAGCCCAGCCCATTCGGCCTATGGCGATCAGATGTCGAAGCGATTATCGAACAGATCGCCCCTGCGCGTGGTTCCACTCCCGGCGTCAAAGTGGCCGGACCCGACGGGCCCCCAGCAGCATAGGCATCATCGACGCCCGGTTCCGAAAACCCGCCGCCTGAGCGCCGGGTGAGCAAACGAGAGGACGGGTCCCGCGGGGCCGGGCCGGACATCCTCCTGTGTGGTTGGGATGCGAGATGCGGCGACGCGCTTTGGCGCGCAGGACTGTGGGCCGTCAGGTAATCAGCTGTTCAAGAAACGGCGGAAACACGGCGGGGGCAATGCTGTTAAAGTCCGGAGAGGAGAACCGGCATGGATCTCGACGACAAGCCAAGAATCAACGCCAAAACGTTTCAGGAGCCTCTGTGGAAACTGGCCGAAGCCATGGCTCAGTTGGTCAGCCACGAGGGAATGAACCACTTGCCTGGTCCCGCATTCGTCGCGGAGGACATCCATATGATGATCCGGCAGGCAATCGCGACGTATAACCTGCTTTTTTACCTGAACGCCGATGAGCGCAGGGAGCAGGATTGCTATTGGAACAACAATTACGGCGTGGTGACGGCCCCACTGGTCCGGTCCATGATCGACTGCTTGTATAACATCACGCTGATTCTGGAAGATCCCGCCGAAAACGGCGTTGCGTACCACAAGAGCGGCCTGAAGAAGCGACTGCTCGACATCGAGGGGGATCAGCAGACCTACGCAGGAAGGCCCGAGTGGGACAGCTATAACGAGCAGCAGATGCAGGCGCTCGACTGGCTGATCCGTGCTAGCGGTTTCACAGAGGCCGAAATTCGGAACGCAAAGACCTGGAAACCGCTGGGAACCTACATCCTGCAAGGAAAGCCGGAAGACGCGACGCCGCACCAGAAATTCCTGAAGACGTTCACGCATATGCAGTGGCGGCAGTATTCCGCGCTGTCGCACGCGAGCTTTGACGGCTACATCGGCGAGATTCCGGCAGGAGCATATTTCGTCCTCGATCGGTTCCCGCATGAGGAGCGCCCAAAAATCGAAGAGATGTACCTGGCGTTCCTGACGCGGCATATTGGGCGCGCGGCGCTGGCGACGCTGTGTATCGTGACCGAGCTTCAGTTGTATTTTCGCTTCAGGGGACACGAGATCAACGAGCGCATCCAGAAAATGTGGGAAGCGTTACTTGGTGTATTCGAGATCAAGGAGATTTACGACGAACGGTATCACCCACTGATGATCGCGAGGGGTATTTCAACGAACAAGTGACCAATCCGGTGGGCGGGGCGTCTATCAAGACAGGAATGCCCTCGGTTCGTGGGTGTGGTGTCCGGGATCATTGTTGGAACCGATTCTTCGGTTTTCCACATGGTAGACCCACACGAAATTTTCACCACCGCAACGGAATTCGTGATCGAGGCTGGCATGTGGACCCTCCTGACGCTCGCCATCACTCGGATGATTGGCGAAGAAATCAAACGGCTTATAGCCGCGCTCCAAAAATGCGGTGAGGACGATGAGCGAGTTAGTGCGTATTCGCCTAGGTCAGGCATACTCAGGCCGCGCTCTCCTTTTCAGGCTCCTCCGTCGGTTTTCTGAGGTTGCTCAGCGCTAATCCAGGTTCTCGGGAGTTTCGGGTTTAGTCGGTGAATCGTAGAGTGGCTCGAAACGACGTTCGAGGAGATCACGATAGCCGCCCCGTCATCCGGCCGCGCGATTCCCCCAACCCGACTTCGGGGGATCGAGAAGTCAGCCGCACAGTAACAGTCCTGATTTCAGCCGCGGCGACGTGGCAGACGAAGGCGTCGCAAGTTGGTCAGCGGCGATTCTCCTTGGGCAACCCTCATGCGGTTGATAGCTTCAGCAGTGGCCTGATAGTGCTCCGACGCTGAATCGGGCGCAGTTGCCCACATATCTTGCAAGCCCCGCCACGCCTTTTGAGATTTCCCGGGAACGGAATCCCAGTAGTTAAGCTCGTAACGAACCCCGGTTTGCCTCGCCTTCTCTTGTTCAGCTTTGGAACATTCAATCCACGTTACATGCGGAGTACCATCGGGATTGTGAGTGCTGTCAACCAACAGGGGCTCAACTGATGGATGAAGCAAGATGCGCATGCCCTTAATGCCGCACCCTTCCGCCTGATGAGAGCGTACTATTGCAGAGCCCAGAAACTGGGCCGCGTGATCTCCTCCGTCCAGCCCGATGTCGGAACGAAATCTGAGGGCAAGAAATGATCCAAAAGCGAGGCCCATTCGTATTGGCACTCCCTGGGATAACATGGATTGGGATAGGGTTATGGCAATGTTTGCAGCTTCGAAGAGACAGTCGGTCGCAATAAACGCCGAATCGGAGAACGAGATAGCGGTTAGGGCATGGCTCATATCCGCAGTTCTGATGGCCCACTTGAGAGCATGGTGGAAGCTCCAATAAGCGTGGGTTAATGGATTCTTCGGCTCGTTTAGAATGTCGTCAACACTCCACACAAACGGTCGATCCCGCGCGTATAGTCTTTCTGAGTCGATCTGGTTTTGCTCGGTCAACGTCGAAAAACCGAGAATGTCAGCAAATAGAACACTTCTGCTAGGTGTGGCGGCAGGTGGCTTTCTTATCATTGGGTCAGCCGAAGATGGCGCATTTGCCAGCCCGAGCGTGCTGCAGGCATGACAAACAAACATAGCACTGATGCTGAGACGGAATGACACTCACGTCGACCGGGCGTTCCCGGAGTTCTGGCGTTCAGAGGTCCACAAACGGCGTTGTAGGAAGTTGCGGCCGAACGGGGCCGCGACTGGATCGCGTAGGGGTCATGATGGCAATGTGCGTTATTTTAAAGCCTCTGCCGGGCCCAGAAGGCACCGCCCCCTGAGCGTCCGCCCCACATGGCGGCAAGCCGCAAGCCGAGAAACAGTTGAACGTAGAAGGAAAGGCCGATTGACAATCGGCCTGCAAGGTTGACAACTGTTGACAACCTGCCCCACCTCACTCGTAGCGCAACGCCCTAAGCGGATCTGTCCTGGCCGCGCGACGGGCGGGCAGCAGAACCGCGAGCGCCGCCACCGCCAGCAGCAGAGCCGGAACCACGATGAATGTCAGCGGATCGGTGGCGCTGACGCCGTACAGCAGGCTCGCCGCGAACCGGCTGACCATCAGGGCCAGCGCGAGGCCAATCGCCACGCCAATTCCCGCCAGCGCCAATCCCTGCCGGGCCACCAGCCCGAGGACGCCGCCCGAGCGCGCGCCCAGCGCCATGCGGATGCCAATCTCCCGCGTGCGCCGCCGCACCGAGTAGCTCATCACGCCGTACAGCCCCACCGTCGCCAGCGTCAGACCGACCGCGCCAAACACGCCCAGCAAAACGGCGCTGAGCCTGGGGATCAGCAATGCGCCGTTCACATGCTCGCGCATCGTCTCGGTGCCGGATACCGCCAGGTTTGGATCGAGCGCGGCGATCTCCTGTCGCACGGGGTGGATCATGGCGTTTGGATCGCCGGTCGTTTTCACCACGATCGAGATGCCGTAGAAGCTGAACACGTCCTCGGGGCGGGCCTCCAGGCTAAGGAACGCCACATCGGAAGGCTCTTCGCCCAGCGTGCGCGATTTGAAGTTCCTGGCGACGCCGATAACCTCGTACGCCTTGCCCGATTCCATAATGCGCCGGCCGATCGGATCGGCATGTGGAAACATGTGCTGCGCCATCCTCTCATTCAGGATGATGGACGCTCGGTCGGCCTGCTTGTCGAAATCGCGGCCGTGCAACAACGGGATGCCCATGGTCGCGAAGAGGTGCGAGCCGGCGAAATAGACATCGGCAACGATCTGCTTCGCGTCTTTGACGCCATCCGCCTTGAAATCCAGGGAAGTTCCGCCGATGCTCAGAGGAACACTGTCGAGATAGCTTACCGATTGCACGCCGGGCAACGCGGATACACGCTCGCGAAGCCGGGCGAGATACTGGCGGGTCTTCTCAGGGGAGTATTGGCTGAGCTTGGGATTGGTGGCCATCAGCAACACCCGATCGGGGCGCATCCCGATATCGATGGAGGAAGCCTTTTCGAGGCTGCGCAGGAACAGGCCCGCGCCAGCCAGCAGCACCAACGACAGAGATACCTGTACGACCACCAGCAGATTGCGCATGCCCAGGCGGCGGGAGCTGCCGAAGGCGGTAGTTTGCTCTTTCAGAGCCGTCACGAGATCGGGGCGCGTGGCGCGCAGGGCCGGCACGAGGCCGAAGACGAGGCCGGTCACCACGGCGAGGGCGGCGGTGAACCACAGCACACGCGCGTCGGGCGCGAAATCGAACTTGACGGGCACGGGAAGCGGCAGATTGAAGCGGGAGATGGACACGGTCGCGATGGCGGCCAAAGCGAAGCCGCCCACTGCGCCGATCGCCGAAAGCAGCACGCTTTCGGTCAGCAACTGGCGGATCAAACGCCGCCGGCTGGCACCCAGCGCCAGACGCAAGCCGATCTCGCGCTGCCGTGCCATGGCGCGCGCCAGCATCAGGTTGGCGACGTTGGAGCAAGCGATGAGGAGCACCATGCCCACCAAGACCGCCAGCACCGCCATAAAGCTTATGGCGAAACGGTCCATGCCACCGGCCAATCCGCCGGAATCGCGGAGGCGGATCGCGTCGCGCGGCTTCTCGCTTTTGCGGTACGCGTTATCCAGGCGTCGCTGGACCACGTTCAATGCGGCGGCCGCCTGTTTCCGGCTGACGCCCGGCTTGAGCCGCCCGTCGAGCATCAACCAATGAGCGGTGCGGCCCGCAACCATATTATCCTTGGCCAAGTCCGGCATGATCTGCCCATACATTGCCAGTGGCACCCAGAAATCGGCCAGGACCGCGCGGTCCGTGCCGTGGAATCCCGGCGGCATGACTCCGACGACCGTGTAGCTCTGGCCGTTGAGCAGGACTTGGCGGCCGACGGCGGCCGGCGAAGCCGCAAAACGGCGGCGCCACAATCCGTTGCCGAGCACCACCACCGGGTTACCGCCGGCGGCGCGGTCCTCCACTGGCGTGAAAGCCCGTCCCAGCGAGGGCGTGACGCCGACTACCGGGAAGTAATTGCCCGACGCCACCTGTCCCCAGATCCTTTCCGGCTCGCCGGCGCCGCCCAGATTAGCTGGTATGAAAGGGAAGTGCGCCGCGATCCCCTCGAAGACCTGGGACGTCTGGTCACGGTAGTCGATGTAGTCCAGGTAGGAGAATGAGTTGCCCTGGTTCAAGCTCACCAGCCGGGAGGGTTCCCGCACAGGCAGCGCGCCGAGCAGGAGGCCGTTGACGATGCCGAAGACCGTGGAGTTCGCGGCGATCGCCAACGCCACCGACACGGCCACGGCGGCGGTGAAGCCGGGATTCTTCAGGAGCGTGCGCGCGGCGAAGGTCAGATCCTGCTTCACGGTGTTGAGAAAGTTGAATTGCGGCATAAGAGCCTCGCTTGTAGTACGGGTGGCGGCGCGGAGAAGTTCCTCTCCTGCCGGGCGTCCGCTAATATACTGACGATAGGGACAGACCACAATGAACAAACTCTTCCGATTTGGCACGATCGTTTCACTGGCGGCGCTGGCGGCCGCCTCGGCGCCCGCACAAACGACAAGCGCGGACAACGCCACTTTGCAGAAACTGCTTGACGAGGTCCGGCAATTGCGGCTGACCATGGAGAAATCGGTCACGGTCGGCCCGCGCATGCAGTTGATCCTGCAGCGCACCCAGTTGCAGGATGCCAGGGTGGCCCGGATCTCGCAACAACTGGATGAAGTCCGCAAGCAGATCGCCGCTGAGACCGCGCAACAAGCGGATGCCACCGAAAAGCTGGCCAAGATCGAACAGGACATTTCGACCGAGACCGATGCCGGACGCCGCGCGCAACTGGAAGACGTGCACGCACATTTTAAAATGGTCGCCGCCAAGGGTCCGGATCAGCAACTGAGGGCGCGCGAGGGCGAACTCGCCAATGCGCTGCAGGGGGAGCAGGCCACGCTGAACGACCTCAACGGAAAGCTGGATGCGCTGGCGCGCCAGCTTGAAGCTCCGCCGCGTTGATCGAAAGCCGCGGGGCTGAAGCCCCGCGCGGGCTAAAGCCCGCCCTCCAATAAAAAGATCCGATATGCGTTAAACTACCGCTGGAGGTGTTTGTGGAACCTGATTCCCCTCAGCCGGCGCGCCGCGATTTCTTCAAAGCCGCAGCCGCAGGAGTGCTGCTGCTTAAGCCGGAGACGGTCTTCGGAACGCAGGCCAATTCGGCCGTCGAAGTCGGCCTGATTGGTTGCGGCGGGCGCGGCAATTGGATTGGCGCATTCTTTCCGGAGTTCGCGGGCGCGCGCATCGTGGCGCTGGCCGATGTGATGCGCGACCGCCTGGATGCCACGCAAGGCAGCTTCAAGGTGGATCCCTCGCGCACCTATTATGGGCCGGAGGCCTATCGCGAGTTGATCGAATCGAAGGTGGACGCGGTGGCCATCGAGACGCCGCCCTATTTCCATCCGGAGCAGGCGCGCGCCGCGGTGGACGCGGGCAAACACGTCTATCTGGCCAAGCCCGTGGCGGTGGATGTGCCGGGCTGCCGCAGCATCGTGGAGAGCGGCAAACGCGCCCAAGGGAAACGCAGCTTCCTGGTGGACTTTCAGACGCGCTCGCAGCCCGTGTTCCAAGAGGCGGCGGCGCGAGTAGAACGCGGCGATATCGGCAAGCCCGTCTTCGCCCAGGTCCTCTATTACGCCGGCAGGCCCTCGCCCGACAAGGCGAAGCCCGGCATGGACCCGGGCGAGGGGCGCATCCTGAATTTCTACATGGACCGCGTCTTAGGCGGCGATATCATCGTGGAGCAGAATATCCATGTGATCGACGTGGCCAACTGGTTCCTCGGAGGGCATCCGCTGGCGGCCTACGGCTCCGGTGGACGCGCGGATTGGAGCGGCACCCGCTTCGACTGCGGAGACGCCTACGATCACTTCCTGGTGAACTTCACGTACCCCAACGGCGTGCAGGCGGATTTCAGCTCGAACCAGTTGACCAACAGTTTCAGCGATCTCTGCGTGCGATGCTTCGGCATCAAAGGCGCCGTGGATTCACACTACGGCGGCCTGGTGCGCATCACCGGCGAGAACGCCTGGGAGGGCGCGAAGAAGGACGACACCTTCCGGCAGGGCGCCATCAACAACGTGAAGGCGTTCATCGATAGCATTCAGACCGGCAAGCTGCTGAACAACGCGGACAAGGCGGTGGAGAGCAACCTGACCGCGATTTTGGGCCGGACCGCGGCCTACCAGAACCGCACGGTTACCTGGGAGGAATTGCTGCGGTCAGAGGAGAAGTTCGAGGCGAACTTGAAGCTGCGCTGGTAAGATACGAAGCAGGCGGGCTGAGAGCCTGCCCCACATTACCTTTTCCGCGCGGGCTTGGCAGCCGGCTTCGGCTTGGGAATCCAGAAGTCCGGGTCTGCCGCGGCGAACTCCTTGGAGACGTAGCTCATCCGTGGATTGAACGCGAATAGCAGGCTCTCGCTCGACTGCACCACATCCGGGGCGAGCGTATCGAAATGCTGCCGGTTGCGTTCGCCCATGGCCTGGCGCGCGGCCGCCATGCGCGCCGGGGCTGCGTCCATGTGCGCGAGGGAATCCATCGGCGAGAAGAGCAGGTAGGTCCCGGAGGGCCCGCCGGAAACCACCTGATAGGCGAGAACTGGCTGTTCTGAGCCAGATTTATCGTCACCGTCGATCACCAGTTTAGCTACTTGCGCCAATTCAGCATCGTGGCCATACTTGATGTGAAGCACGGTGACCGCCATATGCCGGCACTTCGGCAAAGACGCCATGGCTTCGGCGGGGTGATAGCTGAGGTCGCCGCGAAACACCGCCAGCAGGGTTCGCGAGCCGGTGCGCAGATCGCCGTCCTGCACATTCGCCACTTCCAAATCGGCAGTGAGCGGCGATTTTTCGATCTCGGCGCGCTCCTTTTCCATGCCGCCAAACGAGTCGTATGGTTCCAGAAACCAAGCTTCCGAGGGTCCCGATTCCGTGGCCATCCCCAGATAATGCGTCTTGACGTTTCCCTTTTGAAAGATGCGGGGCCAGGCTTCTTCCGCCTTGACGTGGGCCGCCTCACGGCCTTCCTTGATCTGCTCGCGTGTCACCATCAGGATCTTGGGCGCGGGCGATTCCTCCGGCATCTGGGCGGCCAGTTGTGCGGCGCCGGACAGACACAGACCGAGGGCGGCGATTGGGAAAACGTTCGGCTTCATACACTACCTCAGCGTTATGTTACAAGACGGCGGTACATGGCGGCAAACACTGGGATGCCGATCTGTTCGGCGCGTACCATAACTTCCGGCCAACCGTCCACTACAGCGCCATATTTGGCAGCCAGGTTGTTGCGCAGGATTTTGCGCTTCTGCCGGAAACAGAGTGCCACGAAACGGAGAAAGTCCAGCCGGTCGGCAATGCCCAACTCGGCGGCGCGATCGTGGGGCACGAAGCGCAATACCGCGGAATCCACCTTGGGTGGCGGATGGAAGGCGGCCGGGGAGACTTCAAACAGCAGCTCGATATCGGCGGACAACTGCATGGCTACGCTGAGATATCCATAGGCGCGGCTGCCGGGGGACGCGGTGATGCGCTCGGCCACCTCCTTCTGGGCGAGGAACACGCCGCGTTGCACCAGGGGGCCGAGCGCCATTACGCGCTCCAGAATGGCGGTAGCGGCGTAGTAAGGAAGATTGCCCGTAATGGTTGCGGGTCCCCATTGGGCGAGGTCGATTTCCAGGGCATTGGCCTCGACGACTTCGAGGCACCCGGCAGCCGCGTGCCCCACAGTTTGCGCGAGCCTTTGCGCCAGACCGCGATCGATTTCGATAGCGATGACGCGATCCGCGCGGGCCAGCAGGTGGGTGGTGAGCGCGCCCCGGCCCGGGCCGATTTCGACGACGAGCGGTTCGCGCTCGGGACATGCGGCGCGGGCAATGCGTTCGAGAACCGAGCCGCGAATCAGGAAATGTTGGCCGAGCTTCTGGCGCGCCACGGTTAGAAAGGCCGATTCACAATCGGCCTGCAGGTTGTCAACCTGCCCCACAATGGTTCCATTAGCCGCGGACCACGTAGTTGATGCGGCGGAAGGAAACCAGCACCTTACCGTTGGTGGGCTGCCCGAACCAGGTGGCCGGCGTAAAGCGGCTAAAGAACATCATCTTGCTGAGATCCGCCTGCATTTCCGGGCTGACCCGCCCCTGCTGCACGGAATAATCCGTCGCCTGGCCCTTAGCATCCACATACAATGCCACCACGGTCTCATCGCTATTGATGCCAAGCGGGGAAACCTCCACCAGAGTGGCGGCGGTGTAGAACCCGGTCGGGACGTCGTTCAGGACACTGGGCCGGAAACCCAGCGTGGGCACCAGCAGGCTGAACAGCAACAGGGCGGAAACTAAACCTCCGGTGAGCGGCAGCGCCAGCGGGCGCATCAGATTATCGACGGCCAGCTTAATATTGACGGCCCAGGTGTGCAACGCCAGGGGCAGCGTTCTGGTACCGTTCCAGCGGGCGCGTTCGCGCGAGGCGAGCACCTGCAATTGTGTTCGCAGGCGACTGGGAACCGCCACTGGGGGCAGACTCTTCAGACCATCGCGCAACTCGGAAAGACCGCGCAGATACGCCGCGCACTCCCGGCATCCAGCCAGGTGCCCGGCCACGCGCGCCATTTCATCCCCGGCCGCTCTTTGATCCAGGAATTCCGACAGCGAATTTCGCACCGTTTGACAACTCATAGCACCTACTCGGCGGTCTTTGGCAACCATTGCATCGCCGGTTGCGATTGCAACTTCCTTTCCAACTCTTGCCGCAAGGCCTCGCGGCCCCGCAGAATTCGCGACTTCACAGTACCGAGGGAAACCTGCAAAACCTCCGCGATCTCCTCGTAGCTCATGTCCGTGATATCGCGCAAAACCACCGCGGCCCGGAACGTGGGATTGATGCGGGTCAGCGCGGCTTCGATCATAGCTTGTTTCTCCCGATCGAGCACGTAATCGAAGGGAGACTGCGCAGCGTCGGCGAGGGTGTCGGCCCGGCTTCTGGAATCCTGCTGCTCGTCTTCGATGCCGACCTCCCGGTTACGGTGCCGGAAAAACCAACGGCGCTGGTTGTGGGCCTCGTTGATGGCAATGCGGAAGAGCCAGGTCTTCAGGCTGCTCTGGCCGCGAAAATGGCCCACATTCCGGAATACCTTGAGAAAAACTTCCTGGACCACATCGGAGGCGTCCGACGGGTCGTTCAACAGCCGCAGAGCGAGGTTGTAGACAGGCTGTTGGAATCGCAACAGCAGCGTTTCATAAGCGAGCTCCGACCCTTCCCGGAGGGAGCGAACCAGCGCCAGATCCTCGGAATCCGTCGCTGCCGGCTTCTGCGCGTTGAGGTCCAGAATTGAGGTGGCCACGGGGAGCCTTCCCTAGAACCATTATAGACACCTGCGGGGAGGGGAAAGTTCCCGGAGCGAACGCGCTCGCCGAGGGTTTCTTCCGATTTGCGTAATTGGACTGGCCCTGTGTGCCAAGAACAATGAGACGTCTTCTCCGGGAAATTTCGGGTTGGAATTTGGCGTTGATTTTTGGTTTGTGCTGAAAACAAAGGGCAGATTGGGTTCGCTTTGCAATCTGCCTTGCTTCGCCCTCCAAATCGTAACGAGTCAGGAACGCTCTACACCCCTCATTCAAATCTCTCTGGAGATAGTGCGATGCGGCGGGGAAAATCTCTGCCATGAGCCCTAGCTGGAAGCCCGACTGGTACGTACCCGGAGATGGATTGGCGAAGCTGACTCTGAGTGTGGATCCGGCCGTGGTCGATGGTAGGGGCCTACCTCGCCGCGGTTTCGACACCCGGTCCGCCGCAGGAACTGCCCCCGATTCTTCGCTCGCTCCGCGGAATCCTCAAGAAGGGCGACCCCGAAGACTATAAGAAACACTTGGCCGAAAAGTACCTATGAAGGTTCTCGTTGATGCGAACGTGGTGCTGGACGTTTTGCTCGACCATCAGCCCCACTTCGCGGCGAGCGTCGCGGTTTGGTCCGCCAGCGAAACCGGGACAGCCCAAGGCCAGCTTGCGGCCCATGCGGTGACAACCATCGACTTTTTGATTCGGAGGGAGCACGGCGCAGCCGAGGCCAGGAAGGCACTCAGCTTGCTGCTGCGTGTGTTCGGAGTGGCACCGGTGGATGAGGGCATCATCCGGGAGGCATTTGAATTGCACTCGCCGGATTTCGAAGATTCAGTAACCGCAGTAGCCGCGCAACGGGCCGGGTGTGACCTCATCGTGACGCGAGATCCAAAAGGGTTTCGTGGGTCCCTCGTGAGTGTTCTGGCGCCCGAAGCCGCCGCGCCCCTTCTCGGGTAATCCTAATCGACACAACCGAAGCTGCGGCTATGTCGCGGCTGCTGAAATAAGTTGCAGGTTGTCCAGATGGCAGTAGTCCTTGGGATTGTTCGTGACGAGCGGAGTGGGCAGAACCAGCGCGGTGGCGGCGATCCAGGCATCGGATGAACTGATCGGCCGTCCTTGCGCACGCTCTCGATGCGAATCGCAGCCCAGGTCGAACACAGGCGGCCGTCGGCAATTCGCGTTCAAAGCGCTTTGGCGCATCTCTGCCAGAGTCATGAACGAGGGACCAGTTCAAACCCGCGGATGATTCTCACGTAGTGGGGCGCGAAGTCAGGGTGCCACTTGAAGACAAAGCTGGCAACATCCGTGTCAACGACCAATCTTGCCGTTGCGTTCGGCGGAGACATCAGTACAGCGCTGCTCATAGATGAAGCGGACGAAGGCCTCGGATTCTTCCGCTGTTCCAGGATCGATGTGGCTCAACAGCCGATTCAGGCTGAACGAGCCGGCGCGGACCAGGTTGGGTAGATCTTTGACGGCTTCTGGTGATACGCGGTCCATGTTGTTTATTCTAGCGCTTCCGTTCACTGGCTTCTGTCCATTACAGGGGTGAGTGAGAATTGGTGAGCGATCCGCCACTTCCATGTCGCCCACCCACCCGGAGGCGCTTCCTAATCGGGGGCGGCGTGGCACCGCCCGGATACCCATCCTCAGAGATCTTCAGGGCGGAGTCCTGTGTCCTTGCCGATCTTGGACAGCGCAGCAGGGCCTACTTCTTCGCTGTCGTGAAAGCAGAATGTGAAGTTAGACCAGCCGCAGCAGGGCTGCATAGACTCTCTTGGCCTTAGTTGCACGCCAGACGCTCACGCGGCGAAGAGGACTTTCAGCGGTTCGGGGACATCCTCGCCGCTTTCGATCATGTCAGCCAATACCTGAAGGGCTATCGACTTCACTTTTCGCGTAGCCTCCTCTTCGCTGACGCCATAGGCCATCACGCCTGGAAGGTCCGGAACGGAAGCCAGGATTCGACCATCTTCCTCTCGTTCCAATTCGACACGGATAGGCTGAATCTCAACCATGCTATGTCTATTGTAGCGGAAGAACGGGGCTTAAGCCCCGCGCCGGCTGAAGCCCGCCCGCCAAGAGTCGATCAATCGCCGGAAACGGTCTCGTATTCCCGCACCGGCGCGGGCTTCGACGCGGCCAGCGCGCCCAGGCTGACGTGAATGGTTGGCATGGCTCCGGTATCGAACGAATCCCGCACCTTGCCTTCGTCGTGCTGTCGCTCGCGCGCGAGCTGACGCCGCAGGCGGGCCTCGAATTCGGCCATCTGCTCATCGACGCTCTTCACCTTGTTCTTATTCGCCACCATATCTTCGCGGTAGCGCTTCAGGAAGTAGCCGATGGTCTCCACGCGGATGCGGATGGAGCCGGTGGGCTTGTTCTCGTCGATATCCTTGAAGCAGAAATACGGCGTACCGGAATGCTCCACCACCTCTTCCACCGCCGAGTAGATGGGCGCGTCATGGCCGCACTTAAAGCTCGATAACTCCAGCGCGACTAAGTTAGGATGCCGGCCGGTATACTTGGCGGCCCACACTTTGCGCGAGGTGTTCTCGCTATAGGAGTTCTTCCACACGTCGTCGATATTCATCGGATGCGGGATCTCGCCCGATTCCACTTCCGGACCGAACAGGCGCCAGACGATGTCCTCGTCGATGGGGAGGGAATCCTGCGTGAAGACCGGATAACCCAGCTTCTGGAACTCTTCCAGGATTTCGTGGTTCACGCCCGGATCGTTGTGATATGGGCGCCCCAGCACCACCACGCCCAGCCGGTCCTCGCGCTCGAGTTCCTCCAGCACTTGGCGCGCTTCGCCGCGGATGGTCACGTTGTTGTAGTAATCGAGGGCGCGGTAGCCTTCCTGCACGGCGCGCGCGTTCTCCTCGGCCGACAGTCCGAAGATATCCTTGAACTGCTCGAACAGTTGACGCTCCAGGACGTCGGGCTTCGAGAGATTGACGAAGGTATCCAGGAACAGGACGCCCTTCTCCTTGAACAGGTCGCCTTCCTTGGTGAAAGCCGCTTTCACCGCCGCCGGAGTGGTGGCGACGGTGGGACACGAGCGGCTGGCCTGCACCCCATGCAGGTCGGTGGTGAGGCAGTCGATCATGGGGAAGAAGATCATGTCCAGCGGCTTCTTGGCGTGTACCACGAACAGCAGATTGTGGACATGCGGAATGCCCAGCTTCGACGGGAAGCACGGGTCGATGGCGCCGCGCTTGGCGCCCTCCTTATAGAGTTGCTCGCTGGTGTAGTCGGAGTAGACGATGTTCTCCGCCTTGATCCCCAGCGACGCGAAGTAGCCCGTGAATATGGGCGTCATCGAGTACATGTTGAGCACGCGCGGCATGCCGATGCGGATCTCGGAGCGCTTCTTCATCAACTCGATGCGCTTCTTGGCGGATGAGGTGAAGACGAACTTGGGCAGCGGGTCGGCCACCAGCGGCGCGTCCGGCACGCGGAAGACAGCCTTGGCCGATATCTCGACGAAGTTGGGATTGGCCTTCTTGATTTTGTCCAGACTCCCCTTGATCTGGCGCATGTCGTCCACGCTCTCGACGGTGCCCTTCTCGCACGTGGCGATGATAAGTCGCTGCGAGCCTGGCGCCAGTGGGACCTTGGTCTTCACTGGGGGCTTGTAGTCCGGATTCATCACCGTGGTCTTCACGTCGATGAAGGTGCGCAGGCACTTATTTTTGCAGAAGTAACAGCGGGTAGCTTCCTCGCGCGTGGTCTTGTAACTGATCTTCGAGATGGCGTCCATCCCGATGAAGGTGGATACGCGGCCGTGGTCCCACAAGCGGCCCGCCTCGAGCGCCGAACCTATGGCGCCGGCTTCGCCGCAGTGCTCGTGTACGATCACGTCGGCCCCATGCTCTTTACCTTTGAAGCGCGACTCGATGAAATCCACCTGCGCCTTCACCGCGGCCAGGTTATACTGCGTTCCGCCTTGCAGCAGGAAGCGCCGGCCGATGGCGGAGAGGTTCGGAATCTGCGAGACGTACAGCCAGATGTTTTTGGGCAGCACGTTGCACAGACCGGCCATGATCTCTTCCGGCTTCCATCCCTGGCGCTGGAAATCCACGATGTCGGACTGCATGAAAACCGCGCAGCCATAGCCGAAGCTCGGATAGCCGTTGGCGCCGAACGCCGTGTCGGCATACTGCTCCACGGGCACGTTGAATCCTTGCGCGGTGGATTGCAGGAAGTATCCGTTGCCCGCCGAGCATTGCGTGTTCAGCTTGAAATCTTTGACCCGGCCGTCCTTCAGGATGATGATCTTGATGTCCTGCCCGCCGACGTCGCAGATCACGTCCACATCGTCGTAGAAGTGCAGGCCGGCTTGCGTGTGGGCCACGGTTTCGACCAGCGCGGCGTCCGCGCCGATGACGTCCTTCAGAATGTCCTTGGCGTAGCCGGTGGTGCCCACGCCGAGAACCTTGAGCGTTGCGCCCTGGGCGGAGATCTGCTCCACCAGCTTGCCCATCACTTCGATGGTGTCTTCGATAGGGTTGCCCTTCGAGAGCTGGTAAGTCTTGGCCAGGATACGGCGCTCTTTATCCTTGGAGAGCAGCACGGCCTTGGTGGACGTGGAACCGCCGTCGATGCCGACGAAACCTTCCACCACCTCGCCCGGCTGGAAAGTGGCCGCGACGAATTTTTTGGTGCGGTATTTCTCTTTGAAGCGCGCCAGATCGGCGGCGTCCTTGGCCAGGCCGCCGGTGCCGCCGCGTTTGGTCTTTTCCTCTTCGCGGCCCACATTGACATACCATGCGAGCTTGTCCCAGCCGATGTACTGGCCGACTGCCGCATCTTCCGTCTTACCGAATTCCACCGAACCGATGGCGGCGAAATACTGGGCATTATCCGGGGTGCGGATCAAATCCTCGGGCGGAACGCCGGCCGGCAATTCGGTGCCGCGCTCTTCCCAGATTTTCGGGATGTTGTGCTTCCAGCAATCGCGCATGCCCTTGATGTAGCAATTGGGCCCGCCCAGCAGCAGGACCACGGGCAGGAGCGTGTTGCCGCGCGTCAGCACGGAGAGGTTCTGCATCACGATGGCTTCGAACAGCGATGCCATCAACTGGTCCGGCGGCACGCCCATCTTCTGCAGGCCGTTGATATCGGTCTCCGCGAACACGCCGCACTTGCCTGCCACGGGGTGCAGCTTCAAGCCTTTGTAGCCCATCTCGCAAAGCTGCTCGGAGGGGATGCGCAGCTTGGCGTTGATTTTGTCGATGACCGCGCCGGTGCCGCCCGCGCATTTGTCGTTCATGGAGGGCAGTTTCTTCTTGCGGCCGGTCTCCGGGTCTTTTTTGAAGATGATGATCTTGGCGTCCTGGCCGCCTAGTTCGATCACCGATCCGCATTCCGGATACAGCTTCTCCACGGCGAGCGAAACGGCATTCACTTCCTGGACGAACTTCGCGCCCAGATACTTCGACATGCCGTTGCCGCCCGAACCGGTGATAAAGATGCGCGACTGGTTGGCCTGGAATCCGTCGACCTCGGTCTCGATGCGCTGCAGGAACTCCAGCACCTTTTCCGGCTGCTTGGTATCGTGACGCTGGTAGTCCGACCATAGGATCTGGTCGGTGGCCTGATCTACGACCACCGCCTTGACGGTGGTCGAACCCACGTCCATTCCGATGAAGAATTGTTTGTCCATGGATCCCTCGGGCTAGTGCGTCAACTGGAGCGAAGGGGCGGCATGAGAGGCCGCCGCAGGCTTAGAGCCTGCCCCACTTTGCATTTGCTCCGCGATGTGCATCACGAAATTGGCGGCCAGACCCACCACGCCTTTGCTATGCGGCACATGGTACACGGGACGCTTCGATTCGGGGTGCGCTTCCACCCAGGCGCGGCAATCGTCCATGGTCAAGCCGGTGCGCTCCAGAACTTCGGCCATTTCCTTCTTCGCCTTGTTCTTGGCTTCGCCGAGCGCCATCTGCACGCGCGAATGGGCGTTGATCTCGCCTTCGCCGGAAGTCTCGACCGGCAGGTAGATCATGTCTTTGTAATTCGATACGACCGCCGATTGCGCGCCATCCGATTGCGTCGAGGGCATGCAGCCGAACGGCTTCACCGACAGCACCATGTGGGCCAGGTCTTTGTTCGAATAGTAAATATTCTTGGCGACTTCCAGGTGGCCCTCGCCGCCGCCTGCGCGCGAGTTATAGAAAGGATGGCCGAGGCGCTGCAATTCGTACTGGTCGGCCAGGTGATGCGCGATGTCGCCCAGCGCGCCGACGATCTTGTGGTATTCGTTCTTGAAGATGGCTTCCGCGAGTTTCAGCTTCGCGACTTTGTTGCGGAAACTCCATTCGATCTTGGCGCGCTTGTCGAGACGCCACAGCGGCGGCAGCACGGCGCCTTCTTCGAGTCCCTTGAAGTCCTTGTACTTCTGCACCACCTGGTGAATCATGTACATGATCCACGTGCCGATGGGTTCCACCAGCACCTGCGCGCCCTCGCGCTGCAGGAAGTTGAACATGTTGAAGTTGCCGTCGCCCTCGGTGGTCTGCGCCCAGAACTCGCCGGTGATCTTCACGATGGGCTTTACGCGCAGCCGGTCGATTTCGATCTCGTTGAACGCGTCGCGGCAGCGGTGCAGCGCCGGAATATAATCCTCGCCCTTCAGCTGGTTGACGAACTTGCCGATGTACTCCGCGGTATCCTTGAAGCCGCCCAGGTATTTCGTCAGGCTGTCGCCCATCTTCCAGGGCTGCTTCTTGCGGAAGACCTCGTGCATGTAGTCCATGGATTCGTCGAGCTTCTGGTCCGTCTCGCCGGCATTGACCTCGTAGGGGCGGACGGCATACGCGACTTCGTTCAGCACGTCGCCGCAGTTCAGCGCGTTGAGAATGCCCAGGAAGAAGTCCAGGTTCATCTCCAGGCCGGCTTCGGCGTCGGACTGGCTCAAGCCGCCGGATTGCTGGAACAGCAGGACGCGGAAGCCGTCGAAACCCGCATTGCGCAACGCCAGGCGATACTCGGCTTCGTACATGCCAAAGCGGCAGGGTCCGCAGGCGCCCGCGGTGAAGAACACGTAGCGGTCGATGATCTCCTGCTTGGTCAACCCCTGCTCTTCCAGGGTTTGCAGATACTGCACCAGGTTGCCGACGGTGAAGTAAGTCGGGTTGCACTGGCCGTTGTTGCCATATTCCTTGCCGGTCTGGAATGCGCGCACGTTGGGTGTGGGCACCGCTTCGGCGATGTAACCGAGACCTTCCAGCGCGCCGTGCACGAGTTTCTCGTGCTTCCAGGTGAGGCCGCCGAACAGCAGCGTGGTCCGACTGCGTTGTTCCTTGGTGAACGGATGCTCCACCGGCCGTTTGAATTGGTGCGACTCGCGTTTCACTACGCCGGCTTCGCGCTCGAGGCGCGCACGCTCTTCCGCCAGGCGTTTTTGGATGACGTCTTCGATGCCGGCATTGATCTGGACCAGACCGGCAGATGGTGAAGCATTCGGTTCAAACGGCTGAGTGCTCATAATGTTCCCTCTGAGTCCGGGATGGTTTAGCTACACCTCTCCCGATTGACTGCATCTTCGCCTGTTAAGCTATTGGAAATAAAGAGGGACGCATCGAATGGCGGGTTTTTCAACAGGAATGGCGCGTAATGCGGGTGAGCGGGAGGGTGCGGTTTGTTACACCGGGGTTTTCAGCGGCGCTGGATCAGGAGTTGGAGGAGGTAGTCTTGAGCTATCCTCTCCAGCCTGACAGCCTGCCAAGCCTTAAATGCGGTTCTCGCGAGGTTGACCGCGTCGAGGGCGCGCGCTCTCGTCCATTTCTCGGACTCATCATAGTCGGCGAGGTGCCGCAACTCTTGGAGTTCATCAAACGCGCTCGCAACGCTCTTGAGATTAGCGGCGGCTGATCCGGGCTCGCCGACAAATTTGCGGTTGGCCAATTGCTGCGACGCCTTCCTCATTGGCCCATGCTCGAAGATCCTGGCCAGTTTTGGGCGCTGGTATGGCCTCTTCCAATTACTCACCACCTCCCCGACCAGCAGGTGGAACAGCGCGTAATACGACGTCGAAACGGCTCGACGCAGGCTCGCTTGTTTGGGTTTTGTTTTCTCCCGTTTGGCAAGATGATACGCCTGCTCGAGTAAGTCCTCGGCGAATGCCATTACTCAGGACCACGCCGGCTCTTTGAGCTGAGCCTGCTCTGAACGGCTACGAAAGTTGAAGTAGGTGTAAAGGCCGAATTTGGCGAAGTCAATCTCCTTCCGCAATTCGGCTCTAACGCGCCCGGTGACTTCCGGGAGCTTCTTTTCGGTGCTCGCCAGGTCGGACAGCACAATGCGTAGAAAAATGGATTCCTCGCCGGTGGAATTCAATGTGAGTGCGTATCGTATGCGCACCACGTCAGGCGCCAACTTACGTGCCACTTCCTTTACGCGACGATCGATCTCGGCCTCGTTCACGACGGCTGAGGGCATAATTGGCATGGTGGCGATTCTCCCCCCTTTCACGATAGCGCATCGGTGCCCCGTCGCTGCTTGCGCCGCCTCTTTCAGATACGCTAGCCTCTCCTTATCATGGCCACCCACACCGCGGATGTTGCGATCGTCGGAGCGGGCATTGTGGGCCTCGCGCACGCCTATGCGCTGGCCCGGCGGGGACGCTCGGTGGTGGTCTTTGAACGCAGCCCGCAGGCCGCGGGCGCGTCGGTCCGTAACTTCGGCATGATCTGGCCTATCGGGCAGCCCGCTGGCCGCATGCACGACATGGCTCTCGGCAGCCGCGCCGCCTGGGTCGAACTTCTGACGGCCGCGCGCCTCCCCTATTTCCCGACTGGCTCGCTGCACTTGGCTTACCGCGCGGACGAAGCCGCCGTTGCGCGCGAGTTCTGCGAAGTGGCTCCCAAGCTTGGTTACTCGTGCGAGTGGTTGAACGCGGCGGGCGTGCTGGCGCGTACCAACGCCGTCCGGCCCGACGGCCTGCTCGGCGCCGTTTGGAGCCCCACCGAAATCACAGTGGACCCGCGCGTGGCGCTGGCGCAGATCCCCCGGTATTTGGCAGAGCGATTCGGCGTGCAGTTCCGCTGGAGCACCGCCGTCCACTCCATGGATCTCTCGACGTTCGAGACCGCCATCGTGTGTACCGGGCACGACTTCGAAACGCTCTATCCGGAAATGTTTCGATCAAGCGGCGTCACCCGGTGTAAACTCCAGATGATGCGCACCCGCCCGCAACCGGAGGGATGGCAACTCGGTCCCGCTTTAGCCGCCGGGCTGACGTTACGTTTCTATGAATCGTTTCAGGTGTGCCGGACCCTGCCCGCACTGAAGCAGCGCATTGCCGCCGAGACGCCCGCATACGATCGCTGGGGCATCCACGTGCTCGTTTCGCAGACCGCCAGCCGCGAGCTCACCATCGGCGATTCGCACGAATACGGCGCCGCTGTCGATCCCTTCGATCACGCCGAAATCGACGAGCTCATTCTCGATTATGCCCGCGGCTTTCTCCACGCACCCGCGCTGGAGATCGCGCAGCACTGGCATGGCATCTACGCCAAACACCCGGACCGGCCGTACCTCTCGGTCTCGCCGGCGCCCAATGTGCGCGTGGTCACAGCCACTGGCGGAGCCGGCATGACGCTGGCGTTCGGCCTCGCCGAAGAGACCATGCAGGAGATGGGATTCTGATGCGCCGCCGTCTGGCCGTCTGGCAAGGGCTCACCATCGCGCTTCTCTTCATCGGCTACGCGGGCTACTATCTCTGCCGCTCGGACTTCTCTGTCAGCCTCCCGCTCATCATCGACGAACTGGCGGCCCACGGCATGTCTCCAGCCCAAGCCAAGATTCGCCTCGGAGCCATCACCTCGATCGCGGTGCTGACGTATGCGATCGGCAAGTTCTTCCTAGCCGGCATCGCCGATTTCCTGGGCGGCAAGCGGAATTTCCTGATCGGCATGGGCGGCTCGATCCTGTTCACGATCCTGTTTTCCGTCGGCGGCGGATTGCCCGTCTTCACCCTGGCGTGGATCGGCAACCGCCTGGTGCAATCATCGGGCTGGGCGGGCATGGTGAAGATTGCCTCGCGCTGGTTCTCGTTCTCCTCGTATGGCGCGGTGATGGGAGCCATCAGCTTGAGCTACCTGTTCGGCGACGCCGCGGCGCGCCAGTTCATGGGGTTCCTCATCGGCCACGGGTTCGGCTGGCGGGCGGTCTTTCAGGTGGCGGCGGGCACGTTGTTCGTCATCTTCATTGCGAATGTGTTGCTGCTGAAGGAATCGCGCGCCCAACTCGGCCTCCCGGAGCCGGAAGTGAATCCGCTGAACCTGTTCGGCGCCGAGGGCGAAGATCCGAAACCGTCCGGCCTGCGCGATTTGCTTGCGCCGCTGTTCCGCAGCCCGGCATTCTGGATCGTGTGCGCGCTGTCGCTCGGCACCACGCTGGTGCGCGAGACCTTCAATACCTGGACGCCCACTTACTTCAACCAGGTGGTTGGCTATAGTAAGGCGGAGGCAGCCGGAATGAGCGCGGTGTTTCCGCTATTCGGCGGCGTTTCCGTGCTCCTTTCCGGTTTCTGGAGCGATCGCCTGGGGCGCACCGGCCGCTCGGCGATCATGTTCTACAGCCTGCTGCTAAGTTCTGTCGCGCTATTCGCGCTGGGCTCGCTGCGCGCGGGCGGCGGGCACGGACTGCCGACATTTCTGGTGGGGTTGGTCGGCTTCCTGGTGATCGGACCATATGCCTACCTGGCGGGCGCCATCGCTTTGGATTTCGGCGGCAAGCATGGCAGCGCGACATCCTCCGGCATCATCGATGGCGTCGGCTATCTGGGCGGTATCCTCGCGGGCGACACCGTGGCGCGCATTTCGGTGAGTTTCGGCTGGACCGGAGCGTTTCTGGCGCTGGCAGGCGTGGCGCTGCTATCGAGTGGCGCGGCCGCGGTGCTGTTTATAGGCCAGCGGCGGGCTGCGGTGGTGCAAGGGGCGTAATGGCTATGCGGATCGGCGATCAAATCATCGAAATCTTCGAAACTAAAGGCGGCGCGGCGTACTTCGGGGAGCCGGTCTCGCAACTGGAACACGCGTTGCAGGCGGCGTATCATGCGACGCGCGACGATGCTCCGGACTGGCTGGTGGTCGCGGCGCTGCTGCACGACATCGGCCACCTGCTGCATGACATGCCGGAGCATGTCGCAGATATGGGTATCGACGCGCGGCACGAAGACCTCGGGCATGCCTGGCTGGCGCAACATTTCGGCCCCGAAGTGGCCGCACCGGTGCGCATGCATGTGGACGCCAAGCGCTATCTCTGCGCCACGGACTCCGAGTATTCGAGCCTGCTATCACCTGCGTCAGTGCAGAGTCTGCAATTGCAAGGCGGAGCTTTCACCGAAGCCGAAGCGCTCGCCTTCGAGCAAAGGCCGTTCGCGCGGGAGGCGGTGCGGCTGCGGCGCTGGGACGATCTGGCCAAAGTGCCCGGCATGCGCGTGCCCGGCCTGGAGCACTACCGGGCGATGATCGAGGCTTCGCAGTTGCGCGCGTCTTGAGTGATTGCATTCACCGGAACCGCCACCGTATCGCGCCCGATTTTCCCATGTGCCGGCCTCGCCCTCCTCAGTTCGATTGGTCGCCTCGCGCAGGAGGCTTCCCTCGACGGGTCAGCATCCGTTTTGCCCTTTCCACGTGCCGCGTTCGGCCCGCTTGCGCAAATATTCCTCGGTTCTTAGGGCCGACAACTTCTCGGCAACGGCCACGTTGATGAATTGGTTGAGGGCTACACCTTCGGCTTCGGAAACTCGGCGCACTTCTTCCAGCAGCGAAGTCTGTAGGCGCAAAGCTAAACGTTACTTCTTCCCATTTCGTCGTTTTACATCGTTCCAAGCGACTGGCTCGCCGACGCCATTTCGGGCTGAATTTGCTATTGCCGCCTCGCTTCTGGCTGCAGTGACCTTGCGCCCGCTTAGCGCCCCGCGGCCGGTGGTGGCGCGTACCGCAACACGGTAGTCAGGTCGATCCCGCGAACGATGCTGGCGCTGTTGTAAAACAAGCCCCATGAATCGATGGACGACATGTCGGGGAAGATGCAAGCCTCCAGCACCGTATCTTTGGAGCCTTTACCGACCCAGCCGCCGCCCGCGGCGTTCACGCCGCCAAACGAGTCCGAGCCGCCGAGTTGCGTGCAGTAGTAGGACGCCGGATTGCCGCCGCCGCCCTGGCCCGGCGTGACCTTCGCATAGTAGGCCAGCGCGGCCAGAGTCGGGGTTGTCGCGTACAGCGTCTGCACCAGCACGTGAATCCGCGAGCCATCCGTCGGCGAAGTGAACTGGCAAAACTGGCGCGGTCCGGTGAGCGGGAGCCAACTCGAGGGCGGACCGTTGGTGCCGAAGATCGGAAGGCGGTCGATCACCGTCCCACCGCTTTGTGTGCAGTATGCCGCCCCAGCGCTGGTGTCGGGGTCGGCTGCTTTCATATTGCCCGTCAGGAATGTAAGTCCGGCGGCGGCTGTCGCTATCAGGAACGAATGTTTCAAGAGGTCTCCTTTGGATTCGATCAGTTTATCAGACGGGACCGCTCCCTGCCGGATCGGGTTCCGGGGGGCGGCCCGACGCCCAGCCTCGCGGCGGCCAGCCTCTTGGCTCCGTACTGCCCCCGAAGTTATTACAAGGTGGTGAAAGTTTGGGCTGAGACGCGAGCGGCAAGATGAACGCTCCACCCAGAATCCGAGGTGCTGTTTCCAAGCATCCGCATGCCCTGAATTATACACCCGGAGGGGCTAATGTCTAACGAATTGGGTAATGGCAACGCCGCACGGCGGTGCATCGAGCAAGGGCAAGGTTCAGGGCGAGCCCTCAGACGGTGCGGAGACAGTCGCGGCGCATCGCTCCCCTGCGTGCGCTTACGGCGTTAGCACGAACACTGTCCC
The DNA here is from genome assembly GCA_049520215.1 of Bryobacteraceae bacterium. Taxonomy (GTDB): domain Bacteria; phylum Acidobacteriota; class Terriglobia; order Bryobacterales; family Bryobacteraceae; genus Bog-159. Next base: position 14,735 of record JBEKPZ010000019.1, on the reverse strand, counting down.
CACAGAGTTTGTGCCGCCAGTCAAAGCTGTGCCATATAGGGTTCCGTCAGGGCCTAAAGCGATGCCGCTTGGTGCACGGCCATCCGCCCCGTCCGTGAAGCTGTGCAGTATGGTTCCGGTCCAGCTTCCCCCCGGTGAAGCAGGCGGTGCAAGCTCAAACACCGCTCCGTAGTTGCTCGCCCCACCCAGTTCTGTCGTGCCATACAACACCCTATTCGGCCCCAGCACCAGAGCCGACGGGTCGTGGTCGGCTGGGGCCAGGCCGAACGCATGCAGAATACTCTCAGTCATAGGCGTGCCGGGCACAGTCGGCGGCGTTAGCGAGAACACCGTGCCACCGCCCTCGCTGCCGTTCACCTGTGTGGCGCCGTATAGCACGCCGCCCGGTCCGATGACCATCCCGGCCTCCGGGTCGTTCCCGTCGACCTTCGGCGCCAACGCGTGGAGTACCTCCTCCGTCCATGGGCCGCCGGGCGCCGCTGGCGGCGTCAATGAGAACACCGTACCGCAGCCGATGGGGCAGAACTCGTTTATCCTCCCGCCATCCGTTGTCATGCCGAAGAGCGCGCCACCAAGACCGGCCGCAAGGCTGCCCACCGGAATACTGCCCATGGATCCGCCAGGAAAGGTATACAGGGTCGTTTGCGTCCAAGCGCCGCCAGCTAATGAGGGGGGCGTCAGTCTGAACACGGTGCCTTTTCCGTTTGGCACGTCCGTGCTGCCGTACAAAGATTGGCCGTACCCAAGAGGCGACCCGAAAACCAGGCCGCCAGATGGATTGCCATCGGCCTGGGTGAACTGATATATGACAATATAAGTCCAATCAGTGCTCGTGCCCGCGGGCGGGTCCAACTTAAATGCCACTTCCCTTGTACTTTGAGGGCCCGCGACGCCGTAGAGCGATCCGTTCGGCCCCATCACCAGTCCCAAGCTTGGGTTCAATCCATCCGCGCTGAAGCTGTGCAGCACCACCTCGGTCCAGGCTCCTCCGGGAGACGCCGGCGGCACAAGCTCGTACACCGTGCCATGATCCCACCTGCCGCCATAGGCGGTAATTCCGTAGAGTTCGCCCTGGGGGCCGAGGACCGCGCCGCCCTGCGGGTTGGCCCCGTCGTAGGTCTGCGACCCGAAGGTGTATAAAGTCGTGAAGGTTTGGGCTGAGAGCATCAGCGGCAAGATGAAGCGTACACCCAGGATCACAGCGCCGTTTCGAAGCATCCGCATGCTGCGGATTATACACCGGGACAGTCTAATGTCCAACGAATAGGGTAATGGCGAATAGGGTACTAGCAACGGATGCAAAGGCGAGCCTTGTTACCTCTGCGGCCCGACATGCCAATGACCTGCACGTGGATCTCATCAGTTTGTCAGAGGGGATCGCTCCCATTCGGGGGGCGGCCCGACGCCCAGCCTCGCGGCGGTTTCAGCCAGGCAATCCCAGGTCCCCTGCCCCAACGGAATCCCGCTCTGGCGGCGCTCGGCTTCGGCGCGCCATTCCGGATCGCCCGCCACCATCACCTCATCGAAACCAGTGGCGGGCGCGGCGGATTTCACCGTATTCACCAACCACTCGGCGCGCCGGTGGAACTCTTCCACGGGCATGAAACGGCCGGCGTCGATGGCCACGAACGTCTGGCTGGTGCGCGTGGGCTTGCCTGCAACATGAATGCCGCCCACCTCGACGCTCATGGCTCCGCCGCTCAGCACGCCGCACAGAAGCTCGACCATCATCGCCAGTCCGCTGCCCTTGTAGCCGCCCAGCGGCATGGGCATGCCCCGGATAGCCGCATCGGTATCGGTCGTCGGCACGCCTTGGGAATCCACAGCCCACCCGGCCGGAATGGTCTCTTCGCCATTCATCAGGGCCTTGAAGATCCGGTTATTCGCCACGGTAGTGGTAGCCATATCCAGCAGCCACGGTCCTGGCGCCGAAACGCAAATTGGGTTGGTGCCGAGGCGCCGCTCGCGGCCCTGCCAGGGCGCCACGATGGGCGAGGCATTGCACATGACGATGCCGATCAGCCCGGCGCCGGATATCTTCTGGCCCCAATAGGCCGCCGCGCCGAAATGGTTGGAATCGCGCGCGGTCACGATCGCGATGCCGTGCTTGTGCGCCAGCCGTACGGCATGTCCGCAGCACACGTTCGCGATTTGCTGTCCTGCGCCGTTCGCGCCGTCATACAGCAGGCATGCGCCGGATTCCGACACGATACGGCCTTGGGCGCCGGCATGCATGTCGCCGCGCTCGACTTGTTCGATGTAATAAGGCAGCAACTGTACGCCGTGCGAATCCACGCCGCGCAGGTTGGCAGCCACCAGCGATTGGGCGACCAGATGCGCGGTGAGGCGCGGGAAAGTGGCGGCTTCGAGCAGCGCGGCCGCCCAGGAAGTCAGATCTTCGGCTGAGACGATAGGCAAGATACTAGAATAAACCTGTGCCCGCATTCACATTCGAGGAAGCGCGACGTTGCGTGTTGGACACGGTCCGGGCCGCGAGGACGGCGCCCCCAGCCGAAAGCGTTTCGCTGGAGGCGGCCGCGGGGCGAGTGCTGGCCGAGGCTATCGCCGCCGACCGCGACTATCCCGCCCTGGCCCGTTCGGTGCGCGACGGTTATGCGGTGCGCGCCATCGACCTGCCGGGCAAGTTCGAAGTCATCGGAGAAGTGCGCGCCGGCGAGATATTCGGCGGCGAGGTCGGCGCGCACCAGGCCGTCGAGATCATGACGGGCGCGCCCGTGCCGCGGGGCGCCGATGCGGTGGTTATGCTCGAACACGTGCGCCGCGAAGGCCCGCGCATGATCGCGGAGCAATCCGCCGCCTCCGGCCAATTCATCAATCCGCAAGCGTGTGAGGCGCGCGCCGGCGAGATCCTGCTCCATCCCGGCCAGCGCCTGGATTTCACGGGCATCGCCATGCTGGCGGCCGCGGGCCGGGAACGCGTGCCGGTGTACGCCGCCCCGCGCGTGGCCCTCATCGCGACAGGCGATGAGATCGTGGCGGTCGCCGAAACGCCACGCGACTTCCAGATTCGCAACTCCAACGTGTATTCGCTGGCCGCGCAGGTGGCGCGCGCCGGCGGCGTGCCGTGGATTCTGCCGGTGGCGCGCGACGAGATCGCCCACACCCGCGAACTGATTGAGCGCGGCCTAAGCGCCGACTTGTTGCTGCTCTCCGGGGGCGTTTCGGCGGGCAAGTACGATATCGTCGAGCAGGTGCTGGAGGGCTTGGGCGCGGAATTCTTTTTCGACCGCGTCCTGATTCAGCCCGGCCAGCCGCTGGTCTTCGGCAAAGCGCGCGGCAAGTTCTTCTTTGGCCTGCCGGGCAATCCGTCGTCCACCATGGTAACCTTCGAGATCTTCGCCCGCGCCGCGCTGGAATTGTTGGGCGGACAGGAGGAGGTCACGATGCACATGCCGTTTGCTCGCCTCACCCAGGAATTCCACCACCGGGTGGGGCTGACGCGCTTCCTCCCCGCGCGTCTGAGCCGCGACGGCGCGGAAGTGACGCCCCTCGCCTGGCGCGGCTCGAGCGATGTGCCCGCGCTGACGCGCGCCAACAGTTTCATGGTGGTGGATGCCGACCGTCCGGATTGGCAGGCGGGCGACTGGGTCCGCGTACTGCTCAAATGAAGAAGCCCCCATGAAGAAGCTTTCGCATTTCGACGCCTCCGGCAGCCCGCGCATGGTGGATGTTTCGGCCAAGCCGGAGACCCGCCGCACCGCGCGCGCGCACGCTTTTGTGCGCATGCGGCCCGCAGTGCTTGCTAGTCTGCCCGCAAATCCCAAGGGCAATCCGCTGGAGATCGCGCGCATCGCGGGCATCGCCGCCGCCAAGAAGACCGCGGAGTTAATCCCGCTATGCCATCCGCTGATGCTCTCCCACGCCGATGTGGAGGTGCGCGTGGAGAAAACAGGCGTGCGCATCGTTGCCAGCGCGGCCACCACCGCGCAGACCGGCGTCGAGATGGAGGCGCTCACGGCCGCGGCCGTGGCCGCGCTGACCGTCTACGACATGACCAAGGCGCTCGACAAATCGATTGAGATCCAGGACCTGTATCTGATCGAGAAGACCGGCGGCAAGAGTGGAGATTACAGCAGGAAGAAGGATAAGGGTTAATGCGGGCGTATGCATCATTCGTCTATACTGATGCATATGAGAACAACGCTGAATCTTGATGACGAGCTCGTCCGCCAGGCCCAGGAGTATGCGGGCATCCGGGAAAAAACGGCATTGATCCATGAGGCCCTGCGCCACCTGATCGCCCGGGAGGCCGGGAAACGGCTGGCACGTCTCGGGGGGACGATGCCCGATTTAGAACTCCCGCCGCGCAGGCGCAGCGCCGTCAGGACACGAGGATGATTCTGGTCGATTCCTCAGTCTGGATTAACCACTTCCGGCACACGGAACCGCGTCTACAAGAACTCTTGCTACATGATCTCGTTTCGCTGCATCCTTTTGTCCTGGGTGAATTGGCCTGCGGGAACCTGCACAAACGCGCCGAAACGACTGCTTACCTGGAAATGCTGCCCGTCGTAACCGTCGCCTCGGAACCGCAAGTGCGTCACCTCCTGGAATCCCGCCGCTTGTGGGGTACCGGCCTCGGCTGGATCGATATGCATCTCCTGGCGTCGGCGCTCATCGATGGGTTGAGGCTGTGGACGGTCGACCGCGCTGTGGCTGCCGCGGCCAAACGGCTCGGCGTTGCCTTCCCGGGTAGCCGAACCTGACTCCCGTTTTCGGAACGCTTTTCGCGCCTCTTTTCACGCATCCGGCGATGCGGATGGCGGCGAATGCCTCGACCTAATAAAGCACGCGGCGTGCGCGGCAGCCAGCCAGAAGACGGCCACAGCGCCTGTGAAAAGCCCAGTCTGGTGCCGGACCCACCATAGCCGTTGCACGCGGTCACTCATATGGCTATTGCCGATCCGATGGCTCTCCGCGATCCAGGACCAGACCTCTCCGAGCATCGTGCCTCCGGCTGCGAACGCGAGCGAAAGGAACAAAGCCATGATGGCCCCGGGAATCCAGCCGTGCTCGACGGGCGGATACCGGCGCCAGATCATCCGGGCCACTGCCGCGGCGCCGAAACAGTAGAGCAGGATGAAGGGCAGGTTCTCGGCGGCGTCGATGTGCGCCCGGTTGCGGCCAAGCGCGTCGGAGACAAGTCCAACGGGAACGTGGTGCTCGGTGGCGATCTGCTCAAACAACGTTTGCATGCATCGATCCCTCGGCCGCTACGTATGCCTCGCCGGATACGAAGTACGGGGTTCGCAGGCCGTGGTGTACGTCGGCGTATCGGATCGCCAGATCTTCGGCGAACTCCGCGTCGGCGCTGAGATGCCGCGCGTCGGGGGATTGGCCGGCGGCTTCCGTGGGCCATCGGCAATCGGAGTTGCGTCCGTCGCGACGCATGCAACCAGCGGCAATCAGGCAGGCCAGGAACACCGCGGAGCGCGCGCTCATTGGCATCGCGAATCGGACCCTCCGGCTGAGGCGCATTGCTATGAATGGACACCGGAATTCAGCGCTTTGTTTCCGGCGACTGGCAGACGGTCTCCAACTGTTGCAGCGCCCAGCGCGCGGATTCCGCGACGGCCGGCTCAGGCCGCGCGGCCAGCTTTTCCAGCGGCGCTCGGAACCGCTCTTGCCGTGCATTGCCCATGGCGATCGCCACATTGCGCAGAAAGCCGCTGTACCGTGAGCGTGGTATGGGGCTCGATCGGAACATCGCCCGGAACTCGTCTTCGGAAAGCGCGGCCAACTTCTCCAGCGGCGGCGCGAAGTGCGCGGCGGCGAAGGCCGGCTCCTCCGTCGCAGGCGCGCGCCGGTTCCACGGGCAGACATCCTGGCAGATGTCGCAGCCAAAGACGTGGCGTCCGATGGCCGGACGCGACTCAGCGGGCGCTACAGTGCGCAGCTCGATAGTGAAGTACGATATGCATAGCCGCGAATCGAGCGCCCACGCCGGACCTTCCAGCGAGCCGGTGGGTACGATGGCCTGGGTCGGGCAGGCCTCGATGCAGCGGGTACACGATCCGCATCGATCGGGTGGCGGCTGGTCCGGCTCCAGGTCGAGCGAAAGCAGCAGCTCGCCCAGAAAAAACCAGGAGCCCATGGCCTGGTTGATGAGGCAGGTGTTCTTGGCGATCCAGCCCAGTCCGGCGTGACGTGCGTAGGCGCGTTCCAGCAGCGGCGCGGTATCCACGCAAATCTTCCACTCGAACGGCGCCGGGGACAATGCGCGCAGTCCATCCACCACTCGCGCCAGTCCGCGCCGCAGCACTTGGTGGTAATCCTCGCCCCATGCGTAGCGGGAGATCCAGGCCAGACCCTCGCCGGCGAACTCGGTCGAGTAGGGCTGCGGACCGTTGTAGAGCTTGCCAACGCACAGAATCGACCGGGCGGACGGCAGCAGATGGCGCGGAGCGTCCCGCAATCCGGCGCGGCGATCGGTCAGATAGCCCATCTCGCCGGCCATGCCGCCCGCGATCCAGTGGCCGTAATAAGCGGACTCGGGCACAGGAGCCGCCGCCGCGATCCCGGCCAACTCGAATCCGCACTCACGCGCCAGCGTTTTGATTTGTTCCGGGTGCATGGATACCGAACTTCTCGCGGTACTTTTCCGGCAGCTTGCAGGGCCGCAGGTCCCGCCCCAGGAAGATGTGCTTGGTTTCGCCCGTGGCCAGCTTGCGCCCGTCCGCCGCGAGCCGCATTTCATACACGAAGCGCACCATGCGCGGGTTGGCCTCTTCCACCCACGTTCGGATGACCACCTCTTCGTCGAACCGCGCGGGGGAGGCGTAGCGGCAGCGCGCCTCGGCCACCGCCAGGAAGACGCCGTCCTCCAACTCCATCTTCTTGTACTCGAAACCGCAAGCCTTGCAGTATTCCACGCGCCCGACCTCCATCCACACCAGGTAATTGGCGTAGTAGACCACGCCCATCTGGTCGGTTTCGGCATAGCGCACGCGGATGCGCGTTTCGGTAGGCGGCATTGTGGGTAATTATAACGGCTAGGCGCCCCTCGCGGTGTGTGATCCTGAATAGATGTCCGCTCTCGAAAGCATCCGGCACGAGTGGCGACCCCTGCTGGCGCTGGCCTGGCCGCTGGTGCTGGCCGAGATCGGCTGGATGGCCATGGGCATCGTCGACACCATCATGGTGGGCCGCCTGCCGGATAGCGCCGTGGCCATCGGCGCCGTGAGCCTCGGCGGCATTCTGTTCTCCACCACCTCTGTGTTTGGCGGTTGTCTGCTGCTCGGTCTGGACACGGTGGTCTCGCAAGCCTACGGCGCGCGAAGGATGGCGGATTGCCATCGCGCGCTGTGGAGCGCTCTGTACCTGTGCGCGGCGCTGACGCCCGCCTTGATGATGGTCACTGCCGCCATGGCCGCCGGTTTGCCGCGCTTCGGGGTGAACCCCAGGATCCTGCCGCAAGCCACCGCCTATATCCGCATCCTCAATTGGGGCACTCTCCCGCTGATGCTGTACTTCGGGTTTCGGCGCTACTTGCAGGGCATCGGCCTGGTCCAGCCGGTAATGTTCGCGGTGGTGTCGGCGAATCTGATCAACCTGTTTGGGAACTGGGTGCTGATCTACGGCCACCTGGGCTTCCGCGCCATGGGCACCGACGGATCGGCCTGGGCCACCGGCGCGGCGCGTGTTTATATGGCGATCGTGCTGATCTCCTGCGCGCGTTACTACGACCGCGCGCGGCGCTCGGGATTGTTCCACGTCCCGCTGGCGCCGGACTGGCCCCTCCTGAGCCGACTGTTGAAACTCGGCATCCCTGTCGCCACGCAAGTGGCGCTGGAGATCGGCGTGTTCGCGTCGGCCACTGCGCTAATTGCCCGGCTGGACGCCGCCTCGCTGGCCGGCCACCAGATTGCGCTGAACATGGCGAGCCTGACCTTCATGGTGCCGTTGGGAATCAGCTCGGCCGCAGCGGTGCGCGTCGGACATTTGATTGGACAGCGCGACCCCGCCGCCGCCGGTCGGGCCGGATGGAGTGCGCTGGCCTGCGGCGTAGCGTTCATGAGCCTGGCGGCCGTCGCGTTCCTGACGATTCCCGTGCGGATCGCGCGCATCTACACCGCCGACCCGGCCGTCATCCGCATGAGCGTTACGCTGCTGGCCATCGCTGCCGTGTTTCAGATGTTCGACGGGTGCCAGGTGGTAGTCGCGGGCGCCTTGCGCGGCACCGGCAACACCCGTACGCCGATGTGGTGCAACCTGCTGTTCTACTGGTTTGTTGGCTTGCCGCTGGGAATGTGGCTGTGCTTCCGCGCCGGATGGGGAGCGGCCGGCCTATGGACGGGCCTTTGCTGCGGCCTGATTCTAATCGGCTCGGTCCTGCTGGCCGTTTGGCGCCACACAGTGGCGGGGCTCCGCCGCAGTGCGGCTGCCATGCGACCTTTACCGGCCCGCCCCGCGTGGTAAAATCGGACTGATCCCGCAAATGATTGAAATCCTTCCGTCAATTCTGGCTGCGGATTTTGCCCGCTTGGGCGAGCAGATCGCTCAAGTCGAGCGGGGCGGCGCCAGCATGCTGCATCTGGACGTGATGGACGGCCACTTTGTGCCGAACCTCACCATCGGGCCGCCGGTGGTGGCTTCCATTCGCAAAGTCACGCGCCTGAAGCTGGACGTTCACCTGATGATCGAGGATCCCGACAAGTACGCACCCATCTTCATCGACGCGGGCGCCGACCAGGTGATCGTGCATCAGGAAGCCTGCAAGCATCTGGACGGCACGCTGCGCGAGATCCAGCGGGCGGGCGCGCGCGCCGGCGTGGTGATCAATCCGGCGACTCCGGTTTCCACCCTGGACGAGGTGCTGGGGCTGGCGGATTACGTGCTGGTGATGAGCGTCAATCCGGGGTTTGGCGGGCAGCGGTTTATCCCCTATGCGCTCGACAAGGTCCGGCGGCTGGACGCGATCCGGCGCGAACGGCGGCTGGCATTCCCCATCGAAATCGATGGCGGCGTGACCAAGGACAACATAGGCGAGGTGGTGCGGGCGGGCTGTGACTGGATCGTCACAGGGTCTTCGGTATTTCACACCCCGGACCCAGCCGCCGCGATGGCCGAACTGCGCCAGGCGGCCCTGCAAGCGAATGCCGTTCGTTGTTGAACGGCCCCCCAGGCTGGCGATCGAATTGCTATTCTGGTCTGAAGCGCAAAATATTGGCAAGGGTAAACGATGTATTCACGCATTCTTCATCACCTGATTGTGGTCGCCGCGCTGGCGGGCCTCCTGAGTTCCTGCGGTATACGCCGCCACAAGTACGCAGACCCCATCACCAAGAAAACCGAACAGCCCGATAAGGTGCTCTTCGACCGGGCCATCAACGATATCGAGCACAGCCGATACGAGATCGCGCGGCTGACCCTGCAGACGCTGATCAACACCTACGACAGCAGCGAGTTCCTGGCCAAGGCCAAGCTGGCGATCGCGGACAGTTGGTTCCGCGAAGGCGGATCGCACGGTCTGGCGCAGGCCGAAGCCGAATACAAGGACTTCGAATTGTTCTATCCGCAAATGGAGGAGGCCGCCGAGGCGCAGGAACGGGTTTGCGATATCCATTACAAACAGATGGACAAGGCGGACCGCGACCCTCTCCACGCCATCCGCGCCGAGGACGAATGCCGTCAGTTGCTGCTGCAGTATCCCAACAGCAAGTTCGCGCCCGAAACCCAGCAAAAGCTGCGCGATGTGCAGGAGGTTCTGGCGGCTCACGAGTATACCGCCGGCGTCTTCTACCACCACAAGGGCGCCATGCCGGCCGCGGCCAATCGCTTGACCGGGGTGGTGGATCAATATCCCTTGTTCAGCATGGCCGATGAAGCGCTGTGGATGCTTGGCGATTCCTACGACCGGATGGGCGACCGGTTCGAAGACAAGTCCGCCTCCGCCTACACGCGCCTGGTGAAGGACTATCCGCTGAGCCCGCACGCGGAGGCGGCCAAGAAGAAACTGGAGGCCATGAAACAGCCCGTCCCGGCGGCCGATCCGGTGGCTCTTGCCCGCATGAAGTACGAATTGGTGAACCGGAACGCTCCGAGCAAAGTGAATCGCCTCATGGACACGTTCAAGCGGAACCCGGATACCCGTTTGGCGGCCAAGGGCGGAACGCCGACCATGACGGCTTTGCGTCCGGGAATCCCGGTTAGCGTGCCGGTACAGCCTGGCGCGGCGACTCCGGGCGCGACGCCCGGAGGTGTGGGGTCGGACGTGACGGCTGCCGTTACCAACGATACGAAGGAACTCGATCAAAGGCCCGATGCACGGGCGACCCCGCCTGCCGCGGGAAGCGCGTCCCCGCCGGTGGCCGCACCGGCCGCGGATCCGGCTGCCAAACCGGCTGACGGAGGGTTAGTGGCCCCCCAGCAGCCTTTCGCCACCAACCATCCGATCACCGAGAAAGACCGGAAGCTTGCTGCGAAGAAGATGCAGGAGAAGGCCAAGGAAGCCAAGAAAGCCGCTGCCAAGGCGGCCAAGCATGCTCCGGCTCAGCCGGCTCAGCCAGCGCAACCCCAGACGACACCTCCGGCGCCAGCCGCTCAGCCGGCGCAGACGCCGCAAGAATAAATGACGCGCATTCTGCTCGCCGACGACAGCCCCCACGCACAGCGCATGGGCGAGCAGATTCTCACCGAGGAGGGCTTTGAAGTAGTCACGGTCAGCGATGGCGACTCCGCGTTGCTGCGCCTGGAGGACGTGGATCCCGATCTGGTGCTGGCCGACGTGGAGATGCCGCATCGTACCGGCTATGAAATCTGCCAGTACGTGAAGCTCAGCCCGCGTCACAAGCATGTCCGGGTGATCCTGACGGCCGGCGTCAAGGACCGGCTGGATGAAGCCGAAGCGCGCCGCGTGGAGGCCGATGGCATCGTACAAAAGCCGTTCCAGGCGTCCCTGCTGCTAGGCGCGGTGAAGCCGCTGGCCGAGATGGCGGTGAAAGAACGGGGATCCGGTCCGCCTCCCGCCGTGGCCGCCAAGCGTCCCGCGCCGAGGGCGCCCGTGGTGGCGCTGGTCGATCCGGAACGGGTGCGCGCGGCCGTGACGGTAGCCCTGGACGCCTCCCTGTCTGGTATCATTGACGAGATTACCGAGAAGGTCTTGATTGCACTCGGTACCCGTTAGAATCTATGCCCGATAACAGTTTCGACGTCGTCTCCAAGATCGAGTTGCCGGAGGTCGGCAACGCCATCCAGCAGGCGCTCAAGGAGATTCACCAACGTTACGATTTGAAGGACTCCAAGTCTTCGATCGAGCTGAACGACAAGGACCACAAGGTCCTGCTGGCCAGCGCGGATGAGTACAAGCTGAAAGCCGTGATCGAGGTGCTGGAAGGCAAGCTGGTAAAGCGCAAGGTGCCGCTGAAGGGGCTGACGTACGGGACGCTCATCCCGGCGGCCGGCTCCTCGGTGAAACAGGAGATCACGCTGCAGCAGGGCATTCCTATCGAGAAGGCGCGCGAGATCGTGCGCAAGATCAAGGACAGCAAGCTGAAGGTGCAGGCCGCCATCCAGGGTGACCTGGTGCGCGTTAGCGGGCGGGACCGGGATACCTTGCAGAGCGTGATCAAGCTGCTGCACGACAACGATTTCGGCATCGACGTGCAGATTACCAATTACCGGACGTTTTGAAACCGGCCACCCGCGGCGGCGTCTACCAGATTGAGGTTCCTTAACCTATGAGCAACTTCAACAGATTGGCAGCCGCCCTGCTGTTGGCAGCCGGCTTCGCGCTCCAAGCGCAACAATCCACGGGGCATGTCGCCCTGCGGGTCGTGGCTCTGGATTCCGCGGGCAACCCAGTCCCGGACCTGACCGCCGCCGACTTTGCCCTGTTTGACAACGGCTCGCCGCAGAAGATCGTCTCCCTCCACCTAAACCAAAGCGACCAAGGCGGTCCCTTGGTTATCCTGTTCGATCTCATGAATTCGAACCTCTCTTCGCGCGGAGAGATCTGGAGCATTCTCAAAACTTCCCTGTCTCGTCTGCCAGCTACAGGCTCGCTATATCTATACTTGTTGGTTGAGGATGGCAGTCTCTATCCGGTCCACGGCCTGCCGGAAGCCCCGGCTGCGCAGGGTGCTGCCGACGCCTCCTGGGTGCGGAATATCGGGCCGCTACTGGATACCGCCATGCGCAACACCTTGCAATTCAGGCCCCAAGACTTGAGACGATCGAGCCCGGTCGGTGTGCCGGAACGCTTCACGATTACCTGCCGTGCGCTAGACGATATGGGTGCGCGTATGGCAATGGTACACGGCCCCAAGGAACTGCTTTGGGTTACCTATGGTTTTCCGAGCGCCATTGGCCTTGAGGGCCAAGGCTGGTGGGACGGCGGCCCGACCCTGCGGGAGCTTGGCGCACGGCTGGTTCAGTCTAAAATTACGGTCTACACGGCTGATCCGGGTATGAATCTCGACCGCGGAGTTCTGAACCGGGATTCGCTCGACATTCTGACCGGGGCAACCGGGGGCCGTACTTCGACGGTTGACCTGAACAAAGCGATCACGCAGGCCGAAGCCGACGCACGCACCAATTACAGCCTTGAGTACGAGCCACCCGCTCGGAATTGGGATGGCAAGTACCACAAGCTGCGCGTGACGGTCGCCCGCAAGGGAATCCGCATACAAAGCGAACACGGTTATTATGCGGCTCTTGGCTCTTGACTTCAATCATTCAATCATGTCAGACTGGAGGCATGACCGGCACACAGACCGCCAGAACTGAAGAATTGAAGACGTTGACCATTCGGCTGGGCGAGAGCTTCCACCGCCGGCTGAAGGCTAAACTATTGGCTGACGGAACGAATTTCCAGGCCAAGGTCCAAGCCATGCTCCAGGAGTATGTCGATGGCCCGGCCGAGGAGCGGGAAGAGATTGCGCGCCAGATCGCCATCGCCCGTGAAGCCATGCGCCGCTATGCTCCCGCCATGCGGGAGTTGGCTCGTTGACTGAGCCGGTTTGGGTGGAGCCAACAGCCGTCGCGCGGTTTCACAGCGAGAGCCTGATCGAATTCGGAGGCTTACCCGGAGTCCGCGATTCAGGCGCCATCGAGTCGGCGCTGGCCAGACCTCGAAACCTAATTGCCTACGGCGAACCGGATCTGTGCGATCTGGCGGCCGCATACACCGCTGGGCTCTGCCAGAACCACGGATTTGTGGATGGCAACAAGCGCACTGCGTTCCTAACCGGATTCGTTTTCCTTTACGAGAACGGTCGCACTATCCTGGCCGAGCAGGCTGAGGTGATCGCCGCCATGCTGTCGCTCGCCGACCACACGCTCGATGAAACCGGCTACGCCGCCTGGTTGCGCGAGCACATTGCTCCTAACCAGCCGTGAGCCGCCCATAGACCCAAAATGGCACGCCGCATCGAAGCGCTTCAATTAGATGGCCCCGCGGGCAAACTCGAAGCCCTGCTGGAGGCGCCGGAGGACACCGCCCCGCGCGCGGCCGCGCTGATCTGCCATCCGCACCCGCTGTTTGGCGGCACCATGCATAACAAGGTGGTCCATCGGGTAGCGCGGGCTCTGCGGAATTCGGGTTACGTGGTGCTGCGCTTCAATTTCCGCGGCGTCGGGAAAAGCGAGGGCCGGCACGACTTGGGGGTTGGCGAGATCGAGGATGCTCGCGCGGCGCTCGACTGGCTGCGCGGCCGCTATCCGGGCCTGCCGTACACTCTGGCTGGGTTTTCGTTCGGCTCCCGGGTGATCCTGAGCTTGGGATGCGGCTTGCCGGATGCCGAACGGCTGATCGCGTTGGGCTTCCCCGCCAATCGCGATCCCGTGGGCGTGCTGGCGTGGTGTACCGTGCCCAAGGTCTTCATCCAGAGCACCCACGACCAGTACGGCTCACCGCCTGAGATGGAAGCGTTCTACGCGCAAGTGGCCGATCCCAAACGGCTGATCTGGGTGGAGGCGCAGGATCACTTCTTCGCGGGAGGTTTGGACGAGTTGGAGAGGCAGGTAGCCGCACTGGCGTGACACTTTAGCGGCGCATGAACGCGGCCTGAGAGGCCGCGGCAGGCCGAGGACCTGCTCCACAAATGATTGAAACTACTGCGCGACCGCGCGATTGGCGCGGCGCTGCGCACGCAGGCCGATCAGGTCGGCCACCTGGCCGAGCAAGGCGGAAACGTTCTCGGCGTTGATGGAGACCTGCTGCTCATCGCCTACCGGATAGCGGGAGGCTTTGGCTTCCTTGTAGGCGGTGACCAACGCCGTAGCGGGCTGATATGGCTTCACCCGGGCATACGAAAGCACGCGCAGGCCGGCTTGCGGCGAATCCACCTCGGTCTCGCTCAGGACCAGTTCGTATTGGCCTTGGTCCAGCTTGGAGAAGGCCTCCGCTGCAGATCCTGCCACGTCCACGCTATAGCCGCCCGCTTCAAGGAGGGTCTGTAGGGTCAAGCGGGAGGACAATTCGTCGTCCACCACCAACACCCGCGCCAGTTCCAGGCTCCTCGGCATTTTGCTGTACAGATATACTTTACCCGAAAAGCCAAAACATTACACGCAAAAAATGATAGCGTTTCGAGAGCTGCCGAATTCTGCGTTAATCAGTTGAAAACACGGCGGAAAATGGCATCCACGTTGCGCAACTGCCGCTCCAGGGAGAAACTTTCAGCGATTTGGCCGGGGTTCAGGACCGCGCGGATCTCCGGGTCGGCCTCGATAGCTGCCCGGAAGTCCGATTCCTGCTCCCAGGCGCGCATGGC
>JBEKPZ010000018.1:0-40877 GCA_049520215.1 Bryobacteraceae bacterium | reverse complement strand
GCCAGCAAGTTCAATTTCCACCTGGGTGACCGCATCACCTTGATCGGCGACATCTATCCCGGCACTCTCGAACTCACCGTGCGCGGCATCTTCGACAGTCCGCGCAAGAGCGAGATGCTCTATTTCAACTGGGCTTACGTGCGGGAAGGCTTGCCGGAGAGCCGCAAGGGCGAGGTGGGCACCTTCGACATTCTTTGCGATAACGCGGACGTGGTCCCCCGCGTGGCCAAGACCATCGATGACGGGTTCCATAACGCCCCGGTCGAGACCCGCACGGAGACCGAGCAGGCCTTCCTGCTCAGCTTCGTCTCCATGCTGGGCAACGTGAAGTTGTTTTTGATCGCCATCTGCGGCGCGGTGATGTTCACCATCCTGCTGGTTTCCGGGAACACCATGGCCATGTCGGTGCGCGAGCGCGTGCGCGAAGTGGGCGTGCTCAAGACGCTTGGTTTCACCGGCGGGAACATCCTGTTCATCATTCTCGGCGAAGCCTGCGTCATTTCCATCGCGGGCGGCGCCATCGGATTCCTGCTCTCGACTTTCCTGGTCGGCGGCGTTCAGAAAAGCCCCGCCGGCATGTTTCTCCCGCCCATCCGGCGGTTCGACCCGGCGGTAGGGTCAGTTTGCGTCCTGGTGGCCCTGGGCATCGGCCTCGTCAGTTCGTTCATCCCTGCCTGGAACGCTTCCCGCACCAATATCGTGGAGGCTCTGCGCAGTACCGATTGAGATTCGCCCATGGCCATCCCCATCACTTATAACCTGCGTAATCTGGTGGTTCGCAAGACCACCACACTGATGACCGCCCTGGGCATCGCGCTCACCGTGGCCGTTCTGTTGGCTATGATGGCGCTGTTGACCGGCCTCGGCGCCACGCTTTCCGCCAGCGGCGACCCGCTGCAAATCATTGTGATGCGCAAGGGTTCCGAGTCGGAGCTGGTCTCCAACTTCACGCGCGGGCAGTTTCAGGATTTGAAGTTCAAAGCCGGCATCGCACGCGCGCAAAATGGCGATCCCATGGCATCGCTTGAAGTGGTGACCGTGATTAACCTGCCCAGCATCGATCACCCGGAAGGCAACAACGTGACCCTGCGCGGCCTCTCGCCCGTCGGCATCGAGATGCGCCACGGACTCAAGATCTCCGCGGGCCGCTGGTTTGAAACCGGGAAGCGCGAAGTCGTCGTTGGCAAGTCCATCGCCAAGCGCTACCCCGGAGCAGCGCTCGGCAAGCGTCTCACGTTTGGCCGCGGCGAATGGGATGTGGTCGGCGTCATGGACGCCGGCCAAAGCGCCCAGAATAGCGAGATTTTCGGCGACCTCAACCAGGTAAGTTCCGACTTGCAACGCGTCGACGTGCTCAGCTCGGCCCTGGTGCGGGCCACCGATGCAGGCGCAGCCTCCGCCTTGCTGAACAGCATCAATGACGATCAACGGCTGAACATGAATGCCGTTTCCGAGAAGGAATACTACGCCCTGCAAACCCGCTCCGCTGCGCCGATCGAATATCTCGGAATCTTCGTATCCATCATCATGGCGATCGGAAGCAGTTTTGCGGCGATGAATACCATGTACGCCGCCGTGGCCCGGCGGTCCCGCGAGATCGGCACCTTGCGCGTGCTGGGCTTCTCGCGCGGCAGTATTCTATTCAGCTTCTTTTTGGAATCGGTGCTGCTGGCGGGCCTGGGCGGAGTGCTGGGCTGCCTGCTGGTGTTTCCTTTGAATGGCGTGACTACCGGCATCGGCAGCACTACCTTCAGCGAACTGGCGTTTTCCTTCCGCGTGACGCCACAGATCATGCTAGCCGGAATTGTCTTCGCCTCCCTGTTAGGGGCCTTCGGCGGCGTATTCCCGGCCCGCATGGCCGCCAACAAAGAAATCCTGGTAGCCCTGCGCGAGGTGTAATGAAACACAACCACCAGCCACCAGCCACTAACCACCAGCCACCGTTTGTATATGGATGCTGAACTAAAATCTCTCCAAATCGACCGCGGCAAGAAGCGCTCCGGCGAGCCCTCCAAATGGGCCACTCGTTGGATTATCGGGGGCATCATCCTGTTCCTGCTGCTGGGCGCCGGCCGTTTCGCGTACAGCCGCCTCAACGCGGCAACCGAAGTGGAAGTCCAGCGGGTCAAAGCCCTCAGCACCGGACACGCCGAGCAAGGCGTAGTGCTCAACGCCACCGGCTACATCGTGGCCGCGCACAAGATCGAGTTGGCCGCCAAGGTGATCGGCAAGGTCAAATGGATCGGTGTCGACAAGGCAGACAAGGTGAAAGAAGGGCAGGTGCTGGTGCGCCTGGAAGACGACGAATACCGCGCGCAACTCGATCAGGCCAAGGGGAACCTGACCAACCTCGAAGCCCATCTGGCCGAGCTGGAACACGGTTCGCGGCCGGAAGAGATCGCCCAGGCGATGGCCAATCTAAGCTCCGCAAAAGCCGACCTGGAAAACGCCCGCGTCAGCCTGGAGCGTACGCGCAAGCTGGTGTCGCAGGCGGTCATGTCGCAACAGAATCTGGACGACGCCCAAGCCCGCTACGATTCCGCCGTGGCTAAAGTGAATTCGCTGCAGAAAGCCTACGACCTGGTCAAGATCGGCCCGCGCCAGGAGCAAATCGACGCCATGCGCGGCCAGGTGGAGCAGGCTCGCGGCGCAGTGGCCTACGCGGAAACCAATCTTGCCAACACTATCATCCGATCCCCGGTCACCGGCACGATCCTGGAGCGCGCCGTCGAGATCGGTGAATTCGTGACCACCAGTTTCGTGGGCGACCGCGGCGCCAAAGGCTACGTGGTTTCGCTCGCCGACCTCAACGACCTGGAGGTGGAACTGGACATCAGCCAGAACGATTTCGCCAAGCTGCACATGGCGCAAAAGGGAACCATCACCACCGACGCCTTTCCCGACCGCAAATACGATGGGTTCATCCGCGAAGTCTCGCCCGAGGCCAACCGCCAGAAGGCCACCGTGCAGGTGAAAGTGAAAGTCGCCCATCCGGACGATTACCTGCGGCCCGAAATGAACGCTAGTGTGGCGTTCCTCTCCGATGAGAAGAACGCGGCTGCCACGCCGTCGCAGCCGATCGTGGTGGTGCCGGCCTCCGCCATCCGCGACAACAAAGTCTTCGTGATGCTGGAGGGCCGGGCCGTCACACGCCCTATCAAGCCAGGCCCCGCCAACAGCCAGGGCGTGCGCATAGAGCAGGGGCTCATCGGCGGCGAAGATCTCATCGTCAACCCGCCGGCCACGTTGAAAGACGGCGACCGCGTGCGCCAAAAAGTTTAATCCTCATGAGCGAAACCATTATCGAAACGCAAAACCTGACGAAAGAATTCATCCGCGACGAGTTCCATGTCGTGGCCCTCAAGAACATCTGCATCCGCATCGATAAAGGCGAGTTTGTGGCGCTGATGGGACCTTCCGGCTCGGGCAAGTCCACGCTGCTGCACCTGATCGCCGCCATGGATAAGGCCACTGGCGGGGAGATCCGCGTGCTGGGCCACAATCTGCGCGAACTGAGCGACCGCCAGATCGCGCACTGGCGCAACGAACACGTGGGCTTCATCTTTCAGCAGTTCAACCTGATCCCGGTGCTGACGGCGCTGGAAAACGTGGAACTGCCGCTCAAACTGACCAACCTGAAGAAGCAGGAGCGTCTGGAGCATGCTGCCACGGCGTTGAAGCTGGTGGGCCTCGGCGACCGCATGGGCCACTATCCGCGGCAGCTTTCCGGCGGACAGGAACAGCGCGTGGCCATCGCGCGGGCCATCGTCACCGACCCCGCGCTGATCCTGGCGGATGAGCCTACCGGCAACCTGGATGCGGCCTCCGCCGACGACGTGCTCACCATTCTTTCGAAATTGAACAAGGAGTACGGCAAGACCGTGGTAATGGTGACGCACGATCCGCACGCGGCGCGATTCGCCACCAAGGTGCGGCATTTGGAAAAGGGCGAGTTGCTGGCGGAAGAAGTGGGACAGGCCTCCGGGCCTGTCTGAGTTAAAAGGGAGAAGGGGAAAACAGCGAAATGGCAGAACTGGAAATTCATCACGAAGAAGGACACGAGCACGACCCCGTCGGCAAGCGGGTGGGAGTTATGGCCGCGCTGCTGGCCGTGTTTTTGGCGGTTGTCACTATCCTTTCCCATCGCGCGCACACCGAGGCCATCATCACCAAAACGGACTCCAACGACCAGTGGCAATACTACCAGGCCAACAAACTGAAGTATCACAATCTGGAATTGGGCGAGCGGCTGATCTCGATCCTGGGGCCAAGTAATCCAGGCGCGAAGGAAGCCCTGGAACAATTCCACAAGGATAAGCAGAAGTACACCGACCAGGCCAACGAGCAGAAGGAGAAAGCCACGAGTCAGATGGAAAAGTCGGAAGCGGCCGAGCACCGCGGGCTGCGTTACGATCTCGGCGAAGGTCTGCTGGAGATCGCGCTGGTGCTCAGCTCCCTCTATTTCATCTCGCGCAAGATGCTGTTCCCGATAGTCGGCTTCATCGCCGGCGTGGCGGGCTTGATCGTGGCCATCACCGGGCTGCTGGTCTAAACGCGCAAAAATCGGAACCACAGATGGAGCTGCGCCTTCTGACTTCTGTCTTCTGCCTTCTGCTCTCTATTTCTGCGACATCGCGCTGACGAACGCATCCACGTTGCTCTTGTCCACCAGCATCTCGCCCGTGGCAATGAACGTCGCCACCGGCGATTGGGGGTCTAGCGCCCACGGCTTGTCCAGCGGATTCGGCGGATAGTGGTGCAAGGTATCCAGCGCCGGCACGCCCACGAAACCCATGGTGAAGGGTTTTTGCGCGATGGTGCCGGCGATGCGGTCCTTCTTGATCCAATCCAGCGTGCGCTGGTCGCTGTCCATCGCCACGATGACCTTACTGCCGACCTTGTTCCGGTCGAGCACATCGGCCACCTCCGGGCAGGCGATCGCCTCCAGGCAAATAAACCCGTCGATCTTGTCAATGGTCTTCTTGTCCACCATCTCCTGCGTGTGATCGAAGGCGATGCGCGCGTCTCCCTTAATATTCACCGTATCCACGATCTTGATTCCCGGGTGGCCTTCAAAGCCGTCGTGGTAGCCGCGCAGCCGCTCTTTCAGATTGCCTTGCTCGGGCATACTGAAGACCACCACGTTGCCTTTACCCTGCAACTGCTTCACCGCCAGTTGCGCGCCCATCAGACCCGCTTTGTAATTGTCGGTTCCTATGAAGGTCAGCCGCTTGCTCGCGGGCGCGTCGGAATCCACGGTGATCACCGGGATGTTTTGGCCAATCGCGGCGTCGATATCCGGCTGCATCACCGCCGGATCCGCAACGGAAACCATGATGCCCGACGGCTTGATCTTCTCGGCCAGCACCCGCTGGAAGGCATCGTGCTCCGCCTTGGGATCGAACGAGTCCGGTCCCACCATCTCCGCCTTCACGCCCATCTGCTGGGCCGCGCGCAACAGTCCCGCATTGGCGCTCTGCCAGTAGGGGATCTTGATGTTGGTCGCCACCAGCCAATATTTCTCGGTCGTTTCGTGCGGGGATGACCCGCACCCTGCCAGCCACGTCAGCGCGCCGCCGCAAAACCCGATCAGGATCTTTCTCCGCATTTGCATCTCAGGTCCTCCGCAATTGCCAGTATATGTCACGGCACGCGTTCCAGGATCAACAGCGTGCCGTCGAAATCGCCACCCAGCCGAAACTCGATCCCGTGGTTCATCAGGTACGCGCCGCTGGCGGTTTCGAGCTTGCCTACCAGCTTATCGTCGATGGTCTTGAGTCGGTACACGGCGTGCTCGTCCAACCCGCGCAGATAAACGATGGGCGCGCGCCGCAGGTATTGCTGCGAGTGCAGAAACGCGAACAGCACGGCCTGCTTCCCGTCCTGCGCCACGTACTGGTTGGCGGTGAACTCCCCTTCCCGCGGCGAGAACAGCCGGTACAGATTGCCCTGCTGGACCGTGGCGCGAATCTCCTTGTCGACGCCCACCATGCGCGAGGCCAGCGCGAAGTCCGCGTCCGTCCAGTGGTTCAGGTTCGACCCGATGCCCAGCGATCCCTGCATCGCCACCAGAAAGCGATATTCCAGCGAGGTGCTCCGGCCGTTGAGGTTGGGGACGTCGGTCACCCAAGCCATCATCACCTTGGGCGCGTAGGCTTGGGTGAAGCCCTCCTGGATGCGCAGGCGGTCGAAGGCTTCGGTGTTATCCGAAGTCCAGACTTCGTCCACCCGCTTCAGAATGCCCAGGTCCACACGGCCGCCGCCTCCCGAACACGATTCGATTTCCAGGCCCGGACGCTTGGCGCGCAGGCGGTCGATGATGTTGTACACGTTGTCTACATACTTGACCCAGATCTGCTTCTGTTCGGCGACGGCCACTTCCGGCCAGCCCGGCTCGCCGAAGTGGCGGTTCATATCCCATTTCAGAAACTCGATGTGATTCTCCGAAACCAGCTTGTCGAGCACCGCGAAAATGTGATCGCGCACGTCGTCACGCGCCATATTCAGCACGAGTTGATTGCGGGCCTCCGAGCGCGGCCTGTCGTTGAAGTGCATGGCCCAGTCGGGGTGCGCGCGGTACAGGTCGCTATTGGGGTTCACCATTTCCGGCTCGACCCACAAGCCGAACTTCATTCCCAAGCCGTTGACGTAACCGATCAGCCCCTTCAGTCCGTTCGGGAATTTCTGCGGGTTGACGGTCCAATCGCCCAGGCCGGCGTGATCGTCGTTGCGCTGGCCGAACCAGCCGTCGTCCATGACGAACAGTTCCACGCCGATCTTCGCGGCCTTATCGGCAAGCTGCTTCTGGCCGGCTTCGTTGACGTCGAACGTGGTGGCCTCCCAGGAATTGTAGAGCACCGGGCGAGGGCGCGGCCGGGCGCGATCTGGCAGGATCTCCTCGCGCTCGAAGGCGTGCAGGATGCGCGAGCTTTCGCCGAAGCCTTGGTCGGTGAAGCCGCCATAGAAGGCCGGTGTTTCCAGGCTCTCGCCCGGCTTCAGCAGGTAACCGAAATCGAAATCGTTGAGGCCGCCGGTGACCCGCACCTGCTGCGCGGGCGTTTCCTCCACCACCAGTTTCCAGTTGCCGCTCCAACCGATGGCGCCGAACCAGACGCGCCCGTGCTCTTCATCCGCAGCCCCTTGATAATCGAGGGCGAACCACGGATTCAGAAAATGGCTGGTGTTGCCGCGGCGGCTATCGAGCACTTTCTTGCCGGGCTCCACAGGCTCGCGGCGGAGCTGCGTTTCCCCCGCCCAGCGCCCGGTCAGATAGCTCAGCCGATAACCTTCGCCGGCGGGCACGTACCATACGCCCGACTGCGCGCTTTCGACCACCACCGGCTGGCCGGTCTGATTGCGGATGACGGAGCGCTTCTCGACGATCCCCGAACGTGGGTAGACGCGGTAGAGCAGATCGACCGTGAGTGCGTAGCGGATATCCTTGGTGTGGATCTCCAGCGTGTCGCCGCGGATTTCGTGCGAAACGTAGGTGAGCACCAGGTCGCGGGTGCCATCGGCCAGCGTGACTTTGACGCACGGCTCGTTGTAGCGCAGGCCGCCCCAGCCAGGATACTCCTCGTTGGTCATGGTCTCGCGCGAATCGAAGGAGGCGTGCTCGGGCGCGGTGTGCGCGGGCGCCAGATCGTCGTCGCGCCCCAGTTTCTTGCCCCAGTAGACATTCTGGAGGCTGTTCTGTTCGTTGACGCCGACGACGTACGAAGTGCGATCTGTGTCCAACACCCACAGCTTCTTGGCGGGCACGAAGCGCACTTGGGCCAGTATGGGGAGCGCCAGGAGGAAAGCAATAAGGGGCTTCATAAACGCTCAACGTAGCATGTGGGGCGGACCTCCAGGTCTGCGTGGGTCCTCCAGGACCCGCTCTTCGCGCAACGGAATCACGAACAGGCCGACGTGGACGTCGGCCGCAGGACTGGAGTCCCGCCCCACGATTATGGCCAACTATTCCACAACGGCCACGAGCTTTGAAGCAATAATCCGTTGGTCGGACGTGACCAACCGAAGGCGGTGGACGCGGGCAGTGGCTACGATGGCCCGATCTGCGGGATCCCGCAATGTATCGCCCAACGCCGCGACCTCGGCGGCAACCTCGACATCCAGGGGAATCACATGGAATCCACCGCCCGCGTCGAGGGTGGCGAACAGCTCCTGAACGGGGACCCGCAGGCGGGTACCACCTTCACCGAACAGCAATGCCATCTCGAGCAGTGTGATGGCGCTCACCCCGAGCGATTCCCCTTGCTGGATCGCGCCGCGCAGCACGCGAACTTGATCCCGCGAGAGCCTCTTGGGTTCCACAAGCCAGCGAACGAGCACGTGAGTATCAAGGAGAAAGCGAGGGGACAGAGCGGGAATCCTCTATTTTTTGCGGACGGCTTCCCACAGATCCGACATGTCGGCGGTTAGCTGTTCCTCCGCAATATGCACCTTGCCCCTCCAGGCGCCCTCAGACGACGGCCACCGCCGCTTCTGAACCGGTCCAACTGTGGCCATGGGCCGGCCCCGTTTGGTAACGGTGATGGTTCCGCCCTTGCGGCCGATTTCATCCATCAGCGCGAGGCACTTTGCCTTGAATTCCGTCGCAGTCACCACGCGACTCTCCATGCGTCCATCGTAGCACAACCAAAATGGTCATCTGACCACAAGCGTCGCGCTGTCCCTCGCTGCCTGCGCTGGCTGTCGCTTAATGTGCGTGTCTTGGATTTCCTAGTATTGGTGAGGCTTCCCAACGGCCGGATTGGAAACGACCCAGGCTGCGCAGGCGCAGGGCCAGCCCCACCATGCAGACTGCACTGAAACCAAAATAGGAGCCAAGCCAAAGAAGGTCTGAGTGTGACCCCGGCTCTATCTTGATCCAGCGAAGCCCCAAAGCAAGAAACGCCACGGCAAGACCAAACGAGGTCACTCCGGCCAAAGCCAGAAACCACCCGTCGGCGAAATGAAGCTGACGACGCAAGGTTCGGGCGACTGCCAATTCAAGAATGCCGCTGCTCATTGCCATCATGATGATCAGGAGCGCGATAGTAAGGAAGCTAATTCGAAAACGGGTTAAGCCGTATTGGATCACTCCGAGTGCGCCCAGCGCCAGACCATTCAGCACCAAGAGCCAGCCTTTGCCGGTGGCGGACCTCCAAATGCCGGCTGCGATCGTGCAAGCTCCCGCCGCCAGCGCGAGTTTACCGACAAACACAATCGTGCCGTTCCATGAGTGGAAAGTCAGCGGTCCATCCGTTTCCTGCATGACTACGTAGATGACCGAGATTATCGCGTCAAGAACGCCACACAATGCCAGCAACACCCAGTTCCTAGTCAGCGTTTGGATCACCGCCCCACCGCCATCTCCCGCGCGGGCGTCATGAACTCCAGCAACGCCCGCTTGATCTCCGGCGGAATGTTGAAGCGCTCGATCTCATTCAAATCGCCGGCGGCGTACTGCACGGCATCCCTATTCATGGCGATGGCGATAAACAGGTGGCGAGTCACTTCGTGGAACAGTCCCCGCGGCTCTTGCTTCTCCGCCTGAAAAGTGAGGGCGCGCACGGGCGTCTCCTCGCCGGCCAAGCTGGCTTCGTACGCCATCGCCACTTCGGTCGAAATGCGTTTCTCGTAATCGGCTTGGATGCGCCGCGCTCTGTCCCTCCAGGAGATTTCCTGGTAGACCAGCGCGGCGACCGCGAACAGCAAAGCTATTTCCAGGGGCGTCATGTTCGGTCCTCAGCCTCGCTTCGCCTTCATGTCCGCCAGCATCTTCTCGATCTGGTCCTGCTTTTCGAGCGCGGCCAGTTGCTCCTCCACGTCGTCCTTGAACAACTCCGCCTTGGCCTGGCTGACGGCCTCGCTGTGGCGGACCTTGTCCTTCATCCGATCGAAAGTAGCGGCCGTTGAATGGTCGCTGGTGGCAAACTGCGCGTCGGTCGCCTTGGTGGCGGCGCGCGCGCGGCGATGCTGCGCAATCAGCACATCCTTCTTCGCCTCCGCTTCCGCCAGTTTCTGCGCCAGCTTTTGCAAGGCGGACTTCAGATTCTCCACCTGCTGCTTCTGATCGGCCACCTGCTGCCGGAAGCTCTCCCCCATGTTGCGGTAACTCACCGAGCGCTCCAGCGCCACGCGCGCCAGGTCGTCCTGCTTCTTATCCACGGCCATCTCCGCTTTGCGCACCCATTCCGCGGTCTTCTCTTCGTTTTCCTGGTGCTTCTTCTCCAGCACGTGCATATCGGCGATGGCGATGGCCACCTGTGTTTTGACCTGCAGCAGTTGGTTCTGCATATCGAGAATCACCTGCTTGATCATTTTTTCCGGATCTTCGGCCTTATCGATAAGGTCGTTGAGGTTCGCGCGAACCAATGTGGATACTCGTTCCAAAAGTGCCATAATCTTTCTCCTTCTCGCCTGGGCCACCCGTTGAGGCGAGCGGCCCAAGCCCTTCTGACTTCTGACTTCTGACTTCTGTCTTCTGCCTTCTACCCCTCGGGTGGCTTAGGCTTGTCTCCAATCTGTCTCACCTTGGCGAACAGATCGGACATCTTCATCCCGGAGAGCGTTTCAAACAGCGCGGGAATCTGCGCCGCCATGGCGGTCATATCTCCGGTGATCTTGTTCATGCCTGCCGCGTGGCCATCGCCCGTCGAGACGATGGTGATCTTGTCTACGTTGGCCAGCGGCGCGGCCAGTGCGCGCATGATCTCCGGTAAGCCGGTGATGAGCTTGTCCACGACCGCGGCCTGGTTGTATTCCTGGTAAGCCTCGGCTTTCACGTTCATCGCCCGCGCCTCGGCGTCGCCCTTCTTGAAGATGATTTCGGCTTCGGCCTCGCCCTGCGCGCGAATGGCGGCGGCGTGACCGTCGGCTTCCATCACCAGCTTCGACTTCTCGGCTTCGGCCAGCGTCTCAATGCGCCGGCGCTCCACCTCGGCCGGCTTCAGCACGGTGGCGATCAACTCGCGTTCGCGGCGCTGAATTTCAGCGTCCTGCACGGCAACTTCGTGCTCCTTCTGCACCTGCTGAATCTTCACCTGCTCCGCGATCACCTGCTGCTGCATGATGTTGGTCTGAATCTCGTAAGCCTTATCGGCCGTGGCCTGTTGCTTCTGAGCCGTCTCTTTGTAGTTGGCTTTCTTGATCTCCAGGTCGCGCGTGGCTTCGGCCTGCTTGGCCTGCGAGAGCGTCTCGGCGAGCACCCGCTCCTGGGTGGCCTGGGCCGTGGCCACGGCGGCGGCGCGCGTGGCTTCGGCGCGCTTAATGGCCGTGTCGCGCTCGGCTTCGGCGGCGGCTACATCGGCGTCGCGCTTGATCCGCGCCACGTCCGGCCGCCCCATGTTGGAGATGTACTCGTTCTTGTCGCGAACTTCCTTGATGGTGAATGAAATCACTTCCAGCCCCATCTTGTTCATGTCGTCCGCGCAGGTGGAGCGCATGCGATCTCCCACCATCTCCGGCTGCTTCACGATCTCTTCCACCGTCAACTGACCGATGATTCCGCGCAGGTGGCCTTCCATCACCAGCCGGATCAGGCCCTCGCGCTCCTGATCGGTCTTGGTCAGAAACTGCTCGGCGGCAGTCTGGATGGACTCCGGATCCGACTTCACCTTAATCTGCGCGACGGCTTCCACCGTAACCGCTACACCTTGACGGGTGTAGAGGTCCTGTTGCGGCGCGACGTCGAACGACATCAGTTCCAGCGACAGACTCTTGTAGCTCTCCACCACGGGCCAGATTACCGTTCCGCGCCCCTTGACGATGCGCGTGCCCCTGCGTCCGTAGACGATCAGGGCTTCATGCGGACCCGCCTTGCGGTACAGCCTCGCCAGCATCGACGCGATCAGCACGATCGCGAGTAACATCAACAACACAACAACCACAACCATGTCCTTCTCCATACTTCTCCTTTAAAGACTTCCTAACTCCTCCGTCTTCTGACTTCTGACTTCTGTCTTCTGACTTCTGTCTTCCTGCTCCTGCTCCATATCCTCCCAACGCCGCACATACGCGATGCCCTTTTCATACCGCTGCACCACCACTTCCGTGCCCTTCCCAATAGCCGTCCCATCGTCGCTGCGCGCGCCGGAAACCCGGCGCACGCCCTCCTGCGAGAAAACAATCTCGCCGGTGCCGCCTTCACGGATGGGGATGCTCAACTTGCCCAGCACGCCGATCATGTCGTAGTCCGCCGGATCCAGCGCCACGTCGTCCGAGGCCAGCTTCGCCAGGAACCAGAACACGATGGCGGCGCCGCCCAGTCCGCTCAATAGGGCAATCGCCAGCGCCACCAGGAACCAGACCGCGTAAAAGCGCTCCAGCAGGTAACCCGTGCCGCCGAACCACGCCAGAAACGCGGTCATGGTGCCGAAATTCAGCCACGGGACGCCCTCTGCCTCCGCGCCCCCCGCATGCACATGCGGTACGTGCACGTGCGGCATGTGCGGCAGATGCAGATGCGCGCTGCCGGTAAGCACCGACAGCAGGCTCAGCGCCAGGCCCAACAGAAAACAGATCAGATAGAAATCCGCCCACGTCATTGCGATCGCCTCCTTAGTTTAGGCAAAGCCTTGGGCACAGCCTCCGCCGTGGCCGCCGCCGGGGACGGCTTCAATACCTGCAACAACCGCTCGGCGAGGCCCGGGTTATCCAGGATGGCGCCCAGCAACACCACGCACATGCGCGAATCGTCGTGCCGCGCCACGCGCAGCAGCGCCTGGCTCATCTCCGGGTCGCTGCGGAAACGCTCCGCGCCGTTGATAAGCCACAAATCCAGCTTGTCCTCCAGCGCGCCCAAGTCGGACATTAATTCTTCCTGGTAGCCCTCCGGATCGTCCACCAGGTAGCCCGGATGCACTTTGTAAAACTTCGCCAGCAGCATGCGGCTGGAGTTGGTCAGGTGCGGCCGCGCGCCGCTCTCGATCTGCGACAGGTACGCCTGACTGATGGTTTCCCGCAGCTCCTTCTTGAGCAGGCGTACGACTTCGGCCTGCGTCAGCGCGCCCTGGCGGCCCCGCAGCGCGCCTTCGATTTCCCGCAGGTACCGGAGCTTTTCGCCTAGTCTCATATATTGCAGATCGTAATCAGAATATAGCAATTTGTGATATCTGTCAAGAGAAATATTTGCCGTGTTTTCAGCTATCCTGGAGTCGATGCCGCTTTACATCTTTGCCCGCCTCGAGCCCAGGCCCGGAAAAGAGATACAGTTGCTTGACGAACTGATGCGCGTTGTAGAGCCCACCCGCGCGGAGCCCGGGTGCCTGCGCATCCATCTCTATGAATCCACGCGCAGTCCCCTGGTCTACTTCATTCACTCCGAGTGGACCGACGAAGCGGCCTTCGACGCGCATGTCGAATTGCCCCACACGCAGCGCTTCATCGGCGCGGTCGAAAACCTCTTAACCCATACTCTGCAGGCCGTCCGCACCAAGCAGGTTGCATGAAGCCTCTGTTTTCGGTTGGTTGTAAGCTCTTACCACGCACGGCGAATCGCATCCGTACATTTTTCCCACGCCTTTCAGATAATGACATCTGGTTGTAACATTCGTACGGCATAATTTTGTTGTAAGGCCCAAGAAACACTTCTTCTCATGGAGGTCCGACAGTGACCAGACTGTCTCACGCAATACTTGTATCTCTAATCATGCTCGCCGCGTTCCGAAGCGTCCCGGCGATGGCCCAAAGCAACAAAGGCACGATCGGCGGCCGCGCCGTAGACAGCGGCGGCGGAGCGCTCCAGGGAGCCCGCATCGAGTTGCAGCCGGGAGGCTCGTCCGCTGTATCCGACGGCCAGGGTGAGTTTACCGTGGCAGACCTGGCGCCCGGCGATTATGAGGTCACTGTCTCCTATGTTGGCTTTTCTGCCAGCACCATGAAGGTGACCGTGGCTGCCGGACAGGCCGCCCGCGTCGACGCGGTTTTGAAGGTCGCATCTGCCAACGCGGAAGTCGTGGTATACGGCGAACGCCCCCATGGTGAAGCCGAGGCGATCAATCGCGAGCGCACCGCCGACAACATCCTCGACGTGCTGCCGTCTGAAGTGATTACCAGCCTCCCTAACGCCAACATCGCCGACGCCCTCGGCCGCATGCCCGGCGTCACCCTGGAACGCGACGAGGGCGAGGGCAAGTACGTTCAGATCCGCGGGACCGAGCCGCGCCTTAACAATGTGACCATCGACGGCATCAATGTCCCCTCGCCGGAGGGCAACGTGCGCCAAGTGAAACTCGACGTGATCCCGTCCGACATCGTCGAATCCATCGAGATCAACAAAACCTTGCAGGCGAATATCGACGGCGACGGGATTGGCGGATCGGTCAACCTGGTAACCAAAATGGCCGGTGATGTGCCTACGATCAGCCTCAGCGGCCTGGGTGGATATACGCCGATCATCGGCGGCCGGAGCGCGGAGCAGTTCGCAGCCACGGTCGGCAAGCGGTTTGGCAAAGAGAAGCGTTTCGGGGCGCTGGTGGGTTTCACCTGGGACTACAACGGCCGTGGTATCGACGACATCGAGCCCACGCCCGATGCCGTGCAGACGGGCAGCACCATCACCCCGTCCTACGACAGCATCGACCTCCGCGAATACCGGTACCATCGCACCCGCTATGGCTCCGCCGGCAGTCTGGATTATAAGCTGGCGGAAGGGTCCAGTATCTACCTGCGTGGCCTGTACTCCGATTTTCAGGATTTCGGGGACAAGTGGACCTACACTCTGAACAGTGGCGACGTTCCAAAATACAAAACATCCAACCGCGTACCCGACTATGCCATCGGCAACCTGGTGGCGGGGGGCAGCCACCACTTCGGGTTGACATCTATTACCTGGGACCTGTCCGCGTCCCGCTCCCGCGAATTGGGCGCAGCCGGCAACCCCGGTGTCACGTTCAAGGCAACCGGCGCCTTGAAGGGACTTACTTCCTGTGTGTACGACCCAACCGCCACCACCAATCCCTACTTGCCGCAGTTCAGCGCGTCATGCACCGCGGCGGACTCGCCGATTTACGATCCGGACAATTATAAGATGAGCGAGCTGGACACCACCACCGGACTGACCGCGCAGCTCAACCTGCAGGCGGCGGTATCGGTTGGCAAGGGGTATAAATGGGGAAGCCATTACGGCACTTTCGAGTTCGGCGCCAAGGTGCGAAACGGCCATAAGTATCAGGATGCCTACCAGGGCGTCTACGATCCCACAACCACGCTACTGATGAGCCAGTTCCTCGGCACTTTTACGAATCCCAACTACTACATGAACCACTACCAGTTAGGGCCGGTGACCGACTACGGCAAGATGACTTCGTTCTTTAACAGTAACCCGAACGACTTCAACCTGGACGTTGGCAGCACACACCTCGGCTCCGATCCGAACAACTTCGACCTGATCGAACGCGTCTCGGCCGGCTATGCGATGAATCGGACTGATTTTGGCAAGTTCCGGCTTGTGACCGGTATTCGTATCGAGGACACCCAGTTGAATACTCTCGGCAACTATGTCACCGACGACACCAACGGCAACTGGGTCTCCACCACGCCTG
This sequence comes from Bryobacteraceae bacterium, assembly GCA_049520215.1. Classification (GTDB taxonomy): domain Bacteria; phylum Acidobacteriota; class Terriglobia; order Bryobacterales; family Bryobacteraceae; genus Bog-159. Next base: position 25,347 of record JBEKPZ010000018.1, on the reverse strand, counting down.
TGAGAAGCACTGCTTCGTACGTCAGCATTCTCCCCAGCGCCTCGTTGCGCTACGCCACTAGCACGGATTCCGACATACGGCTGGTTTACGCCCGAGGCATCTCCCGGCCCGACCCGTACGACCTGGTGCCGTACTTTCAAGAGGACGACGCTGGACAGACTCTCACCATCGGCAATCCCAAGCTGGTACCGGAGCATGCCAACAACTACGACCTGCTCTACGAGCACTACCTGAAGCCATGGGGACTTATCCAGGGAGGCTTCTTCTACAAAGCGCTGAGCGATCCGATCTACCAAACAGTCACGCCGGTTGCTACCGGGCCGTTCACAGGCTACAACGAATACCAGCTTATCAACGGATCCAACGCGCACCTATATGGATTTGAGGTAGCCTACGAGCAGCACTTGTCATTCCTTCCGGGCGCGATTAGCGGGATCGGTTTCTCCGCCAACTATAGCTATACGGCTTCGCAGGCTAATGGTGTTCCGGGCCGCTCCGACAATCCCGCGCTCCAGCGCCAGGCTCCCAACACCTGGAATCTCAGTCCGACCTACGACCGCGGCCGGATTTCGCTGCGCGTCGGCCTCTCGTACAACGGCGCCAGCATCTACGCTTACCAATACCAGGACGGTGCGCAATTTGGAATAAAGGGTCCCTTCGGCGACACTTACTTCTACCCGCACTTGCAGTTGGACGCGCAGGGCAGCGTTTGGATGGGGAAGGGCCTCTCCGTGGTTGTCTACGGTCTGAATCTGAACAACGAAGTCTTCGGATTTTACAACGGAAGTCCCGACTATGTACTCCAGCGGGAATTCTATGGCCGTACGATGGGCGCCGGCATCCGCTGGAATCCCACCAGAGAGAGATTCTGAGGTCGTGTTGAAACGTTTCGTAGCGGCAATCTGGTTCACAGCGTGGCTGGCCGCCGCCGCGCCGCCGCAACTGCGTTACGTCGTCATCGTCACCCGTCATGGAGTGCGCGCGCCGACGTGGAATGCCGAGCGCCTCAATCCATACGCGGTCGAGCCGTGGCCGGAATGGGGCGTGCCCCCCGGCAACCTGACGCCGCATGGCAGAACCCTCATGCAACTCATGGGGGCCTACTATCGGGACTGGCTGTCGAGCGAGCGCCTGCTGAATCTGCAAGGCTGCGCAGACGCGAGCCGGGTCTATATTCATGCGGACACCGATCAGCGCACGCTCGATACCGGCCGTGCTTTGGCGGAGACCTTGCTTCCTGGCTGCCCCGTCGCGGTCCATGCGGAGCCGGAGGGCGGCAAGGACCCGCTCTTCGATCCCATCGATGCCGGCGTCGCCAAGCCGGATTGGGAAATTGCCGCAAAAGCTGTGCGCGAGCGCCTGGGGGACCAGCCCGGACTCTTCGCGGATTTGCATCGAGACGCCTTCGTAGCGCTTCAGTCTGTGTTGGCCGGTGGCGGCGCCGCGCCGCGGAAACCGATCGAGGCCCCGCAAGAGATCGCCGTTTCCACAACTGGAAAATCCATCCAACTGAACGAACCGTGGAACGCGGCATCGACCCTGAGTGAGGATCTGCTGCTGGAATACACCAATGGCATGCAGGGCAAAGACCTCGGCTGGGGCCGGCTTGACGCGGAGACGCTCCTCCGCGTTCTCGAACTGCATACGGCGCACGCGAATCTGATGCGGCGCACACCCTATCTGGCGCGGGCCAGAGGTTCCAACCTGCTGGATCATGTGCGGCGATCGATGGAGCAGGCGGCCAACAGGAAGGCAGTGCCGGGAGCCCTGGGCACGACCGGCGCAGCGGTGTTGATCCTGGTGGGCCACGATACCAACCTGTCGAACCTATCCGGCATGCTCGGGCTCTCCTGGCACTTACCCGGATATCAGCCGGACGACACGCCGCCGGGCGGCGCGCTCGTCTTTTCGCTCTGGCAGCAGCCCGGCACGGCGCGGTACTTTGTGCGCATGCAGTATCTTGCGCAAACGCTCGAACAGATGCGCAACGCGGCTCCGCTCACGCTGGCCGCGCCGCCCGCAAAACAGGACGTTGCGGTTGCTGGTTGTGAATCCGCAACGGCGAGTGCCGGCTGTCGGTGGGAGACGTTCGCGCAGGCGCTGCGGGCAGCCATCGACAATCGATTCGTGTCGATGTAACACTGGGCCCCAACGCGGACCCAACGCGCCTCTTGACATCGCGTCCCGCCGGTCGTATTGTAATTGATTTAGGCATCAATTGTAATTCAATTAGGCATCGACTCGACAAGGCATGAGCAAACCATCCGATCTCATCCAGGGCACCCTGGACCTCCTGATTCTCCAAACCGTCTCGCTCGAACCGAAGCACGGCTGGGCCATCGCCAAGCGCATCGAGCAGGTGAGTGAAGACGTGCTGCAGATCACCCAGGGCGCGCTGTATCCCGCGCTGCATCGCCTGGAGCAGCAGGGTTGGGTCCGCGCCGAGTGGCGCAAGACCGAGACCGGGCGCGAGGCCAAGTTTTACGAGATGACCAAAGCGGGCCGCGCGCAGCTCGAGAAAGAACTGGCCCAGTGGGAGCGCCTGTCGCGGGCCGTGGGGTTGGTGATCGTGCAATGAAGTTGCGGCGCGCCTGGGATATTCTTCGGATGCGGCTGCGCTCCCTGGCCCGACGGAATCGCGTCGAAGAAGATCTCGACCGGGAGCTGCGCTTCCATCTCGAACAGCAGCTGGAAGAGAACCTCGCCGCGGGCGTGCCGCCCGCCGAAGCCCGCCGCGCCGCGCTCCGCAAACTGGGCGGCGTGACGCAAATTCAGGAGGAATGCCGCGATATGCGACGCACCGATTCCATCGAAACCTTCTGGCGCGACCTGCGATACGCGCTGCGAACCCTGCGCAAAGCCCCCGGCTTCACCGTGGTGATCGTGCTTACGCTGGCCCTCGCCATCGGCGCCAATAGCGCCATCTTCAGCGTCATCGACGGCGTCCTGCTGCGGCCGCTCCCCTACCCGGACGCCGCCCGCCTGGTGCGCGTCTTCTTCCACAGCGCGGATTACCCGCACTTCCCCCTGAACCCTTTCGACTTTCGCGATTTCCGCGCGCGGAATCGCTCTTTCGAATCGCTGGCCGGTTACGCCCACGCCGATCTGCAGCTTTCCGGCACCGGCCAGCCGGAGCGCTTCACCGGCTTTGCCGTGACCGCCGGATTCTTCCACGCCCTCGGATTGCGCCCCGCCCGCGGGCGCGAGTTCACCGCTAACGATGAAATCCCCGACAACCAACAGCAGGTGATTCTGAGCGACCGCTTGTGGCGCAACCGTTTTGCCGCCGACCCCAACATCCTCGGCCGCAAGATCATGCTCGATTCCCGGCCGTTCACCGTCGCCGGCGTCATGCCTCCCGGCACCGAGCATCCCGGCAACGAATATAACGGCGTAGCGCACGGTGAAACGGTAGACGTCTGGTGGCCGTTTGCCTTCCATGGCGATCCCACCCAGCGCGGCTCGCATTTTCTGGAAGTGATCGGACGGTTGAAGCCGGGCGTCGCCCCCGCCGCCGCGCAAGCCGAAATGAACGCGCTGATCGCCCAGCTTGCCCGCGAACATCCCGGCTTCCTCGATGGCTGGCAGGCGCTGGCAATTCCGCTCTACGGGGAAATCGTAGGTCCCAGCGAGCGCCTGCTCTTCGTCTTGCTGGGCGCCGTCGGCCTGGTGCTGCTGATCGCCTGCGCCAACGCGGCGAACCTGCTGCTCGCCCGCGCCACCGCCCGCCGGCGCGAGATCGCCGTGCGCACCGCGCTGGGCGCCGGCCGCGCGCGCCTGGTGCGTCAACTGTTGACCGAAAGCCTGCTGATCGCCTCGCTCGGCGGCGTTCTCGCCACCGCCCTTGCGGTCGCAGGTGTGCGAACCCTCGTCGCCCTGCTGCCTGCCGGCTTCCCGCGCGCCGATGCCATTCACGTGGATGCCGCGGTCTTCGCCTTTACGCTGCTGATTGCTTTAGCCACCGGCGTCCTCTTCGGCCTGGCACCCGCGCTGCAGGCCGCCCGCACCGACGTGCAGGATGCTCTGCGCGCCGGTGGGCGCGGCGCCGGCGGCAGCCGCGGGCATCTCCGGTTGCGCAGCGCCCTGGTGGTTGGCGAAGTCGGTCTCGCCTGCCTGCTCCTGATCGGCGCCGGCCTGATGCTGCGCAGCTTCGTAAACCTCCTACGCGCCGACCCCGGCTTCCGCCCCGAACATCTGCTCACCGCCCGCGTATCTCTCCCGTACGCGACCTACAAGGCCACCGATGCGCCCCGCTTTTGGACCCGCCTCTGCGCCAGCCTCGATTCCACTGCCGGCATGCGCGCCGCCGGCGTGGGTACGGACCTGCCCTGGACCGGCTACGACGACAACATCGGCGGCCTCAACATCGAAGGCCGAAAGGCCCCCGCCGGCCAGGATTTCCATGCGCGCTATCATGTCGCCAGCCCCGGCTACTTTCGCGCCGCCGGCATTCCGCTCGTCGGCGGCCGGTTCTTCACTTCCGGCGACAATATGAAAGCGCCGCTGGCCCTGATCGTCAACCAGAGCATGGCTCGCCGTTATTGGCCCAACGAAGACGCACTCGGCAAGCGCGTGGCGATCGACGACCACCCCAAAGCGGAGGACTGGATGGCCATCGTCGGCATCGTGGGCGACGTGAAAGATAAGCCCGATAGCCCCACGGCGGAGATGGCGCTCTGGTGGCCCATCGAACAGTCGCCCGTCGGCGTCAACAACAACATGGCGGTGGTGATGCGCGGCAGCTCCGACGCGGCCCTGCTGGCGAACGGATTGCGGCAAGCCGTGCGTCAGCTCGATCCCACACTCGCCGTCGCCAACATCCGTCCGATGGACGATATCGCGGACGCCAACGTCTCCACTCCCCGTTTCGCCCTGTTCCTGGTCGCGCTGTTCGCCGTGCTCGCCCTGACGCTCGCGGCCATCGGCATCTACGGTGTGATCTCGTACGCGGTGAGCCAGCGCACGCACGAATTCGGCCTGCGCATGGCGCTCGGCGCGCAGCCGGGAGATGTGCGGCGGCTGGTGTTACGCCAGGGTGTGAAGCTCGCGCTCGGGGGCGTAGCTCTGGGACTAGTTGGCGCACTCGTCCTGGGCCGCGTGCTCTGGAGCTTGCTCTTCGAGGTGAGCGCCGCCGATCCGGTGACGTTCACATCGGTTTCGGCCATCGCCATTGCGGTCGCGGCGCTAGCCTGTTACCTGCCCGCGCGCCGGGCCACGGCGGTGGATCCGGCCAACGCGCTGCGGTCGGACTGACCGCGATTCTCCCATAATAAACTGATAATACATGGGTTACTGATGCAACCTAAAATAAATCGGGGTGTCCGTTATAATAAATAGAGGTACAGCCATGACTCCCCCAAACAGATTTTGGCCTCTCTATGACGACCAGGAGGTGGAGATTTACGATAACCCCTTCTGGGATCTACCCGGCAGGATGCCCCAACCCGCTAAAGCTGTCAACACTCCCCGCGATACTCGACCGCTACCAGCGTGATATCGTCGGCCTGCGGTGCGCTCTCGGTAAACCCGGCGACGGCGCTGGCAACCGCCTCATGCAGGGCGTGGCAGGAATCCGCGCGGTGCTCCGCGACCGCCTGGCGAAGCCTCTGCCGGCCGAAAAACTCGCCTTCGAGGTTCTGCGCTTCGGTCACTCCGTCGCTGTAGATCACGATCATATCGCCGTCGGCCAGCTTAGTCTCGCCCACCGCGAACTCCGCGGATTCGATGAGCCCGACCGGCGGAGCGGTGGCGGCCAGCGACTCGATGCCGCCCGCCTGCCGCACGATCAGCGGCGGGCAATGGCCGGCATTCACATAATGCAACTGGCCGGCGCGCTCCAGCAGGCAATAGAAAACCGTGGCGTATTTCTCCCCCGCGGTGCGCTCATTCAAGAACGCATTGATGCGTTCCAGGCGCTTATGCAAAGCGGCATCGCTATGGCTGACCGCCAGGAAGGCGCCCTGCAACAACGCGGCTAGCAGCGCGGAGCTGACGCCCTTACCGGAGACATCGGCCACCACCACCGTCCAGGCATCCGGGCCGGAGGGGATGAAATCGTAATAGTCGCCGCCCACCTGGTGCGAGGCCACGCTGCTGCCGCACACGCGAAACCAGCCATCGGCGGGCAAGCTGCGCGGCAGCAGGCCCTGCTGAATGGTGCGCGCCACGCCCAGCTCTTCCTCGATCCTCTGCTTGATGCGCTCTTCCTCGAGCAGGCGCGCATTCTCCAGAATGGTGGAGGCTTCGATGGCCAGGGTTTGCAGCAGCTCGCGATTGCCCCCCGCCAGGTCGGCCGTGGCTAGCCGGGAATCCATGTAGAGCACGCCGGCCGTCTCCTCGTCCGTGGATACCACGCTGGTGTCATCGCCGCGCACTTTGCTGATGCGCACCAGCGGCACGGATATGACGCTGCGCAGTTCCAGGTCCACCACACTGCGCTCCGGCTGGAACTCGCCGGTGCCCTGCGGATCGAAGTTCATCGACAGCAGATCGCGCCGCTGCTCCAGGGCGCGCCTGATGACGCGCCGGGGAACCCGCAGGTCGCTGGCCGGGAGCGTGGCGCCCTGGCGATTGCGGGCCACGCGCGTCTCCAGTTCGCCGTCCTTGCGCAGCAGCAGGAAGCCGCGTTCGGCGCCGGTGATGGCCAGCGCCGCGTCCACCACGGAATTCAGCACATCCTGGAGAGACAGGCCGGTTTGCAGCGTACGCGCCACGTCCAGAATGGCGCGCAGCTTGGCCAGGTTGGCGCCAGCGCCCGGTACGCTGCCCATCGGCCCGGTCTTCTCGTGCGCTCCGAATTGGCCGATCAGCCGGTTCAGCTCGGCGCCGTCCATGGCGAAGATGAGCTGGTAGGAATCGGGAAAGCCAAACTCGATGCGGTCGGAGTTGCGTAGCGCATGGCTTTCCACGCGCTTGCCGTTGACATAAACGCCATGCAGGCTGCCGGCGTCTTCAACGCTGTACTCGCCGCCCTTGCGCACGATGCGGGCGTGCTCGCGCGAGGCGCGGCTGTCGCGCAGGATCAAGTCGTTGTCGGCTTGGCGGCCGATCTTGAAGGGCAGCGGCGCCAGTTCCACGCGGGAGCGGTGGCCGCTGGGATCGATGACGATTACCGAGGCCGAGGGTGCGATCTCCGCTGTGATCGTGCCCATCAGGCGGTGCGCTTGGCGCGGGGCCGATGCGGCGCGCCGGGTCCGGGAGCCACCCCGCTCGCCAACACCGCATCCGCCAGCCCGTGCTGCCGCGCCCTCTCCAGCTCTAGCGCGCGCAGCGACTGGCAATGCGCGCAGTATCCCCCCACTTCGGTGCGCGCCAGCAGGATTTGAAATCCGAAGTGGCTTTCGATCTGCTTGCGCAGCCGTTGCAGGGGCTCGCCGAAAAACTCCTCCACCTTGCCGCAGCGCAGGCAGATGACGTGCGCGTGCTCCTGCTTCAAGCGGGTTTCATAGTAGTGCTGGTCGCCTTCGTGGTGCATGAGGTCCAGCTCGTCCACCATGCCGCCATTCTTGAGCATCTTCAGCGTGCGGTAGACCGTCACGCGGTTGAGCTTGGGGTCTTTTTGCTTGGCCAGTTGGAACAACCGCTCGGCATCCAGATGCTGTCCGGTCTGGTCGATCAACTCCAGCAGGATCTGCCGCTGGCGGGTGAGGCGCACGCCTTTCTCGCGCAGGGAAACCTTGATGGAGTCGATGGCCATAACCGGCTTCTCACATTCTAGCAGCGTGGGCTGTGCCCGGCGCCGGGGCGCGCTTCCGCCCGCAGGCGTTTCTCTCAGGATCGCCGTTACACCTACGCGACCTCTACCGGACACGGTGCCCATTCTCAGGGGACGGCGTTTGCCGGGATTTATGGACCGCCTGGAGACCAAGTGCAGTTTTGCGGGAGCGATTCAGGGAAGGCGGCGATGTGGTGCTAGTTAAACGTGGAGAGTGGCATAAGCCACGGTGAGTGGCTAGTCGCATGGTATCTTGGTAAGGGTATGGCGTATCTGGCAAGGGGAATCGCGCAGGCTTCGGAACTGGTCAAAAAGTTCAATCAGCTCGCGCACGTCGTCATACCCGGTGTCGTGAAATGGCGCTATACGTTCGAGAACGACTGGAGTGGCGACCCCGCCATTTTTTTTTGGGTGATCGTGACCGACGAGGCGAGCAAACCGCAGAATCTTCGGCACGCGAAGGCCGCCTTCATCGCCACGATTAATAACCACGTTGATCTCCCCGGCGAGTGGGGGCTGATCCCCTATTTCAATTTCCGCAGCCGCTCTGAGCAGACGAAACTCGGGGACGAGGTCTATGAATAGACTCCATGGCGCTTGCTGATGACCTTCTGGAACAGGCGCGTCACCTTGCAAAACGAGAGCCGAAGCGTCCAAAGCAGGCTAGCTTGCGCCGTGCCGTTTCCACTGCATATTATTCGCTATTTCACTTGTTAGTTTCGTCAGCCATTCTTCAGTGGAAAGGCGTGCATCAACGCTCGCAGATGGCGCGTGGTTTCGATCACGGCCCGATGAAAGATGCATCAAAGAAGGCGGTCAACAGGCAATTCGATCCTGCCGATGCGGCTATTGCCGCGCAATTAAAGACCGTCGCTCAAGCATTTATCGACCTTCAGCAGAATAGGCATGCCGCCGACTACAGCTATCTTAAGAAATGGTCGCGCACGGAGGTTCAGTCCCATGTCGATACTGCGGCCACCGCTTTTGCGAGCTGGAAAACTATCCAGCATGAGAAGCTTGCAAAGGACTACTTAGTCTCACTGCTCATTAAGGAGCGCAAGGAGTAGCGCTGTATCGCCGAAGGCCGGCGACATTAGGCCCTTGGGACGTCAGCAGCTTGGACGTTACTCCGCTGACTCCGCTCTACGTCAACTGGACGGAAGACGCGCCACCTGCGCGATTAACTGGAGCGAAGCGCCCCCTAAAACACCCGGCTCCACCAACGGTCTAGCCGCACACCCGATTTTCATTCCGGCATCAGCACCGGGATAACTTTGTTGCCGTGGCGGCGGTAGACGCGAAAATCGGAGTCCAGCGTGAAAACCTCTCCGCCCGGGTGAATCTCCGAAAGGCGAACCAGACAAGCGTCCGCCAGGGACATCGGCCGATTGCGATAGCGATGCATCAGCGCCCTCAAATCCCCCCGCTCTTCCTCGACGGCCAGCGCGATGCGAATCACGCCTCGTTCCAGCAATTCAAAGAGAGCTTCGGCGTCGCGGCCACCGCGTTTCAGAAGAAAAGCCGCCTCGGTAAGGACCGGTTCGCCGGAAGCCAGGAAGCTGACCAAGGGGCCCGTATCGAGCAGGCAAGTGCCCTTGTTCACTGGCCAAAGCCTTTCATGTATTCCGGATTCACCGCGAGATCCTCAGGGAGTCCGCGTACACTACCGGCCAGATCGCGGGCCAGGTCGTGACACGAGACCGCGCCGGCTGGCGACGTCTTGAACAGTGCCTTTTCCAGGCTTTCCAAGATCGTCCGGCAGCCTCAGTGAAATGGTCCGCGTCGTTCTATTGCGCAATACCACCAACCTCGGAACCGGCGACATCCAACGACCAGCCCGTGCGCCAATGCTAAAATCAAGTGAAGAGCCGCACGGCTCTCCATCCCAAGACCATGAGCACCCCGGCAGTCCGCCGCCCCGCCACCGCGCGCGACATCATTCTGGAGGTCGTCCGGAATATGCGCGAAGGCCTGGAGCCCTTGCATTACACCACGCTGCCACCCGCCATCTACCACGTCTACCTGCATCCCGAGGACTTCGAGCGGCTGCGCGGCATCTTTCCGCGCATGCTGGAGGAGACCCGCCAGGCGCTGGACGCCGAAATAGCGGAGTTGAATCGCGCCTCGCTGGGCGAGCGCCTGAAGCTGGCGCGCAAGCCCGCGGCCAAAGTGGTGGCTCCCGATGGCGGCTGGCGCATCCAGTTCTTCGAGAATACCGACGAGGACGTCGAGCCGGGCGACATCGTCATCTCCTCCGAACTGGCGCTGCCCGCCAAGCCGGAATTCGGCGCGGGCAGCATGACCATGCGCATCCAGACAAGCCGCATCGCCGGCGCGGCGACCGCCGCGCGGAAATACGAAGAACAACCGCCCGCCACCCAGGCTGAAACCGCGGAGATGGAGGCCTACGCCACCATCGAATACGAAGACCAGTCCGGCCACCACACTTACCGCATGGCTAAGAATCAGATCGTGATCGGGCGCGGCGGCCGGGACTATTGGACCGACCTGAAGCTGAACACGCTCCCCGATGTTTCGCGCGAACACATGCGGCTGCGGCGCGACCCCCAGTCCGGCGAGTTCTTCATCAAGGATCTGAGCCGCCTGGGAACTAGCGTGGATGGCGAGAAGATTCCCACCAGCGTGGAATACGTGGACGGCGAGAAGCGCGACAAAAACGTGGAAGTGAAGTTGCCTGCCACGGCACGCATCGGCTTGGCGGACGTCGTCTATCTGGATTTCAAAACCGCATCCGCGCCCGGGGGGCACGCCGGCGGCCGCTGAGATGCCCATCAAGACCAGACTCCGCTCGGCGGGCGAAAGCCACGTGGGCATGGTGCGCCAGAACAACGAAGACCGCGTGCACCTCGACCCGGACCGCGGCATCTTCCTGGTAGTCGACGGCATTGGCGGGCAAGCCGCCGGCGAAAAGGCCGCGGACATTGCCATCAACCGCGTGCGCGCGCGGCTGGAGCGCCAAACCGGCACGGCCGAAGAGCGTATCCGCGAAGCTATCACGGTGGCCAACAACGAGATCCTGCACGCGGCGGCCACCAACCCCGAGTGGAAGGGAATGGCTTGCGTCCTGACCGTGGCGGTGGTCGAAGACGGCCGCGCCCTCGTCGGCCACGTCGGCGATTCCCGCCTGTATAAGATCCGGCCGGGAGAGATCCGCAAGATCACGCACGATCATTCGCCGGTGGGCGAGCGTGAAGACAACCGCGAAATTTCCGAGGCGGAAGCCATGCGCCACCCGCGCCGCAATGAAGTCTACCGCGACGTCGGGTCGCAGGAGCACGCGCCGGACGATCCCGACTTCATCGAACTGCTGAGCATCCCGTTCGAGCCGGATAGTGCGCTGTTGTTGTGCAGCGATGGATTGAGCGACCAGGTGGCCGCGGCCGAAATCGGGCGCACGGTGCTGGCCAATGCCGGAGATCCGGGCGGCGCCGTGCGCCAGTTGATCGAGGCGGCCAACCGCGCCGGCGGCAAGGACAATGTCAGCGTCGTGATCGTGGAAGGCGATCGCTTCGCCGACGCGCGGGAGCCTTCGCCGGGAGCCGCAAAGCCTGGGAGCGTGTTCGCCGGCAGGACCGCCATGTTCGCCTACGGCCTGGTGTTCGCATCTCTCGTCTTTGCCACCCTGCGCTATTTTGGTCTGGCGGACCGGCAGCCCGCGGTCCCGCCCGCGCAGACGCTCAGGGTTGGAACTGGCGGCTTCGCCAAGATCGGCGACGCGCTGGCCAAGGCCCGCCCCGGCGATACCGTAGAAGTCTCCAGCGGCGAATATCCGGAGCAGCTCCGGCTCCCCAACGGGGTCACCCTGCGGGGCCGCATGCCCGATGTGCCGGTCTTGCGCGCCGCCTCCATCGAAAACGGACCGGCCGTCGCCATTCTGGCGGAGGGCGTCCAGGGCGCGCGCGTCTTCGGCTTCCGCATCCGCGCGGACGAGAAAGCGCCCTTGGCGGTGGCCGTGTCGATCTCGAATTCCGACCTCGAATTGCAAGACACCGAAATCGTGGGCGCGGCCACCGGCGTGGAGATCCGCGGAAAGTCCACCGCCGTGTTGCGCGCCAACTCCATTCAGGATTGCCGCGACGCAGGCATCCGGATCTCCGGCGATTCCGCGCCATGGCTTTTGTACAACGCCATCCTGCGCAATGGGCGCCGCGCGCATGTTGCAGAAACGCCCCTGGGGCCCGGAGTGCTCATCGAAGCGCCCGCGCATCCCGTGCTGATCGGCAACACATTTGGGGACAACGGCGGCGAGCCGGTGCGCTCACCGGAAGACATGGATAAAGCCCCGATTGCGAAGTTCAACTTCTTCCTTCCGGCCACCCGGCCGCCGGCTCGCAATCGGGGAGGAGTGGCGCACTAATGGTGATCCCGGAGAGGCGCAAGGTCGGCAAATACGAAATCCTGAGCAAGCTGGGACGCGGCGGCATGGCCGACGTGTACCTGGCGCAGGACACCGAAAACCAGCGCACGGTGGCGCTGAAGGTGATCGAGTACGGGCCGGATGCCGACTCCCGCGAAACCATCGAAGCCGAACGGCGCGGATCCCAGTTGCAGGCCAAACTCGCGGAAATCGACTCGCGCGTGGTCCGCATCTTCGACGCAGGCGACATGGACGGCTACTTCGGCGTGGCCATGGAATACGTCGAGGGGCAAGACCTGTCCGACCTGATGCGCCACGGGCTTGCGCCGGTGGACGATGCGGCCGATATCGCGCTGGCCATCTGCCAGACGCTCCACAACGCACACACGCTCGAAATCACCATCGACGGCAAGGATTACCGCGGCATCGTACACGGCGACATCAAGCCGAAGAACATCCGCATCGATAACGAGAACCGCGTGCGCGTGCTGGATTTCGGGATCGCCAAAGCGCTGTCGCTTTCGCGCAAGCTGACGCGCAACGAGTTCGGCAGCGTGCCCTACGCCTCGCCCGAGCGGCTGGATTCGGGCGACGTCAATTCCATGTCGGACCTCTGGTCGCTGGGCGTGCTGTTATACGAGCTGGTGACCGGATCGCAGCCCTATCAGGCGGAGTCGACCGAGCGCCTGGAGAGCATGATCCGCTCGCGTATTCCAGCGCCGCCCGCGCCGGACCCATGCCCGGAAGCGCTGCGCCGCATCCTGATGAAGAGCATGGACCCGGAGCCCGAGCGGCGCTATCAGTCGGCCGCCGATTTGGCCGCGGACCTGGTGGCGTTTCGCGCGGGGGCGCCGGTGCGCGCGGAAACCGAGGAGGATGCCAACGCCACGCGCCGCACTTTCCATCCCGGGCCGGGTGCGGACGAAGACACCCGCCGCACGGCGAAGCCGGCAGCGCCCATGGCCCCGGTGCGATACGGCAAGCCCGCCGCGAAACCCGCGCGCCTGGGATACCAGTCGCGGCGCGTGCTGGTGATGCTGGCCGGGCTGGCGCTCGCCTACATTGTATATGCGGTGACCTCCGGCGTGGTCCTCTGGCGCAATGGACAACAACTGGATCGGGATATCCACGCCGAGGTGCTGACCGATCCGGAAGCCATCTGGAGCCGCTGGGCCGATATCTCGAAGGGCAACCCGCAGGCGCTGGCATTATTTACGCCGCGCCGTTCGGTGAAGAAGAGACTGGTAGCGGCGGCGGACAAGGTGATCGGGACATATCGCACGAGCGACAGCCAGCCGGTTTACGAAAACGACTGGAAGCGCGCCAAGCTGTACCTGGCCCGCGCGCTGGAGATGGATCCGGCTGACGAAACCGTGCGCGGCGAGCTGCGCCTTTGCGAAGGGCAGATCGATCGGATCAATGGCGTCAGCCACCACAACGCGGCGCTGTTGAACGAAGCCGTACAGAAGTTCGAAGAGGCGCAGCAGGCGCTGCCCCACTCGCCCGATCCGGAGTTGGGACTGGCGGGGGTCTATGTTTCCGGCTTGAAGGACATAGATAAAGGCTATGACGCGCTACAGGAGGCCGAGCGGCGCGGGTACAAGCTCGGCAATCGCCAAAAGGCGCAACTGGCCGACGGCTACCGCGACCGCGGCGACCGCCTCTGGTGGGACTCGCGCGACGTGCGCGGCCTGCCGCAGGAGAAGGACCAGATCCGCAAAGCCGCCGACGATTATCGCCGCGCGCTGGAACTTTACCAGGGGGTCGTCCCCTATAATGGCGCGAACGTCAACATCGTGCGCGTGCAAGGCAGCCTGACCGCCATCGAGTCCCGGCTGGCGGAGCTGCAAGCGGAACCGTTCCGGTAATCACGCGCGATGTGGGGCGGCCAATCTTGGCCGCAGCCGGCTTTTAGCCGGCTCTGCCGCCTGAAAGGCGTCCCCAGAGGGGACCCCAGGGCAGGATTGCCCGCCTATAGCAGTCATTCGCATTCGATGCGCTTGGGGCCATGCCGGCTTCCGGCTGTTCGACGAACGGGGAATTGACCGGGTCACCATGGCCGACATCGTGTCAGCTACCGGGATTCGGGCGTCCACGATGTATCAGTACTTTTCAAATAAGGATGATGTCGTTTGCTAATTCGTTTTGCATCCCTTTTCGGCCGCTACCGCTGCGGGCGCCGCAGCGGACGGGGATGGTGCAATTCGATAATGCCCGGTTCGCCCGCATGGTCGAACAACTCGGGATGCAGATAATGGCCCTGGTCGGCCTTGGCTTTTTCAACTTCCACCGGAATGCGGTGCGCGTTGGCCCAGGCGTCCTGGCGAATGCCGGTCACTTGCCAGGAAACTTTCACGTTCGGTTTATCCGTGCGAATGGCAAACGCGTTGTTGTGGACTTCGGTTGCCACGATGGCATGGGCGAACTGGCCGATAACCGTCAACTGGTAGCGGAAGTCGCTGTTCAGCGCTTCGAACCAGTCGGGCAGCACGATGGTGGCGTGGCCCCCGCCATCGGTAACGATGGTGCCGTCGTAGACGTTTTTCATGTCCGGCGACTCCACGAAGGAATGGTAGAGGTACTTGTTCGAAGGGTCCAGAGGATGATCAATCTTGAAAGAACCGCCGCTCTTGGAGAGGTTTCCGTTAATGGTGACGGGGCCCTCGAATAAGCCGGCCTCGGCGTTGACCGAACTGGCGTGGATTCCGACACCGAAGGTCCCTTCCGCTGTGGCATCAACGCCGTCCCCACCCCCCACCGCTTGCGTGCCCAAGCCGCCAAAAAAAGTCCCGCCCGCGCCCGCGAAGCAGATAGTGCAACCACTGGCGGTCTCACCTCCACTCGCGTGGATCCCGTTGCCACTAATGTCGCCCGTCCCTCCGATGGCTGTAACGCCGTCGCCGGCCTCTTGGTCCCCGGTGGCTGCTCCCCCAGTCGCACCGACGCCGCTACCGCTTGGATTAATGGTACTCGTTGCCACACCCCCGGTTACGTCGATGCCGTCGCCGCCTCGTTCGGAGCCGATACCACCGATCCCAACAAAGGCCGGGCCGCCCGTCGTCACGCCGGACCCTCCTCCGCCCAGCGCGCCCACACCGGCCTGTCCAGCCGCCCCCACAACGCCACCGAACATGTTTGCGCCGATCCCCCCAACGCCTACCACCACCATCCCCGTCCCTGCCGTGTTGGTGACGCTGAACGCGGTGGCATTGGCTGCGGCGACGCTACCGCTAAACGGCAAACTGAGCGCGGTTCCCGGAGGGCCTTGGGGGCCTGCCGGGCCTGCTGAACCCGCCGGTCCTGCTGGGCCTGCCGGCCCTGCCGAGCCTTGCGTCCCCGCGGGTCCGACAGCACCAGCCGGCCCGCGTGGACCGGCCGGCCCTTGCGGTCCTGCGATGGGGGTCGTGACCTGGAACTGATCGCTGCCACTGCCGTTGTCCACTACCAGCAGGAAGGTGCCCGAACCCAACGCCGTCGGTAGATCGGCGTTGATGTTTGCGGTGTTAAATGAGACCACCACCAGCGGCACACCGTCGAGTGTCACGGCCGGGGACCCCGAGGTTGGTTGCAGGTTTTGCCCGCCGATCGAGATCCGGTTCGCGGACCGGTTTACCGCGGCGCTGAGAACCACCGGCGCCTGCGCGAAGGCTGCATGGGCATTGGCGAGAAGCAGGCAGAGGGCCGCGCTCCCTACCGTAATCGGAAGAGAATGGATTCGACGTTTCATAGACAGCTCCTTTGGGGTCGTTCGTTTGCTATGGCCTACTCTTGCGGACCGCCGCCGCTCCAGCCCGACCCCTGCGGCGGAGGGTGGCCGTCACGGCCTTCCGGCACTGCAAATGTTGAACGCGCCGCGGACCGGATTCCATCGCGCTCGTCACGCTGCTCCTTGCGGAATGTCGAGCCAAAAACTACTGCTGCTGCTGCTTTTTCGGACGGGGATGATGCAGTTCGACGATGCTCGGCTCGCCCGCATGGTCGAACAACTCGGGATGCAGATAATGGCCCTGGTCGGCCTTGTCTTTTTCCGCTTCCACCGGAATGCGATGCGCGTTGGCCCAGGCGTCCTGCCGGATGCCGGTCACCTGCCAGGAAACTTCCACGTTCGGTTTGTCCGTCCGGATAGCGAATGTGTTGTGGCTGACTTTGGATGCCACGATGGCGTGGGCAAACTGGCCGATGACCGTCAACTGGTAGCGGAAATCGCTGTTCAGCGCTTCGAACCAGTCGGGCAGCGCGACGGTAGCGTGGCCCCCGCCATCGGTAACGATGGTGCCGTCGTAAACATTTTTCATCTCCGGCGATTCCACGAAGGAGTGGTAGAGGTACTTGTTGGCCGGGTCCAATGGATGATCGATCTTGAAAGAGCCGCCGCTCTTCGCGAGGTTTCCACTGATTTCGACGTCGCCGGCGAATAAGCCAGCCACAGACGAAACGGTGGCCGTATTCGTGCCGAATGCCAAGATCCCGACGCCACCGATGCCCCCTTGAGCCAGAACGCCAGACCCGGCCTCAATCCCTGGCCCTGCGTTGCCGCCGTAGAAAGAGCCGCCATTACCCCCAAAGCAGAGACTACAACCGCTAATGGTGCTACCTCCGTACGCGTCGATCCCGTCGCTGGCATAATCGGCTGCTGCTCCATTTGCAACAAGGCCAGGGCCGCCTGCTTGGTTGAATCCGGCTGCTCCTCCGTTGGCAACGACGCCAGCGCCTCCGCCTCCGGATGCCCCGGGGGACGCGGCGCCGCCGGTTGCGTTAATGCCGTCGCCGCCACTCTCGCCAGTACCACCGGTGCCTTGAAAGGCCGGCCCGCCGGTTGTCGCGCCAGATCCGCCTAACGCGCTCACACCGGCCTGTCCAGTTGCTCCTGTGACGCCTCCGATCCCTGTCATTCCGGTGCCCGCCGTGTTGGCGATGGTGAAGGCGGTGCCATTGGCGAAAGCCACACTACCGCTGAATGGCAAACTCATGGAAGTCCCCGGCGCGCCTTGAGGACCGGCTGGACCCGCTGGACCCGCCGGACCCGCCGGACCTGCCGGACCCCCACCTCCAATCGTTACATCGAAGTTCGCCGCGCCATTTGCGGTCACCTCGAGGTTGTAGGTGCCCGGTTTCAGATTTGCGGGCAAGGCCGCAATAATTTGAACGTTGCTGAAATTGCTACCGACAAAGAGCATGTAGCTGCCCAGCGAGACCGTCGGCTTGCCAGAGGGTGGCTGCAGCCCCGTGCCTTTGATCGTGATGGAGGTGAGAGTGGAATCGGCCGCCGCACTCAATATATCGGTTTGCGCGTAAGCGGTACCGGCCAGGGCCAGCACCGCGCAAAGCGCGATGCCGCTGCTCAGCGGGAAAAGACGTCTTTTGTCTGCATGGTGTGTCATCGTTTTAAGCTCCTTTTTTTTGCTTCTACTGCTGCGGGTGCCGCTGCGGATGCGGATGGTGCATTTCGGCGATGCTCGGATCGCCTTCATGGCCAAAAAGCTCCGGATGCAGGTAGTGGCCTTGATCGGCCGGCGCCTTGTCCACTTCGAGCGGAATGCGATGGGCGTTGGCCCAGGCGTCCTGACGAATGCCCGTCACCAGCCAGGAGACCTTGACATTGGGCTTGTCGGTCTTGATCGTGAAAGCCCGGTTGGCGATTTCCGATGCGACCCACACCTGGGCGGGCTGTCCGAGCGTGGTGAGCTGATAGCGGAAATCGCTATTCAGCGCGTCGAACCAGTCGGGCATTGTTACAGTGACCGCGCCGCTTGAGTCCGTGACGGCGTTGCCGTTGTAGATATCCATCATGTCGGGCGATTCCACGAAGGAGTGGTAGAGGTACTTGTTGGCGGGGTCCGTGGGATGGTCGATCACGAACGATCCGCCAGCTTTGGAGAGGTTGCCGGTTACGTTGACATTTCCGGCAAATAAACCGGCAACTCCGTAGTTCAACCCGTCTGAATAACCGGAACCCGGCAAGGAGAAGATCCCGTTTCCGGCAACCCCAAAAGGCCCCGAGTTGCCGCCCTGTGCGTACACGCCAACGCCCGCGTTAACGCCGAGGGAGTTGTTGCCGCCACCAATGAATAGGCCGCCTTGGCCGCCAGAGTCCTCGGCGTTGCTAGCCGACCCTCCCACGCCGAACATCCCAGGACCGCCGTAGCCCCCGTTACTGAATCCTCCAGTCCCGGTGACTCCCGAGCCCCCAGTCGAAGAACTGCCACCTGGGCCTCCGAAGGCTTGGATTGCCGGCTGAAAGTTGCCGTTGTTGCCGATCTCGAAGAGCGGTTGGGTCGCAGCCGCGTAGCCCGTGAAAGGGAGCGCGAGTGTTCCCGCCGGGCCTTGTGCCCCCTGCGGACCGGGTGCTCCCGCCGCGCCGGCCGGTCCCGCGGGACCTGCCGGGCCCGCCGGACCCGCTGGACCTGGTGAACCGATGCCAATCGTCAGGTCGAAGTTCGCCGCGCCTTTCGCAGTCACGGCGAGGTCGTAGCTGCCGGGCGCCAGGCCCGCGGGCAAAGCGGCATTGATTTGGGTGTTGGTGAAATTGACCACGGATAGCCTTAGGCCCCCCAGCGAGACGATCGGCTGGCCGGAGGCTGGCTGTAGTGCGCGGCCAGTGATGGTGATGGAGGTAAGGTTGGAATTGGCCGACGCGCTCACTATATCGGTTTGTGCGTAGGCTGTTCCGGCCAGGGCAAACAGCGCGCATAGCGCGATGCCCCTGACCAGCGGGAAAAAACTGCTTCGTTCCGTCATAGTTGTGCTCCGTTGACTCTTCAAAGGGAATCTCGCCCCGGAGGAGCGGCATCTTCCTCTACCCGTAATGCGGAAAAACGATGGAGGATTTACGTCTTTTGGAAAAAGTCTTTTGGGTTGGGGCCGTGACCTACTCGATAGGCAGGAGTTGGCCTGCGCGCATGACTCGGTGCGCAAGCCTTCCTCTGCGTTCCTGACCGGTTCCGCCGGCGGCGCCGCTGCGCGCACGTTGCGAGAACAGGCTCCCGCGCCACTTCCGCGGCGGAAGCCCCCAATCCCGCTGGTATCGGCAATCGGCCCCGATGTGAACTACGCCAGCGCTCGAAGCGGCGGTGAACCTTGCATGCTGACCGGAACCTCGTGCGGCGTCTTGGCCGTGCGCGCGAAGCAGGCGATGGAAACCGGGACTTCGGCGCCGGACAAGATTGCCGCACTGCTCGAATTCATAGCCGACGGGCTAACAAACGATCCGCCAAAGGTACGTTTCGTGTTACAGTTCGATGCGATGTATGCGCGGCACCGGCCCGTTGAGCGGCTTCTCTGGCTCGAAACGCGGATCAGCACCCAAGGCTTCGAGTCCTTCTCGGCTTTGATCCGCGAGGGTCTGACCGATGGCTCACCGCGTCCCGACCTGGACCCTGCCTTGACCATGCATGCCGTCATCAACGCGGTGATCGGCACTCAGCGGCGGCTCGCATCTTTAGGAGACCGGGTGGAACTGGAATACGGAAAGCCGATCGACGTTCTGTTCCGTGAAATGATCCGCATCATCTTGCTGGGTTTGCGGGCAACCGGCCCCGCTGTCGCGCCCATTCGCAAACGGTCGCAAACCAAAATAAAGAGGCACTCGTGAAACCGACTCTCTGGCGCATGATCGCCATCTCCGCCATACCGGCGATGCTCGTGACGATTCCGGCAGCGGCGGCGCAACCTCAAAGTCCCCGGCTGGAACTGGCCGCGGATTCGAACTGGAAATTCGTCCTCGGCGATCCGGGCGGCGCCGAGACCCGCTCGTTTGAGGACGCAAGCTGGCGCAGAGTGGACCTTCCGCACGACTGGAGCATTGAGGGACGCCCCAGCAAGGACAACCCCACGGGTTCGGAAGGCGGTTATTTCCCAGCCGGCACCGGGTGGTATCGCAAGACATTCAGCGCGCCTCCGGAGTGGAGAGGCAAACGGGTGACCGTCGAGTTTGACGGAGTGTACCGGAACGCAACGGTGTATCTGAACGGGCACAAACTGGGTAACCAGCCGTACGGGTACACCAGCTTCAATTTTGACGTCACGCCGGACCTGGACTTCTCCGGGCTAAACGTGTTGGCCGTGCGCGTCGACAATTCCGCGCAGCCCAACAGCCGGTGGTACAGCGGATCGGGAATCTACAGGCATGTGCGTGTGGTGGTGACAGATTCCGTGCATGTGGCGCATTGGGGAGTGCTGGTCTCGACGACCCGCGCTTCCATCGAGGGCGGTTCGCTATCCGTCCTCACGCGAGTCGAAAACGAGTCGGCCGCGCCAGCCCGGGTGACGGTGGAGACGCAAATTCTGGACCGTGGCGGGAAACCGGTCGGCCATGCACAATCGGCCGTCGAAGCGGCGCCGGGCAGTGCGACCGAAGCCAGCCAGGAAATCGCGGTGTCTAAACCGGCCTTGTGGTCGCCGGAGGCGCCGGCGCTGTATCGGGCGGTGACGCGCCTGCGCAAGGATGGCAAGGTGATCGACGAGGTAACGACGACCTTCGGCATCCGGACGCTGGCGTGGTCGGCGGAGAAGGGACTGTTGTTGAACGGCAAGGCGATCAAGCTGGCGGGCGGGTGCGTGCACCACGACAATGGACCGCTGGGGGCGGCAGCGTTCGATCGCGCGGAAGAGCGCAGAGTCGAGTTGCTGAAGGCGGCCGGATTCAACGCCGTGCGGACCTCGCACAACCCGCCGTCGCCGGCGTTTCTGGATGCGTGCGACCGCGCCGGTCTGCTGGTGCTGGACGAAGCGTTCGATACCTGGAAGGCGAACAAGCTTAAGTACGACTATGGCCGCAATTTCGACGAATGGTGGCAGCGGGACATTTCGGCAATGGTGCTGCGGGACCGCAACCATCCCTCCATCGTTGTCTGGAGCATTGGGAACGAGATTCCCGAACTGCTGGTGGAGAGGGGGCCTGCGATCGCCAAGCGGCTGGCGGATCAGGTGCGCTCGCTCGACAGCAGCCGGCCGTTGACGCAGGCCGTTCCGACGAGCACATCCGGACCTTTCCCCGATGCGGTGCTCACGGTCCTGGACATTGCGGGCTACAACTACAACCTGGCCCGGAACTACGCGGACGATCATCGCCGGGTCCCCTCGCGGCTCATGATGACCACGGAATCTTTCCCTGCCGCGGCGTTCGAGCAATGGCAACTGGCGAAAGACAATCCGTTCATCCTCGGCGATTTTGTTTGGACCGCGATGGATTACCTCGGTGAATCGGGAATCGGCGCCTGGGCGTACGGCACTCCCCAACAGGCGTCGCAAGCCGCAATGATGATGGCCGGCATGCAGGGCATGGCAGACAAGATGTTCCTGGCGATGGCGAATGGCGTGGATTTGAAGGCGATGATGGCGCAGGCCGGCGGCAACCAGGGCGGGCAGTCCCCCATGAGCTTTCTGGCCCCCGGCTATCCCTGGCACGCGGCACAGTGCGGCGATCTCGACCTGACGGGACACCGCAAACCGCAGTCGTACTATCGCGACATTCTTTGGAACGGCGGAGATCGCGTGTATGCAACCGTGCGCCTGCCGGAGCCGGAAGGGAAGAAGATTATCGCGGTGGCATGGGCCGTGTACCCGACCCTGCCAAGCTGGACCTGGCCCACTCAGGAAGGCAAGGAGTTGCAGGTGGAAGTGTACTCCGGAGTGGAAAAGGTCCGCCTTTACTTGAACGACAAGCTGATCGGCGAGAAGGCAACGGGCCGATCGGAGCAATTCAAAGCGATGTTTACCGTCCCGTATGCGCCTGGCACGTTGAAAGCCGTGGGCATCCGAGGCGACCGGGCGGTTGCCGAGAGCGTCCTGACAACGGCCGGTAACCCTGTCCGGCTGCGATTGACGGCGGACCGCACCACACTTCAAGCCGGCGGGCAGGACCTGTCATTCGTGACCGTCGAAGCCATCGATGCGGAAGGGCGATTCCAGCCAAATGCGGACCAGGAGGTTCAGTTCACCATCACCGGGCCCGGCGCGATCGCGGCGGTGGGTAACGCAGACGGCAAAGATGAGAGCCCTTATCAAGGCGATCGGCGCAAGCTGTTTCAGGGACGCGCGCTGGTGGTGGTACGCACCCAAGGGCAGAGTGGGGCGATCCAGTTAACCGCCAAAACAGCAGGCCTCGCCGAGAACGTCTTGCGGCTCGATGTGAAACCGGCGGCCCCTCGCTCCGAACTTCGTTGACCACGGCGGCCGTGTGGGGCGGGCGTCTACGCCTGCAGCGGGTCTCCAGACCCGCTACCCGCGCACCAGTTCGGTAGCTATGCAGTACGTGCCGTTATCGCAGCCGATGTCGTAAACGGAGACGATGTTGGGGTGATTGAGTGCGCTGGCGGCGCGGGCTTCCCGCTCGAAATGGGCGATGCGGTCTGGGTCGCGCGCCAAGCTCGCGGGCAACACCTGATAGCTACGTCGCGCTTCAACCGCCGGTCGCGGGCGCGCCAGACCTCAATCTCCGAAGTCGCCTAGCTTCGCGCCCGCGCTCAGCGCTTGGATCGCCGACACTGGCGCTCTTTCCAGAAACGAATCGGCCTGCTGATCCAGCAGCGATTGCACTTCGCCGCGGAGTTGCGAATCGTCCGGGCACGCCTGCGCCAAGAATGCGGCGCGCTTCTCCGCCGGTTGCGCCAGCGCCGCCTGGCACAACTCCTCGATCTGTTTCCAGCGCTCGGCCTGCATCATGGCAATTCCCAATCGAGGGTGTAAATGCCGCCGGTTCCCACGCTGCGTGCGGTTATGAGGGAGCCGTTCGGGCCGGCTACGAACCAATCCCAGTTCGCCGGCGTGAAATCCTTCGGAAAGCCGACAGGCTCCGCCTTCCGGTCGCGTATCCGAACACGCCACCAAACCGGGCCTTTCAAAAAGTACAGGAATTCGCCATCCGAGGACCAACTCGGCCAGTCGCAGCCTTGGCTGTAAAGTTCGGTCTGCGTCTGATTACGAAGATCATACAGCACAAGTCCCCTTTCATCGAAACTGGAGAGTCCCGCGATCACGTGCCCGACGGGCGACCAGCGGGGAGACCACATCCCCTGCGATCCCAGCAGCGTCGAGACGCGGTGCGTTTTCACATCCACAACGTGGATGGACGTATCGGCCCTGGCCAACGGCGACCTGGTCGAAGCGGGCTTGTTGCTGGCGACTGCTCCGAATGCTATCGAGGCGCCATCCGGCGACCAGGATGGGTCATGGTCACCGTGCTCTCCAGCCTCTCCGTTGGTTACCTGTTGGGGGGAGCCCCCATCAGCGGGCACAATATGAACCCGGGTTTGCTTCCCCGGGAGCGATGCGTCGAAGGCAATCTGCTTACCGTCGGGAGACCAGCGAGGCAAGGCCGTGTGTAAGGGAGGCCAAGTGAGCTGAACGCGCTGGCTCCCATCTGCCGCGGCTCTGAAAAGCGATCCTTCGGGAACGGAGACATAAGCGACCCATTTCCCATCCCTCGAGAATTCGAGCTGTGTACCCGAGATCCCTGGCAGTTCAAGACTGAACCGGCTGGATTTGGGGTCGTAGCGCAGGAATTCGTTGCGGGCCTCGGAACCCTCGAAAAACAGGCGTTTCCCATCCTCGCTGGGAAGCGGGAAGTCCGGCGCCAGCAGGCCGATGTCCAATTGCACGGGTTCACGGCCGCCTCGCTGGAGGAAGCCCGCCTTCTCACGCACTACCCAGATCTTCTGGTTCGAAAGGAAGACGAAGTACCTGCCATCCGCGGTCCAGATGCCGTTGGACGTCGACCACGACGGATTCCAGCCGGGAAGCACCTGACGCAAACCTGTACCGTCGGCCTGCACCTCCCACAGGCGCATTGGGCTGCGGGCCACACCCTCGACGGAAACGCGGATTCTGCGGCCATCGGGCGACCAGCGAAGGTAACTGAGATCGCCTCCTAACGTGGCCAGCTTCCGGATCTCCGTTCCGTCCCGAGATGCCAGGTGCAGTTCCCGATCCTGGGCGTACACGACCTGCTGGCCGTCCGGCGACCAGGCGGCGAAAAGCCGAGAGACGATACTGCCCAAACGGCGCGCGGAGCCGCTTGCCACGGGCTCCGCCCAAACTTCGCATTTGGGGAACTTCACGATTCGGCAGACCAGGAATTCCGTCCGGTCGCGCGAAATGTCCATGAGACATACCGCTGCCTTCGTTTGCAGGGGAAGGGGGACGGGATCCCCTCCATTGACCGATACCTGATAGGCGGGAACATCGTCGCTCGTGGCGTAAAACAGCCGGGAACCATCGGAGAGAAGAGGGCAAAATGTCCAATCTATCAGGCGGCTGTCTTGGGCGATCCGGACCATGCCGGTGACGCGCGGCGGAGGTAGCGGACGGCTGAGCCAATACAAGGCCGCAACCGCGACGGACGCGGCTGCCAAAAGTGCCGCCCATTTCCACCACGCCCTGCGTTTGGGCCGTTCCGCAGGCGCGGGAGATAGCGACAGCGCTTGCAGGGCGAAACCGAGGTCCGCGGCCGACTGGAACCTGCGTTCACGCTCCTTCTCCAGGCACCTTTGCACGATGCGGGCGAGCGCCGACGGCACCGAGGCTGGCAACGCGGGCGGCTCATCCTTCAAAATGGCGTTCATCACCTCCACCGACGAATCGCCCGCGAACGCCCGCTTGCCACACAGCATCTCATACATCACCACGCCGAAGCTGAACAGGTCCGACCGGTGATCGACCACTTCGCCGCGCACCTGCTCCGGCGACATGTAGCCTGCCGTGCCCAGCACCACGCCTTCATCCGTCAGATCGGTGGTGGTCGAATCCTGCGCCGTGCGCCGCTGTTTGGCCAGCCCGAAATCCAGAATCTTCACGTGGCCGTCGCGCGTGACCATGATGTTGTCCGGCTTCAGATCGCGATGCACCAGCCCGGCCGCGTGCGCCGCCGCCAGCCCGTTGGCCACCTGCGTGGCGATATCGACCCCCTGCGGCGCGGGAAGCGGACCGGCCGCGATCACCTTCCGCAGCGTGTCACCGCGGACCAGTTCGGACGCGATCCAGTAGGTGTCGTTGTCGCGGCCGATGTCGTAAACGGCGACAATGTTCGGGTGATTGAGCGCGCTGGCCGCGCGGGCTTCCCGCTCGAAACGGGCGATACGGTCCGGGTCGCGCGCCAGCGCCGCGGGCAGCACCTTGATGGCTACGTCGCGCTTCAATCGCGCATCGCGGGCACGCCAGACTTCGCCCATCCCGCCCCGGCCCAGCAACTCCACAATCTCAAAGTTGCCC
The DNA here is from genome assembly GCA_049520215.1 of Bryobacteraceae bacterium. Lineage (GTDB taxonomy): Bacteria > Acidobacteriota > Terriglobia > Bryobacterales > Bryobacteraceae > Bog-159. Next base: position 49 of record JBEKPZ010000018.1, on the reverse strand, counting down.
AGTTTGGTGCCCGCGCCAAGCCCTTTGATCGCCGAAATCGGAGCGCTTT
>JBEKPZ010000017.1:0-43699 GCA_049520215.1 Bryobacteraceae bacterium | reverse complement strand
TGCTGGCGATCGAATTCGGCGAAAGCGACGCAGACCTGGTCCGGCGTCTGCAACGGCGCGATCCGCGCGCCATGGCGGAGTTGTACGACCGCTACGGACGTTTGGTTTACGCGCTCATCGTGCGCGTGGTGCGGGACGGCGGGATCGCCGAGGATCTGGTCCAGGAAACCTTCCTGCGCGTTTGGAATCGGGTGCAGGGATTCGACGCCGAGCGCGGCGGCCTAGGCCCGTGGCTGCTGGCCGTGGCGCGCAACCGGGCGATCGACTATTTGCGCTCGGCCGCGGGCCGCATGCGCAATGCCGTGGAACTGCCGGAGACGGAACATCCCGCGCTGTTCGCCGACATGGAAAAGGAGCTACTCAATTCGGATAGAGTGCGGCGGGTGAGGGTCGCGCTGGAGAAGCTTTCCCAAAACCATCGCGCGGTCATCGAGCTGGCCTACTTCGAAGGCCTCTCGCAAGCCGAGATGGCGGAGAGAATGGGTGAGCCGCTGGGCACCGTGAAGACCTGGGTGCGAACGGCATTGAAGAGCCTGCGCGACGAGCTCGGAACGGCGGTGACCGCATGAATTGCGACGAACTGCGCGACTCCTACGAGCTATACGCGCTGGGCATCGCGGACGAGCCCGAGCGGGGCGAGGTCCGCGCGCACCTGGAGCGGGATTGCTCCACCTGCGTGCCGGGCGTGCGGGGCGCGCGCGAGCTGACCACCCTGATCGGAGCCACCGCCCCGGCGGTGGAACCGCCTGCCCGGCTGCGCAAACGGGTCCTGGCCATCGCCGGCGGCCAGGCGGGCCCGCAGTTGAAATGGTCGCGGCTGTGGGCCGCCGTGGCTGCCGGCGCCTTGATTGCCGCGGTGGTCTTCAATACCCGCGCGCAGCACACGTCCGAGGAACTGGCGCGGGTGCAGGCGGAATCGGCGGCCCAGACGCGCGAGTTGGCAAGGCTGAATGAGGCGTTCGCCATCTTGAACCAGCCGGATGCCAGACAGGTCGTCTTCGGCGGGGCCGCGCCGCAGCCTCCGCGCGGGCGTGTGTTCCTCGACCGAACGCGCGGCGTCTTGCTGCTGGCATCCAACCTGCCGCCCGCGCCCGCCGGCAAGATCTACGAGATGTGGGTTATCCCCAAGGGCGGCAAGCCGGTGCCGGCGGGCCTGTTCCAGTCCGCGGCGGACGGGACCGCCTTGCACGTGCGGCCGGGGCCGGTGAATGTCGCCGGCACTGCCGGTCACGCTGGAAGTTGCCGCCGGCGCAACGGTGCCGAATTTGCCGCCTGTTTTCGCGGCCGCGCTCTGATCGGGACCCATCCGCGCCTCGCCCGTCAAGTAAAATAGAAGCACATGATCAGAACCGCGAATCTGGACAAATTCTACGAAGCTGGCTACGGCCGCACCTACGTCCTGCGGCGTATCGAAGTGGAGATCAAGGAAGGCGAGTTTGTGACCATCATGGGTCCATCCGGCGCCGGCAAATCCACGCTGCTCAGCATCATCGGCATGCTGGACGGCGCGTGGACCGGCGAGTTCTATTTCCTGGACCATGCCGTACACAAGATGAAGCCCAAGGACCGCGTGGAGCTGAACAAGAAGTACATCGGCTTCGTGTTCCAGAGCTATCACTTAATCGACAACCTGACGGTCTACGAGAACCTGGACATTCCGCTGTCGTACCGGAACGTCAAATCTTCCGAGCGGGCCAGCCTGGTGTGCGATGCGCTCGACCGGTTCCACATCGTCGGCAAGCGCGACCTGTATCCCAACCAGCTATCGGGCGGCCAGCAGCAGCTTGTGGCGGTGGCGCGCGCGGTGATCGCCAGCCCGAAGCTGATCCTGGCCGACGAGCCAACCGGCAACCTGCATTCCAGCCAGGGCAAGGAGATCATGGAATTGTTCAAGCGCTTGAACGACGAGGGCACGACTATTATCCAGGTGACTCACTCGGAGGCCAATGCGGCGTACGGGCACCGGATTATCAATTTGGCGGATGGCTGGGTGGTGAAGCCGGCAGCGGGGTAAGGACCACTGCAAAGCCTTCTTGCGTGAAATGGTGGTCGTTGGTCAGGACCTCCTGAATTCCCTCGCGCCGCATCGTCGTCATGGATATGCAATCCACAAGACTGTAGCCCTTGCCGTCGGCGGATGAACCGTCACGCGCTGGTCGGTCAGAATCTTATGGACCGCCAGAAGCCCAGTCAGCACTTCGCCCGTCGTAACCAGGTGGATTTCTCCAAGCGCTTCACGAGCGGCGATTACCTGGGCTCGGTACTGATCGCGCGGGTTAAGCGCCGCACCCCAGTAGAGCGTGTCCGCGAAGACCAGCCTCACTTCTTTTTCGGTGCGCCGTGGAGGTAGTGGTCGAGATTAGCGAAGTAATCGGCGGGAACCTTCGCCCACTCTTGAGCCGGCACCGCCTTCCCAATAGCTGATAGCTCAGCCTCCAGCGACCCGGCAGCGAATTCCGCGGCCACGCGCGGGCGCGAACCGTTCTCCGGTCTCGCCGCTCCTGTGGTACGCCGCCGTTGTTTTGTCGCGATCGCCAACTGCACTCCTCCCGTAAGTATACCCTGTGGCCGCCTTCCTGTCGGTATCTGTTTGCGTGTGACTCTGTTTGTGCAGGTGCTCCCGTTTCGAGCGCTCACAGCTACCTACGGTCGCAGCTCGGCAGCCAGACTCCGCAGCGACTCGACATACGGCGCCCGCGCCACTCCGCGCTCCGTGATAATCGCCGTCACATACCGGTTGGGTGTCACATCGAATGCCGGGTTCTCGACCGGCGTCCCCTCCGGCGCGACCGCGTGGCCGAACACGTGCGTCACCTCCGCGTCGGGCCGACGCTCGATGGGGATCAGATCGCCCGACGCCAGAGTCAGATCCAGGGTCGAGATAGGCGCGGCCACGAAGAACGGCACGCCGTTTTCCTTCGCCAGCACGGCCACCGAGTAGGTGCCAATCTTGTTGGCCACGTCGCCATTGGCGGCGATGCGGTCGGCGCCCACCACCACGCAGCCGATGCGCCCGGATTTCAGGAAATGTCCCGCCATGTTGTCCGTGATCAGCGTGGCGGGGATGTGGTCCTGCTGCAACTCCCAAACTGTCAGGCGCGCGCCTTGCAGGAAGGGGCGTGTCTCATCGGCGAAGACATCCACCTTCTTGCCGGCTTCCACGGCCGCGCGGATCACGCCCAGCGCGGTGCCATAGCCCGCGGTCGCCAGCGCGCCGGCGTTGCAATGCGTGAGCACCGTCTTGCCATCCGGCACCAGGTCCGCGCCGTACCGGCCGATGGCGCGGTTGATAGCGATATCCTCCAGGCGCATCTGCTGCGCTTCAACGGCCAGGCGATCGCGGATTTCGTCCAGCGGACGGCCGCGCAGCGATTGATAGAGCTTCCGCATGCGCTTGATCGCCCAGAACAGGTTGACCGCGGTGGGACGGGTGCGCGCCAGCGTATTGCAGATCCGCTCCACCTGCGCGTCGAGATCGCCGCCATCGGCGTGCGCCACGCCCAGCGCTACCCCCATGGCGGCCGCTACGCCGATAGCCGGCGCGCCGCGAATCACCATGTTGCGGATGGCCGCGGCGACGTCTTCATAGGTCCGACAGGTGACGAACTCTTCGTGCAGCGGCAGGCGCGTCTGGTCGATCATCACCACGCCCGCGGGGGTCCATTCAATTGTTTCGAGCATTATCCGCCATGGGCCTAAAATAGCAAAGTAGCGGGGCTAATAGGGTACTGAAGAAGGCATAAATATCTCTCATTCGCACCACAGACTAAAGTCTGTGCCACCGGTTATCAATGACTTAGCGGCGATTGGTGGCACAGGCTTCAGCCTGTGAGGGCATTTTTCAGCACCCTGCTAGACTAGCCTAGCCTAGGTGAGGTGCAGCACCTGGCGCAGGGCCGGGTCGCTGCGCACGCGCCAGATCCTGCTATCGAGGTAATAGTGGGTCAGGCCGAAGCCGCAGAAGAAGCCGAACGCCAGGTCGGATGCGCGGCCAAGCTGGAAGCCGGGCACGCGGTAGAGCGCGCTGAAGACCAGCGCCACCAGCACGTAGTTCAGCAGGCTGCGCGAAACCGATTGTGGGATGCGGCCATGATTGCCGGCGGCCGAGGCAGCGCCGTAGCGGTTGCGGTTGTGGAACCAGATCAGCGCGTGATACTGCAGGTTGTGCACGATGGTAACCGTCGGCACAGCGCCCATCCAACTCATGTAGGCGAACGTCAGCCAGTGCAGCGGAATCACGCCGCCGAACAGCAGAAACTTCGGCAAGTTCACGGGATCGCCGCGGCGGATGCGCACCCACTGCCGGCCGGCGTAGACTAGCGCGGTGGCGGCCACCAGCGTCCATAGAAACGGCTCCAGGCGCGGGAACGAGAAGTGCAGTCCCAGTTCCTCGGGGTGGTGAATGAAGAAGCGGTGGAACGGGGGGAAGACCAGCATCACGCCCAGAAACCAGCGGTCGAGAGAGTTGTCCAGCTTGGCGAGGTCGCGGTTCTTAACCTTGTATAGGACCATAAAGCCGTAGTGCTGCCGGATCACGTGGTAGTAAGCCCACACGGCCACGATCATGGCGAGTATGGCCTTGCCGCCCAGCAATACCATTACGGGTCCCAAGGCGAAGAAGAACGCCGCGCTGCCGAACAGCAGAGCGCGGTGGCTATGGCGCGCCTCGCGATCGAAGAACGTGCGCGAGGCCGTGCCGAAGATGTGGGTGCCATCGAAGCCCACCGACCAGAACCACCACAGCAGCGAAATCGGGACGTGCAGCGCCACGTTCGCCGCCAGGTATGCGTATCCGGCCAGGGAACTGCCGATGAGGAACGCCATGTCGATACCGGGCGCAATAATCCAGCGGTGCGCCAGGCGGGGAGCGGGCGGCGCGAGTATCGGAGCGGCTTGGGTGGCGGCGGCCAATCCATATAGTGTACAACTACGGGGGAGCGTGGCCGGTGGCCGGTGGTGCGGTAGAATGGAACCCTCATGACCTGCTGCTCCGAGTTCGACAAGCTCATGGACCTCGAACTGGCGCGCCATGCGCAGCCCTACCAGCTCACCAATGGCAGGATCATCACGGAGATCGACACGGAATATTACTTCGTTTTTGGCGAGGAGCGCCACAGTTTCGTGGGGATTAACTACTGCCCGTTTTGCGGCCGCGTGCTTTCGCGCGGGCTTTGGAACCTGGAGAAGAAGAAGCAGGGGTAGCGGATCGGTCCTTCGATTCGAGCAACGCCGCCAACTCCGCGGCGTCTTCCAGGATTACCAGCGCGAGCGGTTCGGACTCATCGGGAATCGGCGCCACGGTGATGAGGAAGTCCACGTCAGCCGTCTTCCCATTTCTGATCAGGCGCAGTCGCCCGGTGTTGCGGAGACCGTTGGCTTGGCCGAAAACCTCCCGCAGGAAGTTTTTGCCGATGCATTCCGGGCACGCTTCGGTGGCGGCGTCCCCCTCGGTGTCGATGGAATGCACGCATTGCACCTGGTTGCCCCTGCGCAGACGCAGAACGGCGAAGGGGACCTGGTCCAACAATCTGGCTCCTGCAAGGTTGAAGTCTATGATGTTGAAATCCCGGTCCACGACGAAAGCCGGCAAGGGCAGTACGTCGAACACGTTAGCGATCAGGTCGGTATTGGGTGCGGGCAACGCCGCGGGGCTCGCGCTCATACCATTTTGGTGCGGCGCAGGGGCCAGATTTCTCAGGAAACAATGACCTAGCAGGATGCTGAATAAGGCCCTCACAGGCTGAAGCCTGTGCCACCATGGCTATTTCCGCGTTTCCGGCTGCAGGAAAGTCCCCTCCCGGAGTTCTCGAAACGCCTGCTGAAGCTGCTCCTGCGTATTCATCACAATCGGGCCGTACCACGCCACGGGCTCCTCCAGCGGCTGCCCCGAAACCAGGAGGAAGCGTATCCCGTCCTCTCCGGCCTGCACCGTGAGTTCGTCGCCGCGGTCGAACAGCACCAGGGAGCGGTTATCCGCTTCCGCGGGAGGCGCCGTGTCCGCCCATCCGACTGCCTCGGTCGGTACGGCCAGGGGGCCGGAGGCGTTGCAGAACTTCCCGCTTCCCGCGAAAACGTATGCGAAGGCGTGGCGCGTCGTCTCTACCGGAAGCGTCTTCCGGCGGCCGGGAGCCACCGACACATCCAGATACATCGGGTCGGCGGCGATGCCGTCCACGGGACCGGCCTTCCCCCAAAACTTGCCGCAGACCACGCGCACGTGGGTACCGTCGTCGTCGGTGATCTCCGGAACGTCGCCAGTTTTCACTTCCTGGTAACGCGGCGTCGTCATTTTAAGCGCGGATGGAAGGTTGGCCCACAGTTGGAACCCATGCATGCGGCCGGCGGGGTCGCCCTTGGGCATCTCCTGATGGATGATGCCGCTGCCCGCCGTCATCCACTGCACGTCGCCCGCGCCGATGGCGCCATGGTTCCCCATGCTATCGCCATGCTCGACGGTCCCGGCGAGGACGTACGTGATGGTCTCGATGCCGCGGTGGGGATGCCACGGGAAGCCCGCCAGGTAATCCTCCGGAACGTCATTGCGGAAGTCGTCGAGGAGCAGGAAGGGGTCGAAGTCGGAAGTGTTGCCGAAGCCGAACGCGCGGCGCAGGTGCACTCCCGCGCCTTCCAGGGTGGGCTTGGACTTGATGAGCCGTTTAACTGGTCGAAGGGACATATTCGAGTCTACCTTGTGGAACGCCGCGCTGTACAGCAGATTAGCTGTGGGGCTGTGGGGCAGGCCAGCGTTTTTCGTGGCCTGCCGAGTTCGAGCACGGTGCCACGCCGGGCGCTAGCTTGGCATCAGCCGCAGCTTGCGCAGAACCAGGAAGCCTTCGATGCGGGTAGTGCCCAGGGCGCGCCGATAGGCGAGCGTCAGGCGCACGAGTCCCTCGCCGGCCGGGGCGGCGAAAGCAAGCCCGTCTTCTTTATCGCCCTCCGACGCCAGGCTCCTCCCCTGCGCAATGATGCTGGCCCCATGGAGATCCGTAATCCGCCAGGCAAGTCCCGTCTCCGGCTGGATCCCGCTGGTACGGTACCAAAACCGCAACTGATAGGAGGAGTTCTTCGTGACCGGCAGGATTTGGGTGAGAACGTCGCAGTTCTCCGGCTGCCGGCCGGAGAACGAAATGCGCAGGCCCGCGGGCTGCTCCTCGAGCAGCGTAGTGACCCCGGCGGCATCGGGCAAGCGCCACGCAAAGCCTTGCGAGGTGGGCGACACGGTGAAATCGCCGTCGGTCAGAGACCGACCCGAGGCAGGCGCCAGCGCCGCATAAGGGATTCTGCGCAGTTCCGCGAGTTGGTTCCAGATCTGGATCGCCGGCTGGGCGCGGTCGTCCGCGATCAACCGGTCGCAAACCGCCAACAGCACCGGCGCGTCGGCTTCCCGGTTCCATGCGAGCAACCGCGTAGCGGCCTGCGTCATCGCCTCGGTCTGGTTCTGGCCGGTCAGGTAGGCCAGATAGTTGGCTTCCTGATCGGCTTTCCGGATGTCCAACTCTCTCGCGATGAGAGCGCCGTCATTGGTGACCTTCCAGCACAACACGAACAACGGCGTCAGATCGCCGTAAGCCATCTGGGCCGCTTCCCGCGCCCAAAGCCAGAACTTGTCTGGGTTGCCGCGCCGGAAATAGTAGTTCGCCAGAGACCATTTGGGAAAGTATTGCTGGTCGACACTGGCAGCGCGCAGCAGGCTGTGCTCGGCGTCGGCCAAGTCCGCGTCCGCTTCGTCGCGCAACCCGAGTTCCACCCAGCCTACGGAGTCCCACGGGTTCAACGCCACCGCGCGCTGGAGGGCCTGTGTGGATCGAGCCGGATCGCTGTCCTGAGTGAGGGCCGCCAGCCGGACATAGTAGGCGGCGTTGCCGGGTTCCAGGCGGAGCGCTTCTTGGGTTCCAGGCACCGTTAGCTGCCGAAACCAGTAATCCGCCAGGGCCATGCGGAGGCTCCAGAAGCTCGCGACCGTGAACACCACAGACATAGCGACGACCGCCGCAAACCAAGCCAGCCGGATTGGCGTCGATTGCCGCAAAGCGTCTCCTCTCCTTTGTACAACATCTCTTGCGCGGAGCGCTGGCCCCTACAGCAGATTCGCCGTGGGGCAGGCCATCGTTTTTCGTGGCCTGCCGAGTTCGAGCACAGTGCGCAGACGACAAACAACGACCTTCCGCGCCATACTACACTAGCCCGTCAATTGATCGTCGTCGGGTTGGATGCGCTGGCCGGCGCGGACTTGCCTCCGGACGCCGTCACGGTGTTAGTGACTTGTGACGGGGCGTTCGCGGCTACGTCCACCGTGACGGTGATGACGGGATAGCTCTTGCCGGTCGCGAGCGAGTCGCTGCGGTTGCAGGCGTTGGCCGTGCAAACCCATCCGGTGCCCGCCATGGAAACCAAGGTCAGACCGGACGGAATGGTATCGGTCACCGTGACCTTGCCGGATGTGGGCCCGGTGCTGGTGGCCGCATTGGTAACGGTCACGGTATAAGTGGCGTTGCTCTGCCCCTTGGTAAAGTTGCCCGTGTGCGACTTAGCGATCTTCAGCACAGGAGTACCGTAGGTGTTCTTCACCAGAACCTGAGTGAATGCATAAGCCCCGCAGGACGGAGTGGTACTGCTGAAATTGCTGACTTGCAGCAATTGGGCGCCCGCGGCGGAGAGGTCGCCCGCATTCAGTTGAATGGTCGCCTGGGTGGGCGTGACGTTGGTGGTGGTGCGGTAAGCGTTATTCCAGTAAGCGTAAAAACTGCCGTTGACGAAACCAGCGCCGGTGACGGTCAACGGCGAGGCGCTGGACGTCTTCACCGGGGTCGCGGGGCTCACGGTGGCTGCATTGATGACGGTTGGCACGATGTTGAAGTTGGCGACGGGCAGGAACTCATCGTGGACCGTGGTGGTGTACGGATTGGTGGTCCCGGTCAGGTCACCGGTCCAACCGGCGAACACCATGCCGTTGCCCGCGGCGGGTGTCGCTGTCATGGTGAGCAATGTCCCGTCGGGGAAGCTGCAATAGTTGTTCGGGCAGGATTGCGAATACGCCACCGTGCCGCAATCGTTTTCCGCATAGGTGTAACTGACATACACGGGAGTAAACGACGCGGCGATGTTTTTGACGCCGGAACTGGAAGCCGTGATGTTATGAGTCTGGGAGCCCGCATCGCTCCAACTGTTCCAGGAGTAAGATACGTTGGTAGTGACAGGGGCCTCGGGCGAGATCACACCGATCGAGTGACTGGAGCCGGCGGACCACGCGGCGCCGGATTGGTCCTGCGAATAACCTTGCGGCAGGGGCACATAAGTGTCGCTATCGACGGTGCCATACATCGGCGGATTCCAGGTATTTGGCCCGGTGATGGTTTCGCCGATGGTGGTTACCGGGAAGGTGGTAAACGCGCCGTATGCACCCGATTCCGGCGACTGGATCAGGGACGCAGAAGGGTTGGCGCCTTGGGGATATGCGGGCACGAAAGGCGCTTCAAACCAGCCGTAGAAGTTATAGCCCGCGTTAGGAGTGGCGCTGACCGCGATCTGCTGGCGATCCACGAAGAAGCTGCCGCTGAAGACGGATTGCGGCGGCGGGGAGACGCTCACCGATCCCGATCCAGCGGGAGAGGCCGAGATCGCGAAAGGCCATAGCCGGACGTAATTGGCCTCGTAAACCGTGGTGGCGGGCTTGCCGGCGGGCGAAGTGAGTTCGCCCGTCCCTCCGGTGACGGTAATGGTGTGGGAGCGCGTGCCACCGTCGTTCCATTTGGCGAATTCATAAGTGGCGCCATCGTTAGGATTGGTCAGTTGCGGATCGGGCGGGAGGTTCAGCGTATGCCGGGTGTTGATGGTCCAAGTAAACGCCTGCGGCGCGGTATAAGTAGTGCTGTCGACGATGATCTCGAGGCCCGGCGGGTTGGTAACAATAGTTACAGTGGAGGGGGCAAATCCGTAGAGCCGCTTGATGGCGTCCACGTCGCCGGCCGAATAGCCGATCGTGTTACTCAGCGGAATGCCGGCTGGAATGGATTCGAGCACCGGCAGATTGTTCTTGGTGAAGGAAAACGCCGGGTAATGCATTACGGATGCGTAATCGTAAAGGCCGAGGGTCTGATAGTTGTCGGTGAACAAATCGAAGTTGCCCAAGAGGTAGGGCTTGTCGGAGTTGGCGGAATTGAGCACGACATACGAATTGCGGTCGGGGCGCTGGTGTTCGTGCAGCAGGCCGATGGCATGGCCGATCTCGTGACAGATGCCGGTGAAGGAGCAGTTGATCGAGCCCCCGATGAACTGCTGTCCGCCGGCCATGCCCTCGGTGGCTTCGCAGTAGCCGCTCGTATCGGTGGGGTCGAAGTTAAAGGTGACGTAGTTGGTCTGCGTGGTTTGGGGGACCAACTGGATGACGCCGGTCAGAGTGCTGTTGACGTAACTGATGGCGGAAGCCAGGATGGGGGTGCCGGTCTCGATGGTGTAGGGGATCTGATAGACTCCCGAAACGGCGGGCCAGAGTTGCGAGACGTAGCCGATGGCCAAGCCACGGGGTCTGAAGCCCGGCTCAGAGGGCATCCTGGGTGGCGCGGACGCCGCGAGTTCCGCGGCTGTACCCAGGATGATGTCTCCTTCGACAATAGCCTGCCCGCCGATCACGGCGTAGTCGATCGGCAGACCATGCCACCAGCCGGAGCGAACCTCGCTTACCTCCGGCCCATGGGAGCCCTCACCGTGCATGGACAACTGGGCGGAGCCGGACCGGTTGCGGCTATCCACGGCAATCACCGTGAGGCGATTGGCGCCGGGGCGTACGGGCACGCTGGCCGAGAAGGCGATCGGGGTGGATTGGCCGGCAGGGGACGGGGTCCAATCCGCGGGTCCGGTGTGGCCGTGATGGTCGGTCCAGTAGATATTGACGATGGTGGCATCCGCTACGGCCACGCCCTGGAGCAAGACGGTGGGAGCGGAGGTGGCCGAGTGGGTGGATGGTTGCAGGAGTCGCACGACCGGTTGCCCAGAGAGGCATGCCGGGAGGGAGACAACCGCGATGGTGAAAACAGCGTGGAGTGAGTGCCGGGACATCTTGCTAGTGTAGCGCGCGGGGGCAGGGTGCGCTTGGCGCAGAATTGTCCGCGTACCAGTACTGCGGGCCGCTCGGTCAGCCACGCTGGGCGAGAGGCGCGCTTCCCAGCCGCAGACTGTCTCGAAGGCGGGCCGTTTGGACAGGACAATTTTGAGCCGCCGGGTCGCAGCACCTCAGCGTTATAGCCGGCCCTGGCCGCCTAAAACGGCGGCTGCGGCCAAGATTGGCCGCCCCACAGAATTGTCACTGTATTAAGCGAAACTCAATTAATCGTAAAAGTCAGGGCATTGGAAGTTCCGCCGCCCGGAGCGGGGTTCTTCACCGTGACCGTAGCCGTACCAGCCGTGGCAATATCGCTCGCCAGGATCTTGGCCGTGACCTTGCCGCTGTTCACGAAGGTTGTCGAGCGCGCCGCGCCGTTCCATTCCACCAAGCACCCGGAGACCAGACTAGAGCCGTTGACGGTGAGCGTAAAGGCCGCGCCGCCATGCGTGGCGCTGCTGGGTAAGAGCGAGGTCAGTGCGGGCACCGGATTCGGAGTGACCACGTTGACGCTGACCTTGGTCGTCGTGCTGTTGCCTGTGGGATCCACGGCAGCCGCCGTAATGGTCCGCGTTCCGGCCGCCCCGGAGAGCGCCGGGAAGGTCGCTGTGTACGTGTTCGTTCCGCTGGATTTGGCCGTCAGCAGTTCGCTCGGTTCGATGACGCCATCCCCATTCACATCGAAGGAAACCGTCACCGAGGCCACCTGGACATTGTCCGTGGCATCCACCGTCACCCGCAACGGAAGCGTCAGCCCGACCTTGGCATTGGCAGCGGGCGATTGTACGGTAACCGTGGGTGGCGTGGTGTCGGTAGGGCCGTTGGTGTTCACGTAATCGACGAAGCTCAACTCCGGAGGGTTCTGGTCCTCTTCCGAATCGCCCCCCCAGCCCAGCGCCAAGCTGTTGCCCAAGTGCATCATGGAGTCGGGGAAGTTGTGCTGCAGGTTGGCCCAATCGTCGTACGTGGGGTCCGTGGAGCCCGAATAACTCTGCACCGAGGACAACACGTTGCACTGATTCTCCCAACTGTAGCTCATCAAGCTGAGGTAATCGCTGCCTTTATATTCGTTGTTGTCATTCCCCCCGTGTCGCAAGCCCAGCGTGTGCCCCAGTTCGTGCGCCAGCGTTCGCCATTGCAGGCAGGGTGTGCCGGTCAGGCCCGCCGGAGTCACGTCTTTGTCGAATGGAGGTACGTTAGCGGAGCCCATGGTGAGCATGAAGTCGTTTCCGGGCATCGAATTGAAGTTCGGGGAGGCATAAATGTACTCTTCGGCGACACCCATGTTCCCCTTGAAAATGCTGAACGTGCTCGTCGCATCCGGATTGGTAGTCCAGTTACTGTAGGTCTGCAAGGTGGTGGGATTGAGCACGTCCTGTATGGTTTGGTATTGGCCGGCGCCCGTGCCGCTGGTGATCTTTACAATCATCCCATCGCCCGTTTTCCCATCGCTGTCCACGGGGAGAGTCGGAAGCTGACTCTGGGAAGTCAGGGTATTGAGTCCCGCCAGCGAGACGTTCCAACTGTACGTGCCGGCGCTGTCTGGAAAGGCGCCAAAATAATCCGCGAAGACGGCATAATGGAATGCCAGTTCCCGTCCGTCTTTGTCCAGCGAGCCGAAGTAGTTATCCTTGACATCCTGGAAGGCGCGCGTGTTCACGTGGGGTATAGTCAAGGAATTAGGCACGCCGAAGTACATGATCTCGGGCAATCCCGTGTTACTGTTGCCCGTCAAGCCGACCTGGCTGCCGCCGTCCAGAGGACCGGTGCCCATGTTGAGAGAGAACGGGCCGCCATTCTTGTCAGTGCCTTTTCCGCCGTCGATGTGCACGGTGATTCCCTTCGGTATGGCCGCCGGAGCGGCGCCATCGATGCGCGTGCCGTACATGGTTCCCGTCAACGCAGGCGCATTGCCGTACATGTTTACAAATGACGACAGGAGCCCGTCGCCCGGCGCCGGGCTGATCACGCCGGGAGATGGTTGGAAGCTGAAGGGCAGGCCGGACTGATCCGTAATCCAATCGATCTCCAGGAAGATATCCCGCACGTTGGGGTTGGCGCCCATGGCCGGCAGGTCGAGATCCACCACGCCGTCCTGGTCCATATCGATGCCCGTAGTCTCCCAGTGGTCGAGCAGTCCGTCCTGGTCCGAGTCCAGATGGTTGGCCCGGGCGATGAACTGCCCACCGTTGGATGTGGAAGCCCAGAACGCCACGCGATGATCGCCGCGCCGCATGGTGCGGACGCTGTCGTTTTCGTCCTCGGCGGCGTTGGCGAGATCGTCGTAACCACCGATGGTCGATACCACATTCGCACCGATCCGGTCGCCAATCTGGACCACGGGGATGGGAGTGCGAGGCTGGGAGACATAAGTGTTGGTTCCCGTCCCCAGGAAGGGCTCCACGTCTACGCGCACCGTCCACAGTCCCTGCTGGGCGGAGAAGAAAAGCGGTGTGCCGTTCTTCAGCACGGGGTTCTGGCGGCTGGCCTCGCTGGGAGTTCCGATGAAGGACACCACGAAGGAGTCGTTATAAATACCGGAAGCTCCCAATCCCAGGTTGGTTACGGCCACGCGCGTTCCCACGCCGTATCCGGTGGGGTTGAAGTAGATCACGTTCCCGGCTTCATCGAAACCGAGTTCGGCGGACGGCGTATTGTTTGGCAATAGAGTGTAGCCTGTCACTCTAGTCAGGACCCAACTGCCGCTGGGACTCTTCCAGGCCGCGAAAGTGCCTGGTCCCGCATTGGTCCCGACGGCTGCGGCGCCGGCGGCGTTCATGTTCCCCTGGAACGCGATGACCAGGCCGTCGCGCGAGATCCCGGGCGCCGAATCGATCGCGCTGAAGTAAGTGCCGTCGGCGATCGTGGTAAACGTAGCCAGACCGGCCGGATACAGCACGATCTGGAAATTGCCCGTGGGCGAAGAAGTGTCCGTCCACAGCAGCACCTCGTCGTTATCGTCGATCATCGGCTCGCCCACGCTCACGTTGACGCTGGTTTTGTAAGTCTTACCCGCGGCGGTGTTCACTACCAGATACTTGATCAGGGGATTGCTGGCATTCAGCGCGATGAAGGCCGCGTCGCCTTTCTTGTTGACGCTCGGATAGGGAAAAACAGCCCCGAATTGCTGGCTCGGGCCCCCGCGGCCGGCGTAGCGGTAAGAGTCCGGTGTCGCGGTATTCCAGACCCGGATCGAAGTGGTGGCCGGACTGGTGGTCGTGATGCTGTCCTTGGAAACCAAGGTGATGCCGCTGGTCGGGTAATCAGAACTCAGTTGCACGGCGGCGTCGTAGATCTCGCTGCTGCCCGTCTCGCCCCCGTTAATGGGCGTCGTCGCCGGGTAATTGTGACCGTCGCCGACCCACAGCGCCGGGCCCTGGAACGCCGCACTCTTCGCCATGAAACCCACTTGCCCGAAATCGTTGATTGCGGGGTTGGAGCCCAGAGACGTGAAGGTATTGCCATTGCAGCTTCCGGTCTGAGCAATAATGCAGTACTCATAGAACTTGCCTGGGATTGCAGTATTGTTGCACTGCGCAACGGCAGTGCCAGGAATCGTCGCCAACGCGAACAGAGCCGCGGAGAGACAGAGACGGCGAGAGCGTCGAGTGATCATACAGAGCCCTTGGGACGGTCCAGCCAGGATTTCCGTGTTGCCATCCCGACCGGCACCCATTATACGCCCAACCGCCAATTAGAAAGCCGTTTCTCTGTTTAGATTCGGTTCAGCTCGAATGGCTGCGGAGCCTCTGGTTCGTGTTACCACCCGCCGATGCTGCGGCTCCCACTCGCTGGGCAGTCAGGTCGTTTGCGTGAAGGGAGATACGTACGCGCAGACCTGTCAAGTCATCTAATGATGTAACCCAAACCGGTTGCGATGACGGGGCCCTCAGATTGAGATATAATCTGGGCAGTGCGAGACCGCCGCCCGCAGCATGCGGACGCCGGGCCACATGCGGAGGATGCATGGAGCCGGAACTTCTCGAGCAGGGCCAGAGCACGGTTCTGGTCGTTGCCGACGATGCCGGCATGCTTGGCATACTCCATCAGGTCCTAACGGGGCGAGGGTATCGCGTCTTGCTGGCAAAGGAAGCAGCCAGCGCGGACAGCCTCCTCGATCGGGACCTCGGAATCGACACCGTGATGATTCAGGCGGGCCTGGCCGACGAAGAGCGGATTGAACTCAAGGGCCTCAGGTGCGGTGCGGAGGTCCTCTTCTTGGGCGGAATCGTCGAATCCGGTATCGTCCGGCTCAAGGTGCCGGAGAGACGTGCGGAGTACGCGCCTCGGATTCTGATCGTGGCGGAAGAACCCGCTGTACGCGCTTTGTTCGACCGCCATCTGGCCGAAGACGGCTACCCTGTGACGGCGGTGGAAACCTGGGGGCAAGTCCTGGAAGCGGCGCGTAAGACCAGGTTCGACGTGATCGTAGTCGATCTGAGCCTGCCGGAAAGCGGCGGCATCGAAGCCATCCTCAACTGCCGCTCCGATTTTCCCTGGATGAAGATCCTGGGTGTTTCCGGGGAGCAGGCCGGAAGCTTGCCCGGTTTGGCTCTGGGCGCCGGCGCCGCGGCCATCTTGCGGAAGCCGGCCGCTTCATGGGAATTGCGGGAAGCCGTATATCGCCTCCTCGATCCGGCCGGGAGATGGCGTGAGGTGATGCTCAGCGCCGAGGGATTCCGCGCCGTCTCGGGCAAAGACGGCGCCGAGAAGACTTGGGGTTGGGAAAACGGCCGTACCGTCGGCAACCTGGCACAGTTTCTCGTGTAGGTTAGCGGGAATGGCGGTGAAGCTGGTGCGGCACGGCGACGCGGCTCGCGAGCAATCAGCGAAACCGCTGCCCGGAACGACTGACCGGCTTTTCGATGAACAGGCGGCCCTGAAAGCGAAAGTGACTGCGTGGGGCCTTACCCTTGAAGCGTGGCTGCAAGCCGAGCGTACTGATCGGCGTTCCAGGGCGGCCCGTCTATTCCGTCCTCACTTCTGAATTGTCACGGCACTCGACACGCGCTGAATCGGCGCGTCACTTTTGCCTAGGCGACCTACGGCCTGGGTCCATTGGGTTGGCCCCGCCCCCGGCAAAGGTGCTGATGCCGTAGTCGGGCGTCACTCTCCGGATGACATTGTTGCCGGAGTCCGAAAGTGTAGAGGTTCCCGCTGGAATCGGCGGCTACGGCGGCCCGGGGCTGTTCAACTGCGCTTCAGTGGCCGATCCACCATCGCCTGAGTAGCCCGGCGTCCCATTCCCTGCGCCCGTGGTTAACCTCCCATCAGTGCCGAGCCTCCGAACGACATGGTTGACCGTTTCCGCGAAATAGCGGTACCAATTGGCATCCGTCGCCAGACGCTCCGGGTACTGGAGCTGGGTGTGCAATGCAACGGCGCTGGCTGGCGGCGCGACGCCGCCCTCGAACCATCGGATTCGCATGGTCTTGCCCAATGGAGTGAGCGGTTCACAACTTTACGGCCGGGCCGGCCCCGGATTCGTCAGGCAAGCGGCTGCAAAATAGATACGGAGGAGTCGCTTCAAAGAAGGCTGCGCCGGGAAGTATTAGTATACGAGAGACTTTCACGGATGTGCTCGCCCAATAGAGGGTCGCGGACTTACTCGCCCGCGACAGCCACCGCTGAGCCTTGTGAAACGCCGCCCAGCGCTTCTGCGGACCCGCGTGATCCGTTCCCAATTCGGGTAGTGGGCTACTTTGAATAGCCCACTACCCCAATTCGGGCCTAACCACATCAGGCAGCCTTCGGAGCCGCCCGTTTCCCGATACTCGATGTCTACGCCCATCGTAGCGCCACTATTGGAAGGTAAGCCGAGGCGCGTCCATGTTACAATGACTCAGAAAGGGGCGGGAGCTAAACATGAGCCCGCACTGAGATCTCGACTTCTCTGCTGCTCCAGAGAGTGTAGCGTGCCATCCAGACTAACCCAGAAAAACTCGCGGCTGCGGCACTGATGTTTGGCGAGTCTGCTTCTTCCGGGGTGCCTCAAGACGCGGGTAGCGGCAACCTCCGGCTGCTTGCGGTGCGCGAGGTAACAGGGAGGATCGAAGCGGTCCTGTCGTGGGTTCCCGATTCGGCGCTTCGCCGAGACGCCGAGGGTACTAAACTTCATCTCTCGTCTCATGTTCTAGACCCAGAGGACGGCCGGGTGATTCTCTTCGACGGACCACGTGCCGTCCCCTGCCGTGGCTCTGAAGGCAGACTTTCGGTGCTGCCGTTGACTGTTCCGCTTCAGCCGGGGCGCTACCGCCTGCAGATTGAACCGGTCGTGGAATTGCGATTCTGGGCTTCGGACCGTGGCTACACGCCGCTCGTACTGGAAGCCGAAAGAAGGGCGGACGGCTCGGTGCTGTTCTATTGCTCCACTACGGATCGCCAATGCGTCCTGAACCGGCCCGGTACCCCCGAATTTTCGATAGATACCCCGCTGTACGGGCTGGACGATTCGGAACGCTGCATCGAGATTCCCTGGGTCCTCTCGCGGTTCCGGGAAGAACCGAGGGTGCTGGATATCGGTTATGCCAATGCCAAGCCCCGCTATCTGCAGGCGCGTGACGCGCTGATGATTCCCTTCCTGGTGGGTTTGGATCTCGTCGCGGCTCCGCAATCTCGTATTTCCGGCGTTGCCGGCGATGCACTGGCGCTGCCCTTCCGGCCGTGCACTTTCGATCTGATCGTCGCAATTTCCGTGATCGAGCACATCGGGCGCGACAACTCCATCTATGGTGTCTGTGAACAGCCGGCGCAGGAATTCGGCGACCTTGAAGCGGCTCGCGGCCTTGCTTCTCTGTTGCGGCCAGGAGGGCGTCTGCTGATTACGGTGCCTTTCGGCCGCCTGGAAGACCATGGCTCGTTTGTCCAATACGATCTGCGCCGGATACAAGCACTTGTGGAGTTCAGCGGCTGTGAACTGACCCTAGCCGAGTACTACGCTTACGGTGCAAACGGTTGGACCGGTCCCGCTGATCCCGTGGCGCTTAGCCAGGTCGAATACCGTACCTGCTTGGCGGCCGGTGCCGTAGCTTGCCTGGAACTCACCCGCGGTTTTCCCGTCGGCTGAGACAAAAAGTTAAGGCCCCTCGAAAAACCGAGTCGGGGTCGAACACCGACCGGTATTGGTCGATAGCAGCGGTTTCGCTGGTGGCTATCAGAGTGTCAAGCGCTTCATCCGCAATCTCCGTGGCACCTCTTCGCCGGAAGCCTGCGCGGTGATCGAGACTGCACCTGGCGAAGAATGCCAGGGCGATTACGGATCGGGCCCCTTGGTGCGCGTTGCCGACAGCGGGAAATACTGGCGAACGCGGCGCTGACCTTGGGCTACAGCCGCAAAGAGGTTCGGCTCCTGCTGTGCCGTTCCAGTTCGCAGGTTTGGGCGGAGTTACATGAGAAAGCTTTTCGGCGTCTGGGTGGCGTAACTCGCGTGGTGGTTCTCGATAATCTGCGCGAGGGCATCCTCACGTGGTGAAACTCGGAGCGAATGTATTAGTCTGGGTTTAGGTTCTGTACTCATGGCCGACGTTCCGGCTTCGAGGCGACCGTGGCAGCCTGCGTCCAGTGTGTTGGAACCGGCAGGATAGTCTGACTGGGTGACGATATGGCCGACCGCCTATTCTCCGACACGGATCTCGCCGCGCTGTACGACCGGTGGTGGCCGCGGGACCAAAGAAAGGACTTCGACTTCTACTTGCCGCTAGTGATGGCGGCGGAAGCGGTGCTCGATGCCGGCTGCGGGACGGGCGCGCTGTTGCATGAGGCCCGCCGGTCCGGTCATAGGGGTCGGCTATGCGGGCTCGATCCGGCGGCTGGCATGCTGGCGCAGGCGCGTAAGCGGCGTGATATTGAGTGGGTCCTCGGCGATCTTACCGCAGTCGCCTGGGCACACGACTTCGACCTCGTGGTCATGACAGGCCATGCCTTTCAGGCGCTCATCGAGGACGACGCACTCCGCACCTCGCTCGCCGCAATTCGCCTGGCCCTTACAAACAATGGCCGTTTTGCTTTCGAAACTCGTAACCCGCTGGCGCGCGCGTGGGAGCGCTGGACGCCGGAGAACGCCGTCGAGGTGACCGACGCGGAGGGTGCCACGGTGCGCATAAGCACTCAGGTGGAGACGCGCTTTGACGGGAGGATCGTTTCTTTCACCCACACCTTCACCAGCCCCGCGTGGGACCAGCCGCAGCTCAGTCGAAGCACTCTGAGATTTCTTGATGCGGAATTGTTGTCCTCGTTCCTGGCCGACGCTGGTTTAGCGATCGAGGAGCAATTCGGGGATTGGGATCGGCGGCCCCTGAGCGATAAGAGCCCGGAGATAATAAACATCGCACGCCCGAGGTAACGAGGAATGTCCGCCTTCGGCCGGGGGGCTGGCTCTGAGTGGAGTTCAAACTGAGACTCGACCAAACTCCGAATTGGGCGTGGCCGCGGTTAAGTCCGAGGCGTCTTCGGGTCATGCTATTTTGCGGCGGCGGGCGGCATTTTCCAGCCCCGCATCGGGTTACACTACGGAACTCGATGCCCTATGTGTTGGCCGCGGTACTGTTTTTCGGTATTCTGACTCTCTGGGTGCCCGGATATTGGCCCGTCGCCGTTTTTGAGGTCGGCACGTTCGGGCTGGCCGTGGGTGCCCTGATCCGGTGGCGCAGGACTCCGCCTCGCTTCGTCTACCCGCTGGCGCCACTATTGTTTGCCGTATCTTGGGGCTTGTTCCAGTGGGGGACCGGGCGCACTGTTTCTCCTTTCGAGACCCGCATCGCCTTGGCCCGCTGGGCCGCGCTTTTGGCGGTCTTTGTGACCGGCTGGCTTCTTTTTCAGGACCAGCGCGTGCACCGCTGGTTCCGTTCCGCCATGCTCTGGTTCGGCTTCCTGGTGGCGGTGGAGGCGACGCTCCAGACCTTTACGGCAGGGGGCAAATTTTTTTGGCTCTTTGAAGCCGAATACCCCGGGCTGATGGGGCCGATCCTCTACCGGAACCATTACGCCGCCTTCATCGAAGCGGTGCTGCCGCTGGCGGTGTATGGGGCCATGACCAGCAAGCGGGACTCCCTGCTCTATTCCTGTATGGCGGCCGCCATGTATGCGTCCGTAATCGCCGCCGCTTCCCGAGCAGGGTTTGTGCTGGCCTCCGGCGAAATCGTGGTCGTCACCGCGCTGCTCTGGTTGCAAGGACGCACATCCGGGCGCGCCGTGGGGAGATCGCTGCTGCGCGTCGTGCTGCTGCTGGCGGTGTTCACTACCGTGGTGGGATGGGGAAGAGTTTGGGAGCGCCTCGAGACCCCCGACCCATTCGCCACGCGCCGTGAGTTCAATATCTCTTCCATGCGCATGATTGCTGCCCGCCCGGGGCTTGGGTCTGGCCTCGGGACTTGGCCCGTGGTGTATCCCGCATACGCCATCATCGATACCGGCGCGTTCGCCAACCGCGCTCACGCCGACTGGCTGGAGTGGACCGCGGAGGGTGGGCTGCCGTTGGGAATTGCGATGGTGACCCTGTTTGTGTGGTGTTTGCGCCCGGCGTTTGATTCGGTTTGGGGTATCGGGGTGATCGCGGTCTTGTTGCACGCCACCGTGGATTATCCGTTTTCCCGTCCCGCTCTGGCTGCCTGGACTGTGGTGATGGTGGCGCTGCTGGCCACACGCACGAACCCGGCCGCAGCCGACGGACAACGGCGATAATCGCGCCGGTAGACAACCCCGCCGCGCCCGCCACTCTTGCTCCGGAGGCAAACGCTCCACGCCAACTATAAGCGCGGAGACGGTTTATCCAATATCCTGGTGTGCGAAGCGGGAAACTTGAAGCTGCTCGATTTCGGCACTGCCGCCTGGTCAACGTGACCGCCGAAGAATGGCTCACCAAAAGCGCCGTAGCAGACCCGGATGTCCTATTGCCGGGTGTGGACGTCAGGCCGGAGCCAAAACCCGCCAACCAGGATAAGCAGATGTGCTTGTCGGGTTCTGACCGGTTACTGCGCCGTATTCAATAGGGGCCGCCGAACGGCCCCAACTGGAGGAAACCGAGATGCATCTCACGCGATCCATGACGTGCATGAGATCACCGATGATCGGAGCGTTGGTGCTTGCGGCCTGGGTGGGTGCGAGTACGGCCAAAGCCGATACAGTCGCCATTACCGTAACGGGTTTGGGCAGCGGATTCAACTACACACAGGGAACCTATCTCCTGGGTTTCGAATTTCAGGTGAGCAGCAGTGCGATCACCATCACTCAGCTCGGCTTCTACGATTCCAATGCCAATGGTGCGGCCGAGACGTTCGAGGACTCTCCGGTCGGAGTATACGACGTCACCACGCATACCCTTCTGACCTCGACTACCGTGACCGCATCCGATCCTCTGACCGGATTCTTCCGCTATGCTGCGCTCAGTAATCCGATCACGCTCAATACGACGGACACCTACGCGATTGCCGGGATCTCGGGCGACAATTACTATACGGCAGACGTGCCGCTGAGCGCCACGACCGTGCAGGTAAATGCCGCGATCAATTATGTGAACCCCGCCTACTGTAGCTGTAACATTTCCGGCTTTGGAGAATCGTCTTCACTGGTCGAGCCCGGCTACTTCCCGGCAGGATCCGGTTTGTACGGCGACTTCGGGCCGAATTTCCAGTTCGCGGCGGCAAACAGCGCGCCCACGATCGGCGGCGTTTCCAACGCGGCCAACGCGCAGCTCGGCGTCGCGGCTGGAACCTTCGCCTCGATCTACGGAACCAACTTCGCCCCCGCCGGTTTCTCCGATACCTGGAGCAATGCGATTGTCGGCGGCCAGTTGCCCACCAATCTCGATGGTGTGACCGTCGACATTGGCGGCACGCCGGCCTACGTCGTGGCGGTCACTCCCGAGCAGATCAACGTGCTCGCTCCCAACCTGGGAACCGGTTCGATGCAGGTCAAGGTGACTACGGCGTCGGGCGCCAGTGCAGCTTTCGCGGTCACCGCGGAGGCACTGCAGCCGGCATTCTTCCTCTGGCCCGGCAACGCCGCCGTGGCGACTCACGTGGACTACTCCTATGCAGTGAAGAACGGGTCATTACAGACGCCCACCGTACCCGCCAAGCCGGGCGAGGTGATCATTCTGTGGGGAACCGGGTTCGGCCCCACCACTCCTGCGGCCCCCAGCGGCCAGGTAGTATCGGGCGGTCCCTACGTGGTCGATGGAGTGGCCGTGACCGTCGGTGGCACCGAGGCACAGATGTACGGGGTCGCGCTGTCGCCGGGAATGGCCGGGCTGTATCAGGTGGCCATCCAGGTGCCGGCAAGCTTGGCCGACGGCGATTTTCCGGTGATTGCCACCATCAGCGGCCAACAATCGCCCGCCTGGGTAATCCTCACGGTGCAACAGTAGGGGCGGGTCAATCGCAAGGCGAACGGGGAGCCGGGGAACTTGGTTTACGACCCCGGATAATGGGCAAGCGCTTTTTATGGCGGCCATGGGAGTCCATAAAGGCGCTAAGTGATGGGTATTCTGATGGGGTGGCCTAGGTAGATGATTTACCGTAACCTAGTGCCGTCCAAATTGGCGGGCTGACTTCTGGCGGAAGTCCAGGGTTTCCACGCGCATGATCGTTGCCCGCCCGTGGTTTGGGTCTGGCCTCGGGACTTGGCCCGTGAAGTATCCTGCCTACGCGATCATCGATACCGGCGCGTTCGCCAACCGCGCTTACGCCGACTGGCTGGAGTGGAGCGCGGAGGGCGGACTGCCGTTCGGAATTGCGATGGCGACCCTGTTTGTCTGGTGTTTGCGCCCGGCGTTTGATTCAGTTTGGGGTATCGGGGCGATCGCCGTCTTTGTAAGTGAGCTACTGCCGCGCTTACGGAGTGCTGGCCGCGGATCTGCCGCTGAACGTCCCCGCCGCCGCCAAACCGACGGTCGTGGCCACCGCGGCCACCCCGGCGACTATGGCGACAATCACACCGGTAGACAACCCCGCCGCGCCCGCCACTACTGCGCCGCCCGGGATGCTGCACCTGGCACCGACTGAATTCACGGTCACCACCTGGATCACCTGCGAAGCGCCGGCCGGCGGCGTAGCGCCCGGGATCATCGAGCCCGTAATTTCGACTTGATGACCGTTGTTCTTCGCCACCTCGGGTCCTTGCAGTTCGACGGTAACCCCGGTGGTGACGTCAGTCATCACGTAATGGCCGTTCTTCATACCCAGGCAGCCGCTCAGCTTGGTGGCCGTGGCCGCGCCGCCCGCTTGCGTGGAGAAAGCCAATGCCAAACCCGGACGGACGGTGGCAACCAACACTCCCGCGCCGTTCCGGACGTCCACTAAGCCCTGCACTGCGCTGATGGAGACATGGTTGCTATCCTGGCTCACGACTTGCGCGATGGTGTGTGTGTCTGTCGGCGAAATCCGCAGCGTGGCCGCCTCGAAGTGATCCTTGTACACCTGCGCGCGCGAATTTGGCGCCAGCACAATGGCAGCCCCGCTGGTCAATTGGATCTTCGATTGGGTCGCGGCCGTTTGCACCGTGCTACCTTCGAAAAGAGTGGCATTCCCCGAGACCGTAGCTCCGTCGAGCTGGAAGTCGCCGCTCGAACGGATCACTCCGATAGATGGTGGTGCTGCCATCAGGAAGAGCAGGCAGCCGCTGATCATTAGTGATAGAAAGGATCGCATAGGGGCATTCATAGTTTCGTCGCCTCCACAAAAATTTCGTCTGACATCATGCTATACCTAAGCAGTTGGATTAGCAAGGAAGATTTTGCTTATAGGATGGATACGAGCACCCTCTGCGGTACGAATTGCTACGCTGGGGGAACCAACAGAATACGAACCGTATACACAACTGCTCCAATGAACCATTACGAAGAGTTGGCGGTGGCCCAAGATGCATCCGAGGAGGAGATTCACCAGGCGTACCGGTCCCTGGCGCGGCTGTTGCATCCGGATAACCAGGCGGACCCCAAACTAAAATCCGCAGCCGAGCGCCAGATGATTCGGCTGAACGAGATCCTCGCCACCCTGGCGGACCCGCAGAAGCGCCGCAGATATGACGAGAGCTTGATCGGCCGCAGGCTTCCAATCCCCGAATTGCTCGGCCGACCGCCTGCGCCGCCCATCCTCCGTCTGTACCGCCATTCGCCTTGGATTCTGGCTTGCTGCGTTCTGTTTGGCGCCGGCTTCTGGTATCTGCGATCCAACGAATCCGGCGAGCCCGTGGCCCTCCAGCGTTCTGCGCAATCTGCCCAAACACTGCCTATACTCAGCGCGCCGCCTGCACCTGGCAATAGGTTACACAAGAGATCGCTCGCACGCCTGAAACCATCGCCACCGCCCGCGGACCTCAATCCGGACCCAGACCCCGCACAAATTGAGCCGTTGAATTCAGCGCCTGATCCGGGAGGGCCGGCCTCTTCGGTGCCGCCGGCAGCCATGAGAACGGCAGGGCTGCCTGTTCAGACACCGCAGACCATCCCGGAAACACCGGCGCAATCGCCTGCCGCTGTCGTGCAACCAGCGACCTTCGCCGGGCAGTGGTTTTATGCCCCGGGTTCCCGCAATACCCAGACGCCGGGGATGTATCCGCCGGAATTCATCGAGTTCTTCCTTTCCGAGGAACAAGGCGTATTGTCCGGGAAATATTGGGCGCGCTACCGGATTCCGGATCGAGCAGTATCGCCGGAGGTGCAGTTCCGGGTAAATGGCGCTTCGCAAAAGGGAGACATCACCACCATTAAGTGGGCGTCGGATGACGGCGCTAACGGGCAGATGAGAATCGAGTTACACGACTCCAATTCGATGGCGGTCACTTGGTGGACTACAACGTTGGGTCGGCAAACGGCGTTGACCTCGGGTACTGCCGTCTTGGTGCGGCAACAGGCACGTTAGTCGCTAAGTTCGCTGTCTTGTCTGGTCGCGACCCGCAAGAATCACCCCGCCGCGCGATAATTTGGAGAAAAGCTCTCGCTTTTGACTGAAACTGCACGGTAGCTTCGGGGCAGTTGGAACTCCAATTTGCGCTTCAAGCGGGGAAAGCAGGCATTTAGATGTGGAGCGCCGTTTTCGTCCTTAGCGGCAGATTCTTGCGCAGAGCCTGAACCAGCGAGGGCACGCGGCGGGGTGCGCCAAGTTGCTGAGAATCAGGCTGACAGTGTTGGAACTTGTAACTGGGTTGGGCCGGTGAAACCCTGCATAATTGCGCTGAAAAGCAGACAACTGGTATTAATATTTGAAAATCTGTTTTACCCGTGGGGTCCGGATCCTGGACCCACGGACAATACGCGGAGAGTGCGTCAAGCTATTGAGAATAGAGGCTGGCAGTAACTGGACTTCAGGTAGCCTCGAAAAGCGTTGAAAATTCTGCGCAATTGCGATACCACCAGCAGGAACAGATCGGCGCCCATATCGGTAAAAGAGAGCTTCAAGCCTCAATTCCCGACTCCAAAGCACGCGGCGACGCGGAGTTAGGCACTCTCCGTGGAGGTTTAACTCATCCTCTCAGGCACCTGGCTTGTCGAAACAGCGTCAAGCAATGTGACAATCGACACATATTTGAAACGCGTTAATAAATATCGCCGTAAAGCGGGCTTACTAAGTACCAATATGCTCAACTATATGGCAACTTTAGAAAAGAAATAATGGTTTTTCTCTTGACATCCGTATACATCCCGCTTACACTAGCATCAAATCTCAACTCAGCCATTTCCTGAGTTTTGATTAGGCGGTTGCCTTAGCGCACGAATGGTCGAACTCGTTGGCTAGGGCGGATGAGCGGTCTACTCATTTTGCGAGCCGCCAGGTTAGGACGAATCTCTCTGGACGGCGAGAATGGCGGCAGCCTGCCCAATTTCACTTGTTTCACCGCACTTAGCAGATCTTACGGCTGCTTCCGAAAGTGCATGGTTGGCCCTGGCCGTACGGTCGCGTTACGAAAAATCGGTTAAAACGACCCTGGACTCCAAAGGCTACCGGACCGCGCTCCCGCTGGTGCGCTGCGTGCATAAGAGGCGCACCGGATCGGTCTGGGACAGCCAAAAGCCGCTCATAGCCGGCTATGTCTTTGCGGCGCGTGACCGCGAGAATCCCTTTCGCATGGTCACCACCCCCGGGGTGGTGTACATCGTCAGTTGCGGGACTGAACCAGCCGCCATTCCCGAGTCCGAGATAGTCGCCCTGGAAAGGATTGCGTCTTCCGGACTCAACGTAGCCAGTTGCGGCTACACCAGGATTGGCGATCGTGTGGAACTGATTGACGGTCCGATGCAGGGGGTTCAGGGTCTCGTGCTGCGCCAAGCCAAGACCACGCGCCTGGTAGTCAGCGTCGAGTTACTCCAGCGTTCGGTGATGGTCGAGATCGACGCCGCCTGGGCTGTCCCGATCGGTATCCCTCCTGCGCGGCAAGCGGCCAGCCGCGCGCACCAAGTCTCCAGAACTGGCGGCTTCCGGTGAGCGGCGGATTTGCCGAACGAAGAGCCGGATGCGGGTTGGCGCCGCGTTGTTTTTTTGTTTTCGCATTCGATTTGATGTTGTCTTGACTGAAATGCAACTCTAATTTTGGCGCAGTCCGCTTCCCGCCCTGGCGTCTGAAGCTTCCTAACCGCGAAACCGTGTTGCCAGGCACTCCATCCTCGCCTAAGAAGTGCCCTTTGCCCCAGTAGACCCAATGAGCACATGGAGGGTGTGATGCGTATTGCCGGAGATCCCCGGAGAGGTTGCGGGCTCCATTCCGGGTCGCGACGTCTTGCAGTTTTGGCGAACTCCTGGCCTACATTCATTCCGGCACCATTACCGAGCATCTCCATCGTCGCTTCGATTCGCTCGAGCACCGCATCGCCGAGCTGCAGTCCACCACCTTCTCGCTGTTGAAAGGGAACGGTAATGGCGGGCCGAAAGATCTAAGTCCTTGACTGCTGTGTGGAGTCATACATCGCGACTGGAGTGGTTCGCTCTAAGGGTGCAGCCCCGGCGCGAGGGAATTGTGGCCGGGGCGCTGCGGAGCCGCGGGCTGGAAGAGTTTGTGCCGACCTATTCCGGGCGGCGCCGCCTGTTCCCGGGAATCGTGTTCTGCCGTCTCTGTGATGAGAATCGGCGGGACGCGCTTGAGATTCCAGGCGTCCTGTCGATTGTGGGTCCTCCTGAATCCGGACGTCCCATTGCGGACGCCGAGATCGCCGGGATCAAGATGATCCTGGCTTCCCGCCTGCCGGTCAAGTCGCGGACCTTTTTGCGCGCCGGTCAACGGGTCTGGATCAGGAGCGGGCCGTTGGCCGGGTTGGAGGTAGTGGGGGTGGAAGCCCTCGAACGTTCCGTGGCTGTAGAAATCAACTACGAGATGGTCTGTGCTCGCGCGGCCTGCGGCGGGCGCGGTTCGATGGCGCGAACGTTTGGCGCCCGTGCGGGCCAGCGTCGAACGGGCCGGACAGGCGAGGTGGATAATTTCCGGTTATCGCCGTGCTCCGTTAATGCTCACGAAGCGGTATAATGAGCTCTGAAACACCGATGGACTGCCCAACAAAGCAACAGTTGATGGACAGGTTAGCGGACGTTCTGTCTCGACTCCGTGATCGGCTACTGGCTGAGAAAGAAGCAACTCAAAACCTAGATCGTAAACGCATGGATGAACTGGAGGCCGAGATTGCTCAGATCCTCGATGAGAAAACGCACGTGCTGGCAGCCGTGCGTCGGTACATGGACGATCACGGCGACTGAATATTCTGATAATTCGACTCGGAGAAGTATAAGCAGCATTTTTGCTATTGTGGGAAGTCACGGAAAGGTAGTCGCGGAAAGGTGCGAAAAGGAGGACATTGATGAAGCGAATCGTCTTGCTGCTCGTCAGCCTGTTTGTCGTATTCCTGTCCACGGGCTGCGGCCCCAGCGACGCAGAGAAGCGTGCCCAGCAAGTCGCCGCGGCTAAGGACGACGCGCTGAAACTGCGCCAGCAATTGGCCCAATCCAAGTCCGGCGCCGATGCCGAAAACGTGCGCCAGCAGATCATGAAGGTGCTCAGCGACGCCGGTCTGACCGTCGAGTCCATCCACTTTACCGAAGCCGAGCTGAGCGATTACGTGAAGGCGGCTAGCGCTGCGGAAAAACCGGCCCCGCCGCCCAAGAAGTCCAAGGCGGTGCGTCACACCAAAGCCCGGCACAAGGGGTGAACCGCTCCGACGGTTCGGTAACGCTGCTCACGCTCCGGGTGCCGGCCTTCAACTGTCGCGGTAGGGATGACCATCACTGATCGCCCCTCGCACAGATCCGTACGTGCGCATACGGCTCTTACCGTGGATACCGGAGGACACAGGGTTAGCAGCTTCGGTAGTCCGACCGCCGACCGACACCGCGCAAACCATGAATGCAGCGCCTTCCCGCGCCGCGCGGCGGGGGCGGTCGCCGGCATCGGACTGCGCGAAGCGCCCGCCATAAGCTGGGCTCGCAGCCTGCGCAGGCCTCGTAGGCCCGTTCTACGGCGTGGCGCCACGAAGACTACTCGTCCCGCAGCGCGCGCATCGGATCCACGTTCGCGGCGCGCCGGGCGGGCGCCCACGCCGCCAACATGGTAACCGCAAGCAGCGCTGGCGCCACAATCACGTAAGCCCAAGGATCCCGGCCCGTCGCGCTGAATACCGCGTTGACGCCAGTCTCGGCGGCGAAGCTGGCCAACAGTCCGATCGCCAGGCCGACGATCGCCAGGATGAAGCCCTGCCGCAGCACCATCCGCTCCACCGATCCGCGGTCCGCCCCGATCGCCATGCGGATGCCGATTTCGCGCGTGCGCCGCGCCACCGAGTAAGCCATCAGACCGTACAAGCCGACCATGGCCAGCAGCAAGCCAATCACGCCCATGGCGCCGACCGTTTGGGTAATCAGTTTGGGAGTCGCGATCGCGCGCGCTTCGTAGATGTCTGCCATGGTGCGCACATCGTAGACCGGCTGATTGGCATCCAGGCCCCGCACCATCTCGCGCAGAGGCGCCATCAGGGCGGCGGCATCGCCGAACGATTGGGCTACCAGGGTCATGCGCGAACTGGGGTGCTGCGCCAGCGGCAAATACAGAAAAGGCGTCGCGTTTTCGCCGACCCATTCGTATTTGGAGGTCTTCGCCACACCCACCACCTCTACCCACGGGCCCTTTGGGTCGTCCAGGCGGAAGCGCTTGCCGATGGCGTCCCGATTGGGCCAATACCGCTTAGCCAGCTCCTGGTTGACCACGGCCACGCGCGGCGCCGTGGCCGTGTCGCTCCCCCGGAAACCACGGCCGCGCAAAATGGCGATCGCCATGGTATCGAAGTAGCCCTCGCCGACTGTGTCGGCGAGGACCGGCACGCGGTCCTGGTTCTTGGGCAACTGGTAGCCCTCCGGCACGAAGTTCTCCGTATGCTGATTGGGAGCCATCGGTATGACCATGCTGAGCGCGGCCGATTTGACGCCGGTGGTGGCGAGCGCTCTCTCCCGCAGCGACTTATAAAACTGCTGCGTCTGCGCGTCGCTATACCGAGCCAGCGTGGGATCGAAAGTCATCAGCGCCAGATGATCGGTTCGGTAACCAGGCCCGCCCATCAGGTCGGCGCGAAAGCCGCGGAACAACATCGCCGCCACGATCGTCAGGACCAGCGACAGCGCCACCTGCGCAACCACCAGCGTGCTGCGCCCCCAAAGACGCTGCCCGCGGGAGCTGTCGGCGTCGGCGGCCTTCATCACCGGCGCCAAGCCAGTCCGGCTGGCCTGCAGCGCCGGAACCAGCCCGAATAGAACGGTGCTGGCGAGCGAAATCGCCAGGCTGAACGACAGGACCCGCTGATCTACCCTGACGGCGAAGACGATCGGCAGGTCCGAGGGAATCTGGATTCGATTCAGGAAAGCCGCTCCGGCATAGGCGAATAAGAGGCTCACCAGCCCGCCCGCCAGCGCGATGGCCAGGCTTTCGGCCAGCAGTTGGCGGAGCAACCGCAGGCGTCCAGCTCCGATGGCCAGCCGGATGGCGATTTCGCGCGTCCGCGCCCTCGCCCGGCTGAGCAGCAGATTGGCAATGTTGGCGCATGCCACCAGCAGCACCAGACCGGCCAGCGCCATCAGCATGGCGACCAAAGAGGCGTCCGTGGGATCGTCTTGGATGCGCGCCTGCAATTCGGTTGAAACGGCCACGCCGCGGTCGCGGTTCGTATCCGGATAAGCCCTCTCCAGCCCCTTAGCGATGGCCGCTAGTTCCGCCTGGGCCTGCGGCACATTCGTTCCGGCCTTCAGGCGGCCTTTCACCGCCAGACTGCGTTCGCCGCGATGTTCGAGCATGTCGCTTTCCGGCTTGGCAGCCATGCTGGCCGCCATCGCCAGGGGCACGAACATGGCGGGCCGCATGTATTGATCCATGCCCGTGAAGCGCTCCGGCGCCACGCCGATTACAGTAAACTCGATGCCGCTCAATCGCACCTTCCGCCCGACGAAAGAGGGATCCGCGCCTAGCTCCTTTTCCCAAAAATCGTGGCCCAGCACGACAACGGCGTCGCGGCCCAGCACCTGGTCTTCTTCCGGACGGAAGGCGCGGCCCAACTCTGGTTCCACGCCCATGGCGCGAAACAGGTTGCCCGAAACCAGGAATCCCACCTTCATTTGCGCCAAGTCGCCGGGCCGGGCGCTAAATCCGAAGTTCGCGAGCGTATACGCCACCAGACCATCGAAGCTCTTGCTGCGATCCCGAAAATCGATGTAATCGCGGTAAGAGATGCTAGTGGAAGGACCGCTGGGCGTGACGCCGCTTACGGTGACCACTTCGTTCGGGCGCGACACCGAAAGCGGGCGCAACAGCAGCGCGTCGGCCAGGCTGAACATGGCCGAGTTCACGCCGATGCCGATGGCCAGCGAAAATACCGCCACCAGCGTGAATCCCGGATTCCGGCGCAGCATCCGCACGGCGTAGCGCAAGTCCTGCAGCAGCGTTTCCAGCCAGACCCATCCCCACGCTTCGCGGCTGTCTTGCCTGTAGAGCGCTACATTACCGAACTCCCGGCGGGCTTTCTCGCGGGCTTCGTCTTCCGGCATTCCCGAGTCAATCAAATCAGCCATCTTCTCCTCCAAATGTGCGGTGACTTCTTGATCTACGTCGCGATCGGCCTGGCGGCGGCGGACGAAATCGGCGATCCATTTCACGATTCCGCCGGCCGCATGACGCGCGCGATCCCCTCCAGCATGCGGTCGAAGCTCGACACCTTGCGTTCGAGTTGCTTGCGGCCCCCGGGCGTGATTCTGTATACCCGCACCCGCCGGTTGCGCGCCGAGACGCCCCATTCGGCCTTCAGCCAGCCCGCTTTGAGCATGCGCTGCAGGGCGGGATACAAGGAGCCTTCTTCGATTTCCAGCAGATCGCCCGAATTGCGTTTGATCACCTGCGCCAGCGCATATCCGTGCATCGGCCCGCCGCGCAGAGTCTGGAGCACCATCATCTCCAGCGCTCCGGGGAATAAATCGCGTTCTTGGGTATGTTCCATCGCTTGTACTGTTTGGTCTATGCCTAGACTAAAATAGTACGAGCGGAGATGTCAAGAAGTTCCAGGAAATATTAGTTTACGCCGGTCCGAGCCGGGGTCGCGCGATGGGCCGCGTCGGGCGGCGGGAGGGCACTTGCGTTGACCCCGGAGGCACAATCGGCGACACTCAGGTGTTGGGACTCCAGGACGGAAATCTCAGATGAGGCTTAGTATGCGCTTTCTCTTCCCCGCCATCGTTATCTACACCGCCGCGGTATTGCCGGCCATCGCCGCTGACCGCGTAACGACCTCGAACGGCACCCTGGAATCCACCTCCGCACCCAAAGACGGTGTGCGCAACTTCAAGGGCATCCCGTTCGCACAGCCTCCTGTCGGCGACCTACGTTGGCGGGAGCCGCAACCCGTCAAGAACTGGACCGGCGCCCGCAACGCCGACGAGTTCGGCCCCCGGTGCATGCAGCGCACCACCCCCGGCGCCGACTATTGGTTCCGCAGCAACGGTATGAGTGAGGATTGCCTCTACCTCAACGTCTGGACCCCCGCCAAATCGGATAGAGAAGGACTTCCGGTTCTCGTTTACATCTTCGGCGGTGGCTTCCAGAACGGCGACGGCTCGGAGCCGCGCTACGACGGCGAGAGCATGGCCCGCCGCGGCATGGTCGCGGTATCAGTTAACTACCGCACCAACATCTTCGGCTTCTTCGTCCATCCCGAGCTGACGAAGGAGTCCCCGCACAACGCCGCCGGCAACTACGGTCTATTGGACCAGGTGGCCGCCCTCCAGTGGGTGCAAAGGAACATCGCGGCATTCGGCGGCGACCCCAAGCACGTCACTATCGCCGGCGAATCTGCGGGTTCGATCTCCGTCAGCGCGCTGATGGCTTCGCCGCTCTCCAAGAACCTGATGGCCGCCGCTATCGGCGAGAGCGGCGCCGCCTTCTCCAGCCTGCCACCGCAGCCTCTTGCCGACGCCGAACAGAAGGGAGTCAAATTCGCTGCCGCCGCCGGCGTCAACACGCTTGCCGCCCTTCGCGCGATGACTGCGGAGCAGATTCAGGACGCCGCCGCCAAAGCCGTGGGTGTCCGCTTCAGCACGGCGATGGACGGCTATTTCCTTTCGAAGCCCTTGACGGAGACCTTCGAAGCCGGTGAGCAGGCTAAGGTTCCGCTGCTGGAGGGGTCGAACACCCAGGAGCAGGCGGCACGCTCCGTTCTGGGCAGTGGCGACCCTACGCCGGAAATGCTGGCCGACGCCATCAGGAAGTTCTATGGGGATAAGGCCGAGCCGGTGCTGAAGGCCTACGCCGCAGGCACCACCGATGAGGTTTACGAAGCCGCCACCCACCTGGCCAGCGCCCGCTTCATCTCGTACGGCACCTGGAAGTGGGCTGAACTCCAGATGAAGACCGGCGGCAAACCGGTGTACCGTTACCTATACGCCCATCCCCGACCGGCTTATCTCGGCATGCCGGGTGAGCCCTTGGCGGCTGCGCCTGCGCCCGGCAGGGGCGGCAATGGCGACAGCGGAGCTGGCGGCCAGCAAACCGCGCCGCCCCGAGGCGCGGCGCATTCCGCCGAGATCCAATACGCCTTGGGCAACCTGGATCTCGATAAGCGCTACACCTGGGAGCCCGCCGACTACGAGGTATCCAAGACGATGCAAACCTACTTCGTGAACTTCATCAAGACGTTCGACCCGAACGGCTCGGGTCTGCCGAACTGGCCGGTCTACCGCGCCGACGATGGTTACCAGCGCATGCGCATCGACATGAAGTCCCAAGCCGAACCCGAAGGCGACCGCGAGCGGTATCTCGCGCTGGAGGCAGCGACGGCGCGATAACCGTCGCCCTGCGATATGGCGTTTCAACTGAAGCTCGGATCGTTTGAAATTGAGTCGAAGGTCTTCGAAGGATTTCGGCGGCCCCTCCGCGCCGCGCGCATCGGGCTGTGTGAAACGCGTCATGCCACCCAGCCCGGCAACTGAAAGGTATCGCCGGGCGTAACCGCGCCACGCGCGTGCAGGCTGCGCGCCGGCATCCCGGCGAAGTGGCCGCCCGCCGCCGTCCCCGGATCGCGGCGTGATCGCAGCATGGCTTCGCCACCCGCCAGCCAGGCAGCGCGCAAACCACGGATGCGCCACCTTCCGCCCGGCGCGCGTCCCCATCCCACGCCGGCGGTCGCGGCGACGGACCACGCGCGGCTGGCGCCGGAACGGCGGCCGGTTATCGCCGTCATCCGGGCGCTATTCGCTTTCCACCCGCCAAGGTTGGGTAAACACCACGCGACTTGTGGCGATCTTATCTTTCTCCAATCGCTGTAAACTGATGAGCAGTGAAGGCCACCTCGAATATCCGTTTCAAAGCAAGACTCTTGCGACCCGCGGAGCCTTCGAAGGGAAGGTCGTGGACCTTTCTTATCCTGCCAGAGGACGCTAGCAAGAAGCTCCCCACACGGGGTATGACGACAGTGGAAGGCCTCATCAATGGCCATCCCTTTCGTGCCACACTCGAGCCGGACGGCCAGGGAGGCCACTGGCTCAAAGTGGACCGGGAGTTGCGCGAAGCGGCGGGCGCGGAGGCGGGCGACGACGTCTCGCTGGAAATCGCGCCAGTGGCCGAGGAACCGGAACCGAAGGTGCCGGCTGATCTGCGGAAGGCGCTCGCGGCCGCCCACCCAAAGGCGCGGGCGGTATGGTCGGACATCACTCCCGTCGCGCGCAGGGATTGGATCCAGTGGATCGAGTCCGCCAAGCGTGAAGAGACGCGCTTGAAGCGGATCGAGAATGGCTGCGATATGCTCGCCAAAGGGAAGCGACGCCCCTGCTGTTTCGATCGATCTGGGATGTATTCCAAGAGCCTTAGCTGCCCCGTAGCGGAAGAAACATCGAGTGAAGCGCGCCAAACGCGGATGGCTCCCGAGTAACGGCGAGGGGTAGAGCAATCCGTCCAACTCCCGGTAGGTCCGCTACACTATCGTACTTTTTGCGGAGCACCGGGGAGTGACAGTGGAACGATGCGCCGTGACGCAGCCGACGTTTCACACCCCGCCCAGCGATGGCGGCCAATTCACCAGCATGCTCTTTCATCCACACCTCGATGGCGGGATCCCGCTCGACAGCGCCGTTGAATCGCAGCAATTCCATTCTCATCGTTGCTCCGCTTGCCGCTTTCGAGACCTATGCTTAATTAGCCCGCACGAGGAACGAAAGGGATAGGTCCTCAGTCACGGCGAAGCGTAGAGCAAACTCGCCCAACTGCCGGTAAACACCGGCCACTCGGAGATTGGCCCCAAACGGTGCTCGAAGAGATCACGATGCCGCCGGCGTCACCCTGCCGCGCGCTTCCCCAAGCGGACTTCAGGCGAGCGTCAACGGCACATCCGCGACTAGCGCGTTTCCCGTCAAGTTGACGGGGGCAGCCCAGGTTCTGGTTTCCGCGTGACACTGGATCGAGTCAGATAAAGCGATGCAGTTCTCGTCACGGCAACGGTCAACGGCGGCGCTGCTGACACGAGTTCGTCAACTTCGATGCGCCCGCGGCGCATAGCTGCCGGCTCACATGTGATATGTTGCAGTCGTGCGCTTCGCATTTCTACTTGCGGCCTCCGCAACCGCGTGCTTCTGTGCCGCGCCCATGGGATGGAATTCCTGGAACAGTTTCGCCAACATCGTTAATTCTCAAATCGTTCAGCAGCAGGCTCAAGCTCTGGCCGCGAATGGCATGAAGGAAGCCGGTTACGAGTATGTCGTCATCGACGAGGGCTGGTGGCTGGGCGAGCGTAACGCCGCAGGCAACATCGTCGTGAACCCTAAGCAGTGGCCCGCCATCAGGCCCGGCCAGAAAGACGGCGACATGGCCAACATCGCCGCTTACATTCACGGCTTGGGGTTGAAGGCCGGGATCTACACGGACGCGGGTCGCGACGGTTGCAGCATGTACCCCGACTCTGGCCCGAAGTACAACAATACCGGCAGCGAGGGGCATTACGAACAGGACTTTGTGCAGTTCTCGAAGTGGGGCTTCGACTATGTCAAGGTGGACTGGTGCGGCGGGGCGGAGGAGAAGCGGTCGGGCGCGGTCCAGTATGCGCAAGTTGGCCGCGCCATCCGACGCGCGGAAAAGATAACGGGGCGTAGATTGTTCCTCTCTATCTGTGAGTGGGGCAGCCAGAATCCCTGGTTCTGGGCTCCGGGAGTGGCTGGCACGGAGAGCACCATCTGGCGCACGGGGGGCGACATCATCCCGCCCGTCGTTGAGAGCCTGGAGGATACCGAACACGCAAAACGCGTCATCACCCTCAAGAATGTGCTCGACTCGTTCGAGGCAGGGTTACATCCGGAAGCACAACACACCGGCTACTATAACGACCTGGACATGATGGTAATGGGTATGCGCGGCATGACCGATGCCATGGACCGCATCCACATGGGGCTATGGGTGCTGGCGAGCGCACCGCTGATGGTGGGTGCCGACCTGACGCGGCTTTCGTCGGCAACCTTGTCTCTGCTGAAGAACAGGGAAGCGCTGGCAATTCACAATGACCCATACGGTTTACAACCCATCAAAGTCGCCGATCCCTCTCCCGGCCTCCAGGTTTGGGCGAAGCCTATGGCAGTTGCCGGAAGACGCGCGGTCGCCATACTGAACCGTACAGACAGTTCCGCGCAAGTGAAGATCGATTGGGGCAAGCTTGGATTGGTTGGCACTCCCCGATCGTTGCGTGACGTGTGGAATGGGCGGGATTTCACCGCGGCTGACCCAGCTTTCTCCGTACCCGCGCACGATATCTTGCTACTGTCCGTGAACGGCGAAGATAAGAAACCGGTCGAGTATCTGGCAAACCAATCAGACATTGCCGGCATTCAAGCGACGAGCGGTCCGACGTTCGCCGGGCTCGAGTACGCAAACGCTTCCGGTCAGGTTGCCGTGGTCCGTGTGAAGAGCACATCGGGCCTTTCCACCGCCCTCGCCCTCCCTCCGACCGCTGGATCAGACACTGGCACCGCTGGCTTCCTCTTGCCCGGTGGAACCGCTGACCTGTCGTTCGAGGCACTGACAGTAACAGTGCGCAAACTCGCCGTTTACTCCTGGTGATCGCATATCACGACATCGGATAGACAGAATTGGATGGCTTCCAGGGGGTCTTCGAAGTGATCCAGTTGAGCGCATAGCCGACTCGTACACTGTCCCCAAACGGCGCTCGAGGAGATCACGATGCCGCCGGCGTCACCCGCCGCGCGCTTCCCCCAAGTGGACTTCCTGGGCGTTTGCTGCCGCATAGGCTGATGCCGGCTTACATGGCGAATCTGAATGCCGGGCCGATTTGAAACCGCCGCTATTGCCTCACCAGGACCACCGGCGTCTGCTCCACGCTCCGAATGCGTTCGAAGAATTCACGGACGGCCTGATACCGATCCGCCGGAACGGTGGCGGAGCGAATCTCCAGCGAGCGTGCGAAAAACAATTCGCCGTCCTTGACTTCGCACGACGATACATACTTGCCGAACGGGGTATCGAGCTTCTGCGCGTCGGGTAGCTCGTCGACCTTGAAAGCCGCCGGCAGTTGAATGCGGATCTTTTCGTTAAAGGCCGCCGCGTTCAGCAACACAGGATAGCTTCTCTTGGGCTCCGTGAACGATATCGACTGGCGCCTGCCTACAATGGCAGGCTTGAAAATCATCAGACGGCCGGCTCGAATCTGCGCGTAGCCCGGCGCTTCGAATTCGGCTTCCAGCCGGAAGCGCCCCTGCAGGAAGGCATCCGAGGGAACCACCTTCGAGATGGTGGCACCCTTGGCGCCGAGCGAGATCCAGTTCTCGATCACTTTTCGGAATTCGGGCAGCCCCCGGCTATTATAGACGCCGCGCTCCACGGCGGCGGATTGTCCGCTAAAGACTTCGGAAAGCGTAGCCGTGAGCTTGCCGTCGGCGTCCAGGGCCGCGTGAATTTCCCTCTCGCTGACATTCGCCGATGGGGGTGTCTCCGGAGTGCGAACCAGATCTCCCTGGCTGCCGGCGGCAATTAGGGCGGGGCTGTTCTGCTCGTAACCGGGCAGATCTCCCGCGGGCGTGCTGCCATTGGTCGGATCGAAGAGCAGAAGGCGGCCGAGCACCGGATGTTGGACTACCGCACTGGCTTTTGTTTCTTCGGAAACTTTGACCGCCACTATGGCGTGATTGAATTGCTGCGGCGAGGGCCATCCTTCCCGCACATAGCTTCTGTCGCTTGAGTAGATGACCACCAGATAGGAGGAGATACCAACGGCCTTGAGCAACGCCCGCATCAGGGTCGCCTTATCTTTGCAGTCGCCATACTCCTTCGACAGCACATCGGCGGCGGGCTGAGGGCGATATCCGCCGCCGCGTCCCACGCCGATTTGGATCGAGACGTATTTGACGCCTTGAACGAACCAGCCTATGGATTGAATCCGCTCGAGCTCCGTCTTGGAGTTGGCGGTGATCGCCCGGGCTTTGGCTGCGAGGGCATCGTCGGGCTGCGCCTGAGCTTCCGTTATCGAGGTAACCCAGCGCGATACGTCCTGCCAACTGCCGAACACCGGGGCCCCGGAAGATCCGCCGGCCGGCGGATAGTAAGTGACGGCCACGCGCGGAACGAGAGAGAATAGATGGGGGCTGGACGGCTCCGGCTCAACGAAGGGCAGGTCGCGAGTTTCCCACGTGTAGGTGGACCCTTCCAGGGAGGGCCGAATCTCGGGCTGGTTGTAGGTCACGCTTTCCGCCCGCCATCCGGCAGGCAGCGTCAGGACGCGCCGCGATAGCAGCACGGGAAGGCGAGTCTGCAGATACCACTCGAACTGACTAAAGAGCGCCCGATCTTCACTGACGATCTCAAAGCCGAAGACCGACCCCGGATCGGCTTTGTTCCGTCCTTCGATGCCGCGAACCCGAATGTCGTTGTAGGTGTCGTTATTAGTCACGGCCTTGTCGTATGCCGCTTCCTTGCCCAGCTTGAGCAGTTCGCCCGAGGGCGCTATCATCCAGGCTTTCACGTCGCGGACTTTGGAGTTCCCCGCTTCATAAATCTGAGATGCATAAGCGTCCGCGCGCCCCTCCCGCGAAAGGACCTTCAACGCCTCACGCGTACTGACGACGATGCGGCCACTCTCTTCCACAACCGTGCGAGTCTCACGCAACAAGACCACGCCGGGGACTTTGGCGTCATAGTTCGGGATCTTGCATGTGGACGCCTCGCGCAGCCAGCCTGGCGCTTCCTCAGCCGCGAACGACGCGGCTACCCCCGCCGCACCGATTAGAATCGCAATTTGCCGCAGACGATTCAACAACGCCAATCCCTCCAACTCCATCAACCCCCAGGCGCCGCCGCGGGCGCAGCGGGGGCCTGAATCAGCGAGATGCTCTGCTCATCGCCTTGGGCGATGGCATCGAATGCGTCCTTAAGCGCCGAATAGGCCGTAACAGGCACCAACACGATGCCATTGTCGGCGCATACGAAATGACGTTCGAAGACGAACCGGGTTTTGTTCACAATACGGGCGTGCACCTCATATTGCCCTAACTTCCCCATGTGAATGGGAACGGGTACGCGAGGTTCCTCGAGTTGAAAACCGGCCGGCAGTTCGAAGGAAACCTTAGCCTCGTCAACCCAAGGATACCTGAAATAGACGGGATATTTCCGTTCTTTTACCGGAAAGAACGGCGGCACGCCTTGTTGGAAGAAGGCGGGCGCGAAGAGCAATCGCTTGCCCGTGCGCTGCGCGTAGCCGGGCACCTGAATGTGGCATCGATAGGTCAGTGGTTTCTCCGGATCGTTCAGGTTTTCGATCTTGATGTTCGAAATCTCCGCGGCGCTCGCATGGCGCTTCAGTATATTCTTGAGCGTCTCTTCACGTTGCGCGTCCGACTGTTTTTCAGCTATCTCCTTGCGGGCCTCGGCCTCGTGACCGGAGTACTCGATGGTCACATCCCCTTCGAGCGCGCCATCCTCGCTGAGGCGGAACGCGCCTTCGCGGCGGACAACCGTTTGTTCCACCTTCGAAACCGGTGTCGTTACAAAGACGGAATCCTGCGGATCCGTAATCAAGGCATCTACACCTTCGTAAAACCACGGGAGCATGCCGCGCGGAACGAAAGTAGCCGACGGATCGTAGAAGCGCCAGGAGTCGCCTATCTTAACTGCCACCGCGCGACCCCTGAGTGAGTATGGGTCGGTGAAGGTTCGGTCGAAGAGTACGTTCTGGCGGCTCGGGAGTTCGGCTAGGCGCGCTTCGAATCCGGCTCCGGCGGCAAGCGCGGCGAAAAGAAACCGGATCTCGTCGGCCGTGCCGATTCCTTGGCGGAGCGTGTCTTCTGGGCCTTTGTTCCTCTCCTTCTCCTGGCGCTCTTCTGCGGAAACCGCCTCGGTTTGGGAATTCTTAATCGCCGTCTTGCAAAAATCGACGAGCCGCAGAACCTTGTCTTCGCCGGTAGCCGCGCTCGCGGTAAGATGGGCCGCCTTCTCCTGAATTGTTCTGCTCATCTTCACGGACGGTTTGTACCGGTTATAGGTCTCTTTGCCGTGGTTTAGCCAGAACTTGTGCGGATCCTCGTCCGCCAACGCCGGCTTGTAGTAAAGCAGGGCCCAGGCCCGTACTTGCTCTACCGGCTGCATCCAGGGCTCTTCCTTGAAAGCGGGGATGCCGTTCAGGGTGGTGGTTACGTACCCGTTGATGTCCTTCTGCAGCGGTGTAGGCTGGCAATGGTAATACATTGCATTCATGACCCAATTAAATCCCGGCGCGCTGTACGGCTTAATCCAATACTGAACCATCCGCAGGGGAATATCGGTCTGAAATTCAAGCCGCTGATATCGTTCGAACTGCTTATCCCCTTCATCTCTCCATCGGTACTCAATGATAGACCCGGGCTCCACACCGGGCAACGTGAACGTCAGGCTTTTGATGCGGAGGTCGCCGGTCTTGTTCAGAGCGCGCTCGAAAATCGCGTCTCTCGCGAGTTCCAGGATGGAACCGTCGGGATGGATGGTGCGGCCTTCGACACTTGTAATATGGTGACGGGGGAGGATCGGGATAGCCACTGTCGAGTGCCGATCGCGCCCGCGGCTGGTAAAGATTTTGATGCGAATATATTGGGACCGGACGGTACGGGGTTCCCGGTTGACGACCTCATCGCCGATGCGCACTTCCCAAAAAATGCCTTCCGCGTCAGCGTCCTTTTCCACGACTCCAACTTTCCGGCTCAAATCGGCGGGATCCATTGGTTTCCAATCCGCGAGGAGCGCATGGGAAGCGGCGACGAACAGACAGGTGCTCCAAATCCCCGCCGACAGCCGAAAGCTCTGAGGTTCGTGCGCCAATGCGTGCGATTATACCATGATGCGCCTACGAGCCTCTGGGAGATGCAGACCCTAGTTTTTCCGGTACTGATCGGGGCGAGAGCGGTTGCTCTGCAGGCCGGAAGTTAGCAGGATGCGGTTATCAATGACTTAACGGCATTTGGTGGCACAGGCTTCAGCCTGTGAGAGCCTTTTCAGGATCCTGTGTTAGGGCTCAGCCTGGTCTAAGAAAGAGGTAGAGATGTTGATTACCAGATCGGCTTTACAGGCCAAGACGACATGGGCGCAACCCGGGATGAAACTGAGTTGACCGTGTGACAGCAGATGGTAGATGTCGACGAAATGGTCCGCGCGACTGTAAGAATCTCTGTCTCCCGCCATGATTAGCGTTGGGACCTGAATTGCGCGGACCTCCTCCTGCTTAACCCAAACAGGGGCCCTGTACATCTGCTCCAGTTCCCGAATCAAAGGCTCCCACAGTTCGGGTCTGGCCATGATTCTCTTCCGGCTGGCGACCAGATCTGGAACCTGTTTTTGCATGAGTTCGGGCGTTAGCGGCTCGGCCTCGAGAGCTTGTATGTTCTCGCCATAAAGCCCAAGCGATCCGCCGATTGCGATCAACCTGTGCACGAGCTCCGGATGCGAGGACGCAAGGATATAGGAGGTAATCGCCCCTTCGCTAAACCCGAGCACGTCCACTTTTTGCCCGCTTGGAAAGACGTTCCGGACAACCGCTGCCGCATCCTGGGCGAACTGGCGATGAGACAACGGGACAACCCCGCGCTCCGAACGCCCATATCCTCGCGTGGCGAGGGCTATGACCGTGCGTCGTTTGCTCATCTGCTGGATCAAGTCAGCGAATTCGTCGATATAGCCGTACTCGCCTCCGTGAAGCAGCATTAGGGGCCGGCCGCCCTCGCCATAACGCTCGTAGTAAAGCTTTGCATCCGCAACTTGGACGTAGTGGCCGGCCGCATCGTCGGATCCGTACCGCGGTTGCTGGGCGCCTAAAAAGTTGACAGAGAGTGCGAGCAGAAGGGGTGACAGTCTCAATGAATTGGGGCCCTTTCTTAGGACACAAGGGATCGCACGTATCCTTCCACTCCTTTGAGCCTTCAGGCCAGCACGATTCGCCGCCGCATCCGCGCGGGGACGTCCGGGCGCGGGAATTACTGTTCCGGAAATGGACAGTTGACAGCTCGCCCTCGATACCACAGGAATCGGTCATTAGGCATAAATCGTTGGCCGTCGGACGGGAACAAATTCCTCTGCGTAACGAACCACCCCTTCGCAACCGTTCATTGTTAAGAAGCCGGATCCAAGTTGCAACAGAACCCCTCTATAATTTCAATTCCGAGCAATCGGGTAGATGAGTGAACACCGCCCGCACCATCGCGCGTTCCTCATCCGACGGATTCAGGTACGCCATGAGCCGGCAGGCCTGCTTCCAGGTGCTCTCGTGCGACCCGGTTTCCTTTGGGGCCATCGCCTTCGCGGCCGCATAAGCGCGGGCCGCATCGGCATACTGCTTTCGAATCAGGGACACCTCTCCGACCGTCGCGCTCCACCAGTAATCCCCTGCGCGCGCTTCGGACCCGACCACCTTCTGCACCTTCGTCGCGTACTCATCCGCTTTCTCCAGGTCCGCGGACGTTCCCAGCAGTACGCTCTTCGCCGCCGCATTGATCCCCGTGTAGTAATCGTCCGGCGCGCGCTCGAACGCTTCGGCGTAGTAGTCGCGCGACTGTCGCAAATCGTTCAAATCGTGCGATGCGGAGTATCGGTCCATCCACGTCCTCGCCAGAATTCCGAGCGTTTCCGGATCACGCTGCTGGCTCTCGTACAACTCGGCCAGGATCTCCTGAGCGTTGTCGAGATCGTCATCCTCGCCGCGCCTCGCAAGCGCCAGGGCATACAACTGTTTGGGACGGACCGCCCGCGGAAAGCGCCGCCGAGTGCTGTCCAGAAGCTCCAGTGCCTCGGTGTTCTTTCGGAGTTTGGTCAGCGACTCCGCTGCGAGGCAGGAAAGCGCGCTAGACGTGTCCCACGGCAGCCCGCCTTCCTTGGCCACTTCGAGGATCCGGTCGGCCCGGCCATTCCGCAGCGCAGCCCGGATCTGGACGGTTGCGATTTGCGCAGCTTCGTCCTGCCCGGCCGCGAAATGCGCCGCTTCTTCGCTCAGCGGCTTGCCCACGATACCATGCACCAGGCGCAGCAGCTCACCGCCGTTCGGACCGTCCGGGTAGGAGCTGAAATCGAGATAGACGCGGTTCTTCAGAAAGAGCGGTAGGTCCGTCCCGTCCAGAACAATGGGCACAAAACGGAACCCCGGCTTGTTCATGGTCAGCGCGTCAAGCGCAGTGTACTCGCGCTCCAC
The DNA here is from genome assembly GCA_049520215.1 of Bryobacteraceae bacterium. GTDB lineage: Bacteria > Acidobacteriota > Terriglobia > Bryobacterales > Bryobacteraceae > Bog-159. The sequence goes on along the minus strand of JBEKPZ010000017.1, from coordinate 467 downwards.
CCACTCCGAGTCTGCCGTTGCCCGGGACCAACTGACGGAGAATGTCGTAGAGGTTTAGGACCCAGGACCGATTTACCGACCGGTAAGATAAGAACACGTGCCACTCGTCGCCGCCGATGAGCGGAGGTGGCGTGGGCGCGTATTTCAGCCATCCGGAAGACATGCTCATAGTCTTCGGATTCATACGCTGATTCTACACTTCGAGATAGCTGATGACAACAGCCCTCCCATTGGCAATCAAGCCGGCGGAAACAGCGCTCCGCCGGGCCGTAAAGGGTGTTCGGACAAATGGCGCGGAAAGGCAGCCGGCGGGCCGACGAGGGCGGGCAAATACCGCGTCTCCCTCAACCGACTTTGCGGGCCTTTGGGCTTCTCTTCTACATGTTCCTAACTCCTGTAACTTGGCTGGTACCCTACGAAATCGTGGCGCCCCATCGAACGCCGAAGGTACGGTATTGAGCGCAAGA
>JBEKPZ010000016.1:0-69946 GCA_049520215.1 Bryobacteraceae bacterium | reverse complement strand
ACCCTGTTTTCAATGGCTTACGGTAGGTCAACGTGTCGCGTTGGCAGCCGAGCTGGCGCGTGTTTGGGGCATTCGAAGTGTGACCGGATGGTTTCGTTCGCGCCCGCGGCGTACATGATTTGAAAAGGGGAACTCGCCTCCAGCCTGGCCGGGAGCGCAGATCGACGATTATGTGCACACTGTGGGGCGGGCTATTCAGCCCGCGGACCGGGTCCAGCCGCCTGAAAAGGCGGCTGCGGCCAGGATTGGCCGCCCCACACGGGCGTCTGAATACTCTCCGGATTTCGGACGCACTACACGGATCGCCGCATACCTAAATACTACGGAGTTGAGGAATTCAAGCAGGATTTGGAAATGCCAGCCTGATCGAGCGAGTCAAGCCAGTCATCGAGGACCTGCGGGAACGTGTTGGATTTTGGAGCGGGACCGAGCCTCTTGCGCAGGTTTTCAGCGATCTCGACGAGGCGTGACGCTCGCTTACGCCATCACCGCCGCGCGCGCCCCAGCCACCGCCCGCCCGCACAGAACGCAAAAACCCGCACCCTTCACGTCCAGCCGTTCCACGCCGTGACTCGACGTCATCACGCAGCGCCAGTCGTCGCAGTGCCGCAGGCCAAACGTGTGGCCCAGTTCGTGGACGGCTTCCTTCACCAGCCGCTCGCGCATCAGTTCTTCGCGCGCGGTGCAGCGACACCACCGCGCAACTGCCGGTCAATTGTGCCTCGCCGAACACGAAGGTCAGCACCGGAACGTACAGGTCCACCGAGGTCACCGCCAGCAGCCGGGCGCCTGGCCGAGCGAGCGGCTGCATGGCCTGCAGAATGGCGGTCGAATGATGCTGATTGCGCATGCGGTCGTGCGCGAACGACACATCCAGGCGCTCCGGCCGCACCTGGCACGCCATGCGGAAGACAGGCGCCAACTCAGCGGCCAGATCGGCCAGCACGTCCGCCGCGACCTCGATGCCCACCAGGTGGATCACGTCACTTCAAGCCGTAGCGCTTCAGTTTGTTGTACAGCGTGGTGCGATCTATATCCAGAATGCGCGCTGCGCGTGACAGGTTGTGGTCGGTTTCCCGCAGCACCCGCTCGATGTGCACGCGCTCCACGTCGTCCAGCGTGCGGCCAGTGGGCGCGCCGTTGGTCTGAAACTGGAAGGAGAAGTCCGCGGGTTTCACCTCCGGGCCGCGGCAGACCACCAGGGCGCGCTCCAGGGCGTTCTCCAACTCGCGCACGTTGCCGGGCCATTCGTGATTCATCAGCACCTGCAACGCCTCCGCCGAGATCTGCGGCACGGGCCGGCTGGTCATCATACAGAACTTGTTCAGGAAGTGCGCCACCAGCAGCGGAATATCTTCGCGGCGCTCGCGCAGCGGCGGCAGGTCGATACAGAAGATGTGCAGCCGGTAATACAGGTCGGGGCGGAAGGTGCCCGCTTTCACCAGGTCCTCCAGGTTCTTGTTGGTGGCGGCCACACAGCGGAAATCCACCTTGATGGGCTGGTTGCCGCCCACCCGCACGATCTCTTTCTCCTGCAGCACTCGCAGCAAATCGGTTTGGGTCTTCAGGCTGATGTCGCTGATCTCGTCCAGAAACACGGTGCCGCCGTCGGCCACTTCGAACTTGCCCTTCTTGCGGTACTGCGCGCCGGTGAACGCGCCCTTCTCGTGCCCGAATAGCTCGCTTTCGAGCAGCGTCTCGGTCAGCGCTCCGCAATGGATGGTCACCATCGGCATGTAGCGCCGCGGACCGGCCGCATGGATCGCGCGCGCCACCACTTCTTTCCCCGTCCCGCTTTCCCCCGTGATCAGCACGGTGGCCTCGGTGGGCGCCACCATTTCGATCAGCTCACACACTTTCTTCATGGAGGGGGCTTTGCCGATCAGTTCCGTCGAAGGAGAGACCTCTTGCAGGTTCTCGCGCAACCGCACGACTTCGCGCCGCGCGTACCGGTGTTCCATCGCATTGGCCACCAGGTGCGACAGCTCATCGGGATCGATGGGCTTGGTGATGTAGTCGTAGGCGCCGTGCTTTAGCGCTTGCACCGCCGTTTCCACCGACGCGTAACCTGTCATGATAATGACTGTCAGCTCCGGGTCCGCTTCCTTTAGCCGGGATTGCAGTTCCATGCCGTCCATGCCTGGCATCTTGATGTCCAGCAGAGCGACATCGTACTCGGTATGCGTGATGGACTCTAGCGCTTCGCGCGCGCTGGCTACGGGCCGGGTTTGATAGCCCTCACTCGCAAACCACTTCCCGAGGGAATCGCGCACTACCGTCTCGTCGTCCACGATCAGAATTTTGCCCTTGGTTTTAGTTTCGACCGGCTCTTCCACTTCCGTCACCATGTTTTCCTCCGGCGTTTTGGCCGCCGCCTAGCCTTTAAGGACCGCTCCCTCACGGTCGTGGCTCTGAATCATCGGAGCGGGCCCGACAGCCGGCAGAGCCACCACGAACTCCGTGCCCTTGCCCGGCGTGGACTCCACCGCGATCTCACCGCCATGCTGTTCGACGATGCTGCGCGCCACGGCCAATCCCAGGCCCGTGCGCTGCTGGTCCTCCTTCGTCGTAAAAAACGGATCGAAAATCTGTGCCAGCACTTCGGGCGGGATGCCCGCCCCGGTGTCGCGCACCCGGATCCGCGCTGCATCACACAGGCTGAAGCCTGTGCCACCCATCTCCGTGGAAACTTCCAGGACTCCGCCGTGCGGCATCGCCTCGGTGGCATTCACCAGCAGCACCAGCACCACCTGTTGGATCTGCCCCGCGTCGCACAAGACCGGCGGCAGATTCTCTCCCAAGCGGCTGCGCAACTCGATTCCCAGCAATTCGGCCTGGTGCCGCACCAGCACCACCGCGCGGCCGATCAGCGTATTCAGATCGTTGGATTCGCGGTGGCTGGGCGCCTGCCGCGCGAACGTCAGCAGATTGCGCATGATGTCGCCGCACCGCTTGCTTTCCCTCTCGATGATGTGAAGATGTTCGGCCATCTCCGCGCGCGATCCGGCCGGCCCCTTCTCCACTTCCTTGAGCGTCAGCCGGGCGTAGGTGAGAATCCCGAACAAGGGGTTATTCACTTCGTGCGCGACCGTGGCGGCCAATTTGCCGATGGAGGCCATCTTCTCGCTCGAAAGCAGCGAACGGTGCGCCTGGTCCAGTTCCGCCGTCTTGCGCCGGACGCGCTCCTCGATCTCGGCATGCACCCCGGCTACTTCGGCGGTCATTTTGTTGAAGGAGGCCGCCAGGTCGCTGAGCTCGTCGGCGGAGCGCACCGGCAGGCGGTAGTCCAGGTCGCCATCCGCCACCCGGTGGGTGCCCGCGATCAGCTCTTTGACGGGCCGGTAGACCACGCCCCAAATGAAGATCATGCTGATCACCCAGATCATCGCCAGCGTGATCGCCATGAACAGGATCAAGTGCGTCCGATGCTCCGCCATTTGCGCGTCCACCAGTGCCAGCGACAGGTTGGCGTCGATGACCCCCAACACGCGCTGCGAAGCGGGATGGCAGCCCGTGCAAGCCGGAGCGTTTTCGATGGGCCGGATCACGCCCAGCAGACGTTCCCCTTGCCCGGGGAATATGCGCGCGCGATCCGGACGGTTCAGCTTCACCAGCGGCGCGCTTTGGGCGTGGCATCCATAACACGCTTCAGCCCGCTTATCGACCACCCGGTTGACTTCCGCCGCCTCGGTCGAAAACGAAATGCGGCCTTCCTTATTGAAGATGCGGATGCGCCGGATGCCCGGCTCGCTGCCCAGCTCCTGGATGACATTGTAGAGCGCCTGGCGGTCGTTGCGCAGCATCTCATAGTGCGTGCTGCGCTGGATCACGTCGGTAATGCGCTCCGCCGATTGCAGCACCAACTCCTCGGAGCGGCGCCGCTGCTCGGTGATATTGAAGTAGCCGAACACCACGAACAAAGCCGCCGTGCTCGCGATCAGAGATACAGCGAGCTTGGCGGCTAATCCAACGCGGAAGGCAGGAGTCGGGAGCCCGGATTCGAAATGGCGCTTCTTCAGCACGATTGTCCTTAGCCAACGCCCGCGGGAATACCCTCCTCGGCTGCTTCGCGGGCCTTGCGGGGAGCGTGCGCCTGGTCTTCGCGATGCTCCTCAAAGACCGGGAAATACTGCGCGATCACTCGGAACACGGCGAAGCCCAGCGCGATGATCGCCAAAGTCACTGCTATTTCGGTCCAGCGCGGCACGTAATGTGTGCCGGACCCGGCTTCCATGCCGGTGACGCTCACATTCAGGCGGTTGGCTATGAAACCGAAAATAACCAGCACCGCGCAGCCATACAGTTTCGCCGGGTTCCAACGCACGCGGCGCCGGAACAGCAGCACCATAGGCACGGCCAGCAGCACGATTTCCAGTCCGAACAGCCAGGTTTCGGTCCGGTTCACGCGCAACAGCCCCAGCACGCCGCGCTGCTCCAGATCCAGGAAGCGGACAAACAGGAGAAGCATCAGCAGAACTGCCAGCACTCGCGCCAGTCCGGCGGCCAGCGGCAGTTCCAACGCCCTACCGAACGCCCGGCTGCTGTGCCACGATTCGAAAATGGTCATGGCCAGCCCTGCGCAGATGGCCGACAAATAAAAGAAGACCGGCAGCACCGGCGTGTACCAGAGCGCGTACAGTTTATGCGGCACGATCAGGTAGAGGCTGCCGAGCGAAGACTGATGCAGCGTGGAAAGGATCACGCCCACGATCATCAGCGGCACGGAAATGAACTTGAGCCAGTCCAGCGGCTTGTGCCATCCCAACTTTTCGAAAACTGTGGGCGCGAATTCCAACGCCAGCACCGTGGTGTAAAGCGTCACGCACCACGCCACTTCGAACATCACCGAATGCGGGTTCCACATCACCAGCGGATGCCATACGCGGTCGGGCCGCCCCAGATCGAACAGCAACGCCAACACCACCAGCACGTATCCAAGGAAGGCCGTGAGGATCGCGGGCCGCAGAATCGGCTTGTAGCGTTCGATGTTGAAAATGTGGACTACCGCCACCAGCGTAAATCCGCCGGCCGCCAGACCTACGCCGCACAAGATGTCGAAGCCGATCCAGATGCCCCACGGAAACTGGTCGCTCAGGTTGGTGACGCCACCCAGGCCGTACCTTACACGCAAATAAGTGGAGTATGCGCCCGCCGCCATCAGCAGAACAAAGATGGCGCGCCAGATGGTGAAGCTCGGCAGCTTGCGGCCGTTCATCGCTTCCCCCCTTCCGCCCGGGCCACCTCGTCGCGGCGGTTGGTGATCCACCAGATTCCGCCCAGCAGCACCGAACCGACGGAAACCACGTCCGGCACCGCCTCCAGCACCCGCCAGGTCAGTTGCGGCAGGGGTTGCTGCGGCAGGTTGGTGCGCAGCCCGATCTGCTCGAAGGGCACCGCCGAGAGGTACAGCACCGACGTCCCGCCCACTTCCTGCAAGCCATAAATGCGCTGATAGTAGCTGCCCGGCTTCTCAGCCAGGCGGCGGCGCGCCTCCGCCACCAGCGCATCCCGGTCGCCGCACGTCGTGGCGCCGGTTGGACAGGCCTCCGCGCAGGCCGTGACCTTGCCCGCGCGCTGCCGGTCGTAGCACATGTCGCACTTGCGCACTTTGGGAAGCCGGCTGTTCCATTCGTAAGCCGGCACCTGGAATGGACAGGCCGTCATGCAATACCGGCATCCCATGCACTTTTCGGCGTCGTAAACCACCGGCCCCAGGCTGGTCTTGTGCAGCGCCCCCACCGGGCAGACCGAGGCGCAGGTCGGCTCGGCGCAGTGCATGCACAGCCGCCGGCTGAAGTGCTCGCCAAAAGTCTGAATGGCCGTTAGCTTGTGCGCCGAGAGCCGGGTCTCGGATGCTACCTTATCGTCGTAAGGCAGGTGCCAGCGCTCGGCGCAGGCACCCTCGCACGCCTTGCAGCCGATACACATGGTGCTGTCGTAAAGGATGGCTTTAGACATAATCGGGTGTCTAACTCTTTTATACCTCACTTCCCGGCAAAAGTGTGGGAAATCTACGCAGTGAGGAAGAATTCGCTAGTCACCTGCCGCCAGTTGGCGTCCGGCAGGCTCGCCAGCAGATCTTCCGTGGGCAGACCGCCATCGGCCGCCACCGCGCCCGCAAGCTGTGGTTGGTGCGCATACAGCCGCCCCACGGCTTCCCGCATCCAGCTCCGCACCAATCCCTTCGGAACCAGGTTGCGCGTGGTGCTCTCTTCGTCGGGAACGTGGATCAGCGCCAGCCAGCCCCTGCCGTAAGGGTCTTTCCGCAGCAACTCCGGATTCGCAGCGACTTCCGGATTGATTTCAATGACTTCGCCTTCGGTCGGCGACACCATCTCGGTCTTTTCGCCATCCCGGAACAAAGACCATGCCTTTTGGCCTTGCCGGATCCACTGCCCTGGCTTCGGCAGCTCGATGCGCTCGACGTGTCCCGCCAAGGCGGCCGCGAAATCGTCTATGCCGATCCGCACCAGATTGCGGCGTTCCTGCATAGCCCAACTGTGACCGGGGTGATAAGACAACTGCTCGGGAACCAGAAACCCTTCTACATAAGATTGATCCAACGACAAGGCTGTCGTGTGTGCCGGCACCGCAACGACCTGTGGCGCTTTCCGCCGGTTGACTACCCAATCCAGCAGGATGAAAATCGAGAATGTTACCAAAACCAAAATGACTGTCATGACGTGCCTCCTTTTTCCAATGCCATACAGGGCACGTCTCGGGCCACATTGTGTAGTTTTATAGCTGATTATCTGTTGTATTTGCAGGCAGTTACAGGCGTGGAAAAACTCAACACCGGCCGGCGGTGCCGCGTTTCTCGACACCCCTGTTACAGCGAGGCCCGCTAACCCCTTGAGTCTTCAGCATGATTGGTTGTTGTTGGATTTATCGACGGCCTTGTTGGAAATGACAGCACTGCTTCTTGAGGTTCTGTGTGCTGGGCGACTGCAACGTGACAATAGAGAACGGAAAGTCGGCAACGCACGGCTTGGACAGCGGGTGTGATCCTCGGGCAGGACGGCAATCCTGACGGAAACACGGCCTTGGCGCGACCGGGGACCGGTACTGCGCGCACCCGGGCCGGACAAAGCAGGTTGGCAGGCGCCAAGCGTGGTGTACCGGATAAAAACGCGGCTAGTACATCGTACAGATAGTCCCTTTGAATAGTGGCAGTTCGGTTGCACCGTGGGGCGGCCAATCATGGCCGCAGCCGCCTTTCAGGCGGCTCCTGCTTTTCACGGCGCTTCGTCACGGTCGCAGAGGCCGGCTGAAGGCAGGATTGCCCGCCTACAAACGTCATACTCACTTGTCAGCCGACGCGGATATGGCGTCTTGGCCGCCATGTCAGCGGCATGGGACAAGGGGATTTCAGCCCGATTCATGCCCAAGCGATACACAAGTCGCGAGCTGGTCAAGCTGGCCGAGGAATTTGGATGGAAATTGGTCGGCGTGAGGGAGACCACCACAACTTCAAGCATCCAGCGAGCCGGTTTATAGTCACTATCGTACATCCCCAAAAGGATGTACCGGTGGGGCGGGCGTTGGACACGGTGAAGAAAATCAGACTGGAGATCAGGTAATGCGATTTCTAATTATGCTGGAACAAACCGAGACGGGATTTGCGGTGCAGGCGCCCGATTTGGCTATCGCCACCTATGGAGAAAACATCGAAGCAGCCAAGCGCGCTGCCAGCGAAGCGATCCGTATCAACCTCGAAGCCTATCGAGAGGCCGGACAACAGGTGCCTGAAGGGCAGAGCGTTTCAAACCATCTTGAGAATCCCGAATTCCGGGATTTGCTGTTCGCGTACGTCGACGTAGCCGAGCCTCAGGGGAGAATCGCCGCCTAGACCTAGAGAACGGTCGTCCACAAATGGTACGGCTCGCATGGCGCGGTTGGGGTGCCCGGGTGGAAGGGATTTGAGGACACACTACTCCTGCCGCAGCACGGCATTCGGATCCAGCCGCGACGCGCGCCACGCCGGAGCATACGCGCCCAGCGCCGCCGCAACCACCAGGCCGGCCGTCACCAGCGCCACGAAAGGCACATTGAACGCCGGCACGCTCAACGCGGCGGTGACCGCCTTGCTCGCCAGCAAGCAGAGCAGCAGACCGAGCGAAACACCGGCGGCTGTCAGCACCATGCCCTGCTTCATGACCATGCCCAGCACCCCGGAGCGGCCCGCGCCGATGGCCATGCGGATTCCGATCTCCCGCGACCGCAGGCTTACCGAATACGACATCACGCCGTAGAGTCCCACCATCGCCAGGATCAGCCCGAGTAGCCCCATCCCCCCGATTGCTTCCGTCAATATCCCGAGGGTATTGTTGGCACGCTGGTCGACGACCTCCTCCATGGTGCGAACACCGTACATCGGCTGGTTGGCATCCAAAGAGCGGACACTGTCGCGTAGCGGCGCGGCCGCCACGCTGGAAGGACCGGCGGTCTCGACCAGGATGGTCATGGCCTGCTGCGGGTTTTGGGAAAGCGGCCGGTAGAGGTATTCAATGGGCGGCTCGACCAGGAAGAAGTACTTGCTCTGCCGGGCCACACCGACGATCTCGAGAACCTCGTCCTTGTCGCCTTTCAGCCGCAGCCGTTTGCCGATGGGGCTCTGGTTGGGATAATACTTACGGGCGAACAGCTCATTCACGATGGCCACCGGCCGGGAATCGGCCCGGTCGCTCTCCAGGAAGGGCCGGCCCTGGACAATCGGCACGTTCAGGGCGTCGAAGTAACCCTCGCTGACCGTGTTCGAAATCACGGTGATCGCCTCGGTCCCCAGCGGCAGCTTGACGCCTTCCGGAACCAGCCGGCTGCTGTCGCCTCCCGGCAGCATCGGCACAGCCTGTGTGAGCGCCGCGGATTTCACGTTCGGGAGGTTTCGCTCCCTCTCCAGCAGCAGCTTATAGAATCCCTTGGTCTGATCCGGCGTGTACCTCGCCAGCGTGGGGTTGAAGCTGGCCATCAGCAGATGGTTGGTACGGAAACCGGCGGGCCTGGACATCACAATCGATGCGCCGCGGTAAGCCTGCGTCGCGAAAACCAGGAGCAGAAGCGCTCCGGCCACCTGCGCAATCACCAGCGTGTTCCTTCCCAGGAGCCGCCGGCGCTTGCCGTCATCCGACTTTCCGGACTTCAACGCCGGCACCAGGTCGGGATGCGAACTCTGTAGCGCCGGCGCCAGTCCGAATACCAGGGCGCTGGCCACCGAGGCGAGTATGGTGAAGAGCAGCACCCGCGGGTCCAGCTTCACGTCCAGCACAATGGGTATGTCCACGGGAAACTTGATCTGCGCAAACAGATCGGCGCCGGCCTTGGCCACCAGCAGGCCCAGCACTCCGCCGGCCGCCGCGATCACCAGGCTCTCGGTCAACAGTTGCCGCACCAGGCGGCCCCGGCCCGCCCCGATCGCCAGCCGGACGGCGATCTCGCGCGAGCGCGCCCGGGCCCGGCTCAACAGGATATTCATCACGTTGGCACAAGCGATCGCCAAAACCACGGCGGCCAGCGCCAACAGGAAAAACACCAGCGCGGTGTCGGGCGGACTCTGCTTGAGCCTGGCTTCGACGTCCGAGTCGACCACCATGGAGCAGGTTCGATTGGTAGCCGGGTAGGCCTGGGCGAGTTGCTGCGAGACTACCCTGGCCTCGGCCGCGGCTTGTGCCACGCCGACACCCGGTTTCAGCCGCCCGTATACGGTCATGCCGCGGTTATCGCGCTTCTCGAGCATGCTCTTCTGCAGGTCGTCCTGCAGACGGGGTCCCATCGCCAGCGGGACAAAGAGCGCGGAATGAATCGATCCGTTCGATCCGGTGAACGGCTCCGGCGCCACGCCGATCACCGTAAATGGGACGTTGTTCAGGAAGATGGTTCTCCCAATAACGTTCGCATTCGAAGCGAAATCCGTGCGCCATAAGTCGTGGCCCAGGACCGCCACCGCGTCGCGGCCCGGCACGCTGTCTTCGTCCGGCCGGAAGGCCCGCCCCAAGGCAGTCGGCACATCCATGACGCTAAAAAAATCGCCGCTCACCAACTCGCCGAATTTCATCTGCGGCAGTGCGCCTTTTTCGGTTGCGAATCCAAACTGCGAGTATTGGGAGGCCGTCAAACCCTTGTAGGATTTGTTCCGGTCGCGGAGGTCCTTGAAATCCGGATAAGACAGCCCGGAGTACTGGAAGATCCCGCCGATGGCCTCGCCGCGCAATTGCGACTGCACCACGATGAGCTCGGAAGCATGCGGCACCGGCAGCGGCCGCAGCAGAATCGCATCCGCCAGGCTGAACATGGCTGAGTTGGCGCCAATTCCCAGCGCCAGCGAAATAATAGCTACCAGAGCGAACCCAGGGCTCTTCCGCAGGGTGCGCAACGCGTACCGAAGGTCATGGAGCATGCGTTGTCGGTAGCACGCTTCTTGCCGGAGCGCCGCGGCGCGTATCTGTTAGTAAATGCGGGACGCGACCGGAAGCGCCGGCGCGTCTGCCGTCCGTTTTTGGGACTTAGGCTTCGCTGGCGGACGCCTCATTGCGGCGCGACAGCTCCCAAACGAAGCGCGCAGCGAGAAAACATACACGGCGCTCAAAGCCAGAATCATCGTAAGAACTTGAACGTGCAGAACGCGCGCGACCGGCTGGCTGACGATGGCCCCCAAGTAGACCAGCAGCACCATCGCCTCAAAAGACCGGACGATCTCCGGCCGTCCGTTACTGTAAACGACGCCCGCTACCAGAAAGCCGCTCAGCACCAGCAGGGTGGCGTCGTACACCGGCGTGTAGAAACTGGCCAGCAGCAGCACCGGCATGGCGCCGGCCCAGCACAACATGCGCTGGTCCCGGCTGGCGCGGCGGTAGCGCGCCCAGGCGCGTACAGCCAACAGGAGCGCCGCGGCGGCGGCCAGGTAAAACAGCGTCCGGCCGATCCATGTATCGCCACCCAATATCAGGTGGAAGAAGGCACTCGGATCGACAAATTTATGCAAGGGCCAGGCCGAGGGCTTTACCGAAATGGCGGTCCCGTATTGCATCATCAACCGCAGGTACGTGGCGGCGCCGGCGCGGCCCAGCATCAGGAAACTCAGGCCCGCCAGCACCGAACTGCTAACGAGCGTTCCCGCCACCAGGCGCCCCAGCCTCGCCACCACGAACAAGCCGGCCAGCACCAGGAACACCTGCGGCTTGTAACAGCACAGCCCGGCGCAAAGGCCGGCGGCGAACGGCCTGCCGGCGCGCTCCAGCCAAAGCGCGGCCGCCAGCGCCGAAAACGCCAGCGCCGAGATTTGGCCTCCGCCCCAGGCTTCGAAAAGAAATGGGGTAAACGACAGCGCCAGCAGCAGGGCCGTGTGGCGATGCTGCCCCAGCCGGCAGCAGGATTGGAGGAGATAGAGGCCAGCGGCATACAAGACGCCGCCGAGGGCCAGCCAGGCCACGAAGGCCCAGCGGTACGGTAGCCGCGCCAATGGACTCATGGCCGCCGCTATAAAAGGAGGATACAGATAAGGCAGCCGGGTAGCCTTGTCCGCGTCCGGCATGATCTCGGTACGCAGGCGTTGCTGCAGTTCGGGATCGTATAGCCGGGCGGCCGGCGGGAGCCGGTTCAGGGTCGTTCCCGCTGTGTAGAAGGCCATGAAATCGCTGCCCAGCTCGTGGTGAAATGGCAGACGCGGATACCAAATCAAGGCTGTCGATTGCAGCAGAATCGCCATGCCGATCATGGTGAGCGCGGCCATCCGGATTTCAGCGCGCCCAAAACTCGGCATTATTGAGGCTCGCATAATACAGTGAACTAGCCCTTGTGGGGCGGGCAATTCTGCCCCGGGTCCCCTCTGGGGGCGGCTTTCAGCCGGCCCGAGCCGCCTTTTAAAAGGCGGCCGCGGCCAAGATTGGCCGCCCCACATCAGCCCCGATGCGGAGGGGCACATCCTCGCGAAAACCGCCACCGTATTACGCGAGACCCAATAGGTCTTTCACGAAAGGCGAATCCCGCTCCACTCCGGTAGAAGGTCGAACCGGGTCCTGACATTCGCAATCGGCTCCCCAATCTGGTGGATCGACCTCGCCAGTGCTTCCACATCCCCAACCGCCATCTTGAGATACTCGATCCGGCGCGGATCGATGGACATAATTTCGCAGCAGACCGCATCCACTGCCGCCAAGTCCCCGCCGGCGACCACCACTCCCGACCGCTTGGGCGTGCCCTGAATCGGCCCGTTTCCTTCCATCCCGACGATCCCGTCGACTATGGCAAAATGCCGCGGCAGCGCGTGGTATAAATCCGCCACGCAGCCCGGAATCCCGGCGCAGTGGAGGATGTTCTTGGGCCATCCGTAGACTCCGCCGGATACGGTCCCAAACAGGTTCTTCATGCTCAAGGTGGCCCCCACCCAGTGATGCGTCTTCATCTTGGGCATGGAGACCAGCAAGTCGCAGCAAACCGCACGCTGCGCCAGATAAACCGACTGCAGCCGGGATTGCGGACGCGCCAGGCGCACCTCGGTCACCCCGTCGAGGTTCAGATCGGTGAAGAGATCTTCGAACCGTGGGATGGTTTCGAAATATCCCGCCGCCTCCGCCATGTCCAGCGTGTTGCGGCGGTGGCCCGGCCCTTCCCCGATCGAGACTTCAGCCCCCAACTCGCGGAAGGCTTCCAATGCCGCATCGACCAGCAAGGGGTGCGTATTGATAGGGCTCGACGGCTCGAACTCTACCAGGTTAGGTTTCAGCAGCACCCGTTTCCCGCGGACATCGAGACGGTGCTCGGCCAGCACCCGGCGCAGTTCACCGTACAAATCCTGGGTGTAGTCCGGCTGGCGCACCACCGAAACCAGCCGCTCGGGTTTCGACGCCGGCCGGGGCGCGCGCCTTCGCGAGCAGCCAGCCAAAGCTAAACCGGCTGCCGCCCCTGTCAGAAACTCGCGCCGATTCAAACCAGCCATTCCGATCCTTCGACTGTGGGGCAGGCCCGTGGGGGTGCCCTCTGGGCCCGGCGGCCTCTCAGGCCGCCAACGCGCGCCAAGCGCGCGTCTTTTTCATACCCGCTGTGGCCGCAGGCCATGTGCTATTCACTCCAGGAACACATTCCGGCCCGTGACGGCGGCCGACGCCAGCAGCGCCAAGGCTGCGTTTTGGATGGATCGGGGCGGGCGCACCGGTCCAGGAGCGTCCGATGGAAGCTGTCCGTGTGCCAGCAATCCCAGCCGCATCCAGCTTTCGGCTTCCGATGCCCGGCACTCCGGCAACTGCGCCTGCGCCCAATGGCAGGCTTTGCGAATGGCCGGTGAGTCCTTGCCGTGCAACGCCAGCAGCGCTACGCCGGTGGTTTCCGCATAGGAACGCGCGTCATAATCCAACGCTCGAGCCGCCCCATGGTTCCAGCCTCCATCGCTGCAGGCGTGCGCCAGCAGATACGCAGCGCCCATGTCCAGCCGCGCCCGAATTTGCGGAGAGCCTGCCGATCGCGCAGCCTTGCCGAGGGCCAGCATCGACAACGCCGTGGGCGTCACCCACGCGCTGGTTCCGGGATACCAGGGCCAACCAGGATCGCCCTGCGGATTTCCCGTCAGGAATTGCCGCACCCGGCTCAGAAACTTGGTTTCCTGGCCGGTTTGCTCTACGATCCAGACAATGCCGCGCCGGTAGGCCTCCCCACCTAGCGCCGCCGGCCCCAGCAGCGCCGCTATCGCGGTCACCCAGGTGCTCCGGCCGACCGCCGGCTGCGGCGGCCAACCGCCATCCGGAAGCTGCGCGGCGGCGAGCCACCGCAGCCCTTTCCCGACCCCTTCTCCAACCGATCTTTGCGCCATGAGCGCCAACAGCGCATAGGCCGTGGACTCGGTCCAGGACGGCCCGCCTCGCCGGTAAGGCCAGCCGCCATCCGGGTTTTGAGATTCCCGCAGGGAAACCATCGGCCTCCCGTGCCTAGTTCGAAAGCAAGGGCGGCCTGAGGCCCCCAGCCTCCAAGAGAACGGGACCTGCCCGCCCTCGCCGCCGCCCCGTTTCCCGACTGCCGCGCGCCGAACTCACCAACATCCCTAGCTCGCCGCGGTGCTCAGTTGCGAGTTGGTCTTCGACCAAATAATGTTGACACTCGAACCGGCGGTGGAAAATAACGCCGCCGAAGCCAACGCCACGAAGGCCAGCATCAACGTGTATTCGATCAGGTCCTGACCTTGCTCGTCATGCCACAAACGCGCACAAAACGTCTTCATAACAATCTGCTCCTTTTTGCCTCACTCTGTCAGTCACGGGATGGGCCGGTCGGCGCACCACCGATCACCATCTCCCATTGCACGGGCCGGGCCACCCCAATGCCCAGCCTAAGTCCCTTTACTGCTGTGACTTGAAGAGCGTATGCCGCGACCCGCTGTACAGAATTGAGATGCGTGTTTCAGAATGAGACACCGGGAGCCCGGACCCGCACAAGGAAGTGCCGCGCGATATGGTTGTCAGACGGCTACGCGATCGGGAAGGCCATCCGCCACGTGGAATTGCGCGTGTGGCGCGGCCAGCGGCGACGCGCTTTCATGCTCGCTATAAGCAGCCACGTCCGCAAACGCCCCCGATCGCGGATTGCGGTGCACCAGCAGCCGGCGGCCGCCGACGTCGAGAACCCAGCATTCGGACACACCGGCCCTGGCGTAGAGCGCCGCCTTTACCGTGAGGTCGAAGTTGAGGCTGGTGTCGGCGATCTCCACCACGAGCAGCAAATCCTGCGCTCGCGGATTCGAGGTTAAACGCGATCGATTCTGCCGCAGAACGATCAGATCCGGCACCGGTTCGTTGGTGGGATTATCCTCAGGGGCCACATCGATGGGCGCCTCTACGTTCACCGAGCGAAATCCGAAGACTCGCACCAACCAACCGTGCACCTCGGTCAGCGAGTTCACGTGAGGCCGTTTCCTCCCTGCCCTACTGATCAACTCCCCTTCTACCAGCTCCAGGCTCTCCTGATCCAGCAGACCGGATGCCTCCAGGACGTCGCACTCCGCGCGCGTCCATCGCTTTCGCGGCGGATCGGGCGGCGCTACCGGCGCATGTACTTCGGTTAGGGCGATTGGCATGACCTGTCCTCCCTATTTCGCAGGTATCGCGCCATGTTTCTTCAGCAGGGCGATGGTCTCCTGCAGCGGCAACGCCTTCACCGTATGCCCGTTCCCAGTCATATCGTGCGCACCAAACATCGAGTTGTAGATCGCCTCTTCGGTCGCCTCGATCACCGCCTCAAACAGCGGAGACATGCTCTCATTCGGCAGCAGCGCCGTCGGCCGATACATGAGGCTGTCGGCTTCGATGCGGACTCCCGCAGCGGCCGAAAAGGCAATCACATAATCGCCGCTGCCATTGCTCTCGCTCGATCCCGTGCGCCCGAGTCCCAGCATGGCGCGCGCTGCCAGGCGGTCTAGATTGCGGTGATCGATCGGAGCATCGGTCGCCACCACCATCATGATCGACCCATTGGCGCTCTGGGGACCCGGCATCGCGTCCGCCGCGCCCCTTTGCTGCATGTAGTTCAATAAATTAGGGCTCCCCAGTTCCTTGCCAACCGGAACACCCGCTATACTCAGGACGCCCCCGAAGTTCGTCTGAACCAAAACCCCGACAGTGTAGCCGCCCTGGGAGTTCGGAAGCCGCCGCGACGAAGTTCCGATGCCGCCTTTGAAACCGAACGCCATCGTGCCGGTCCCGGCGCCCACCGCCCCTTCTTCCACGGGTCCTTCTTTGGCGTTGGTAATCGCGGAGACCACATCCTCTTCCGTGATGGGACGGGAGCGGATGTCGTTCAAGTAAGCGTCGTTGGTCTCGCCTACCAGCGGATTCACCGATCTCACATCTTCATCGCCGGGCAGTCTCAACATATAGCCGATCAACGCGTCCGCAACCCGGCCCACCGAGAGCGTCGAAGTCAGCAGGATGGGCGTCTCGATTTCCCCCAACTCGTTCACCTGGGTGGAACCAATGAGTTTCCCAAAAGCGTTGCCCACAAAGACCGCGCCCGGAACCTTCTCCCGAAACAGGTTCCCTCCGTGCGGCAGAATCGCGGTCACACCCGTACGAATGTTGTCTCCCCGGATCAGCGTGGTCTGGCCGACCTTGACGCCCGCCACATCGGTGATCGCGTTCAACGGCCCCGGCTGCAAAATGCCGATCTGCACACCCAGGTCGCGAATCCGCGGCCGCGCTTCTGTCTGCGCAAACGCCAAAGCCGGCGCCGCCAGCATCCAAGCCCAAACGAGCGGTGATTTCATTTCCCGGCCCCCGGTCCCAACCGGAAACACGCCATTTCGCTCGAGTTGCGGACCAGCAGCAGCCCATTATCGATCGCCGGAATGTTCCACGTGCGTCCCTCGATCGCGGAGAAGCGCGCCAACTCCCGATGCCCCTCCGGCGTGGCCCGCACCAGCACCACGTCGCCCTGCTCGGTCACCACCACCAGGTATCCGCCGGCCAGCAGCAATTGCCCATAACCGTAGCGCCCGCCCTTCCATTTCACTTCGCCGGTCTGGGGATCGATGCACGCCAGAATGGCTTCGTCGAAACCATAAATGAAACCCTGGTAGAGCACCGACGAGTTGAACTTATTCTTCATGCGGTTGTTCTGCCACACGGCGCGCGCCGCATAGGCCTCGCCCGTTTTGCTTATCTCCAGCAACGCAGCGCCCGGACCCTGCGCCGACGAGAGCAACACGTGCGCCTCATCCACCACCACCGGCTGCGAGCAGTTCATATCCATCTGCCCCGGGAACGCATATTCCCAAAGCAGCGCGCCATTCTCGGGCGCCACCCCTACCGCGCGCTGTCCGCTGATCCACACGATCTGCCTGCGCCCGGCCAGGGTGGCCAGGATCGGCGATGTGTATCCCGCCCGGTCGTCGAGCGCCCGCCACACAGGCGCGCCGCTCAACCGGTCGTAGGCTGCCATGCTCTTGCCCTGGGCTCCGCCAGGCGTCACCACCACCATGCCGTCCACAATCAATGGCGACGCCGCCATCCCCCAGTGCTGATTCTCAGCCCCATTGTCCGCCAGGATGTTCTTCGACCATTTCGGCTTGCCGGTCTTCGCCCACAGGCAATACAAATCGCCCTTCGCGCCCAGCGAATAGATCAGCCCGTCGTGATACACCGGCGTAGCGCGCGGCCCGGCCCCGCCCAGGATCTCATCGAATAGCGCCGGATACGCGAACGCCCACAGCTCTCGCCCCGTCTCGATGTCATACGCCGCGATGGCCTCACGGTCGCGACGTTGCTCGATGGTGTACGCGCGTCCCTCGCCCACCGTAAAGGATGCGTACCCGCCACCCACCGGCTCCTTCCACAGCCGCGGCAATCCCGAGGCCGGCCAGGCTGTTTCGATCTGGGTCTCCGCGTATATGCCCGCGCGGTTCGGACCACGGAAGTCCGTCCAGTAAGGCGGCGGGACGCGCTCGCTGGTGCGTGCAGGCACGGGCGCGGTAACGGTTCGCGCGGTCTCCACCGGCGCTGGAGCCTCGGCGCGCTGTCGCGTACGGCTCGCCTCCACCCGCGCATCGCGATGCGCCCGGGTTTCGAAGGAGACTCCGGACACCTTCATGGCGCCGTTCCATTCCAGGCGCATGCCGTACACGGCGAACAACTCGACGATCGCCACCACGCAAATACCGAGCGTGCCCGCGATGCGCGCCAACGGGCGCACGCCGCCGCGCATCCACCACAACACCAGCCCTAGCGGCGGAAACACCAGAATGCCGGCCCACAACATCCAACGGCTGCGAAACATAGACCTCCGAGTGTACAGCCAAGCGGGCACCCGGTCAATTTGACGCGACAGCCGTGGTGGGGCGGACCTCCAGGTCTGCGTGGGTCCTCCACAGGACCCGCTCTGGCGGCCTGAGAGGCCGCAGCAGGCTGGGAGCCTGCCCCACAAACAAACCTTGCAGCTAAGCGAGCGTGACTTTTTCGCCGCTCCTCGACGACCGGTAAATAGCGTCCACGATCTCGAGCGCCTGGTAGCCCTCCTCCCCCGAAACCAACGGCTCGCGGCCGGTGCGGATGGCCTCGCCGAAATCCAGAAACTGGCGCTCGAAGGGCTCGAGCGAAATCGCCATCGGATCCGACGATCCAGAAGCGGCATCCTGCGCCAGCGGCGGCGCCTCGCCCGTGTCGTCCTTCACATCCCAGGCCGTCAGCTTGTCGCCGGATATGATGGCGGTGCCTTTGGCGCCGTGGAATTCGGTGCGCTCCGTGTACCCGGGCCAAAAGGCGGTGGCCGCCTGGATCACGCCGGTGGCGCCCGAGCCATACCGCACCACCGCGTTCACCACATCCTCGGATTCGATCTTGTGCAGCGCGCCCAACTGCCAGAAGGCGTACAACTCGCGCACCGGGCCGGCCAGCCAGCGCAGGATATCCACCTGGTGAATCGCCTGGTTGATCAGCGCGCCGCCGCCTTCGGTGGCCCAACTGCCCTTGATCGGCCGCGCGTAGTATTCCGGCGACCGGTACCACTTCACGTAACAATCGCATTCCAGCAGCTTGCCCAGGCGCCCGGCGGCGATCGCCCGCCGCAGAAACTGGCTGGAGTCGTCAAAACGGTGCTGGCTGACCACCCCCAGCTTGATGCCAGCACGGCGCGCCGTTTCCACCATCGCGCGCGCCGTCGCCAGATTGGTCGAGATGGGCTTCTGCACCTGGATATGCTTGCCCGCCTGCGCGCAAACCTCCAGGGCTTGCATGCGGAAATCGGGAAACGTGCAGACATCCACGAAGTCGACGCGCGGATGCCGGCAAACCGCCTCGTACGATTCCACGAACTCCGCGCCGTGTTGCGCCGCAAAGCGCCGCCCGGTCTCCGCGTGGATGTCCGTGCAAACGGTCAACTCGTAGCCGATGTTGCGATACGCCTCCGCGTGCTTCTGCGAGATGGCGCCCGTGCCGATCATGCCGACTCTCATCAACGATGCTCTCCCGCAGGCCATTGTACCCATATACAATGAGGAATCGTCATGTCTGATGCTTTGTGCTACCGCGGGCCATCGCGCGCGGTTCGCTGGGGAAGCGTCGCGCTTCTCCCGATTCTGCTGTGCGTCCCGGCTTGCAAGAAGTCGGCGCCCGCCAACGTGGCCGCCACGGTGAACAATCGCGCCATCTCCGATACCGAGTTGGAGAGGACCTATCAGCAGTCGCAGCTCGCGGCGCCCGGCCAGTCCGGCGAGCAGACCATGGCGCAAAAGCTGGAAGTGCTGCGCGGCTTGATCGATAACGAGATCATGTTGCAGCGCGCCGAAAAACAAGGGCTGCTGGCGGGCGATGCCGACGTCGAAGCCAAGCTCACCGAGCTGCGGGCGCCCTGGACCAAAGAACAGTTCGAGCAGCAGCTTCGCGACAACAAGATGACGCTGGACGATCTCAAGTCCAAAATCCGCCGCGAGTTGAGCATTCAGAAGCTCATCAATAAGGACATCACCTCCCACATCGCCATCACCGACGCCGATGTCACCGCCTTCTACAACGCCAACAAGGCCAGCTTCAATCTGGCCGAGCCGCGCGTCCACATGGCGCAGATCCTGGTCACGCCCAATCCGGAACCCAGCGCCGGCAACCTGAGAAACAGCAAGGCGCAGAACGATGTCGAAGCCAACCACAAGATCCGTGAAATCCAGGGGCGCCTGCAGCGCGGTGAAGAGTTCGGCCTGGTGGCCCATAACTACTCCGAGGACCCCATCTCCGCGCCTAACGGCGGCGATCTGGGATTCATCACCGAGTCCGCGCTCGAGAAAGCCAACGTCGAGCTGCGCAAGATGGTGATGTCCCTGGCCCCCGGCGCCATCAGCCCCATCATCAAGACGCAGGAGGGCTACCGCATTTTCAAAATCATCTCCAAGGAATCCGCCGGGCAACGCGAGCTGAACGATCCGCGCGTGCAGCAGAGCATTCGCGAGACGCTCCTCAATCGCAAGGACCAGTTGCTGAAAAACGCCTATTATGAGGTGGCGCGCAACGAGGCCAAGGTGGTGAATTACCTGGCGCGCAGCGTCGCGGAAAGCGCCGGCCAGCCCGCAAAGTAAAGTGGGGCGGGCAATCATGCCCGCAGCCGGCTTTTAGCCGGCTCGCGAGCAAAGCTCGCGAAGGCGGGGCTGAGAGCCCCGCGCAGGCTGAGAGCCTGCCCCACTCGTAATGTGCTGCCGGGAAGAGTGGTGCCAGAGTTGGCTTTTAGCCGGCTTCTTGCTACTTCCCTGCAATCCTGAAATCGTCGAAGTAGGTGATGCCGTCGGCTCTAGTCCACAGTCCAACCTTGCCGGGCTGCCGGAACGTAGAGTCCAGCACCTCGAACAAGCGCCGGTGATTGAAATACACGCTGAACTTGGGACCGTAGAACTGCACTTTGAGCACGCTCCACTGATTGACCGGCACGGGATGTGTCACGCCGTAGCTTTTCGGCCGGGTGCCTCGCGTAGCCAGCGCCGTGCGCTTCCCAAACTCCACCTTATACAGCATGATGCTGTTCTCCAGCGCATTGGCGCGTACCACGTAGTAGTTGTCCGGGTCGCGGTAGCGGAACACCAGGCCCCCGGCGCGATCCTCCTTGCCGGCCACCGGCTTCACCCTCACGCTTAAATCGCCGTCCTTCACGTCCCGCTCGTTCAGGATGGCGAGCGGGCATCGGGCATCTGGCGCATCGCCGCCTGCGTCCTTGGAGATCTGCGCGAACACATACGGCGGGCTGGGAGCGCTGGAGTCTTTCCGAATCTCCCACTGAGGATTCGGCGTCACAGTCCATCCCGGCGGCGCCGACCCCGGCTTCGCGGAATCGAAGTTAATCGTCTGCGTGACCGTGCCCCAGAGCGCCAATGACATCAGCCATCCAAGGGTCTTCATACGTGGGAACGCCTCACCCCGGCGTTGTTCATCTTCGTTGTAACACCAGTCGGCGCTTCGCCACAACTTTCCGCACACGCTTGGACATGCTACATTCGGAGCCGTGCGACTCCTGTTAATCGACGACGACACCGAACTCTGCTCCCTGCTGACGGAGTTTCTCACCGGCGAGGGCTTCGCGGTCGAATCCGTGCATGAAGGCCGCCGCGGCCTGGAACGGGCCTTCCACGGCGGCTTCAACCTCGTGATTCTCGACGTCATGCTGCCCGGCCTGGACGGTTTCGAGATCCTGCGCCGCCTGCGCAAAGAGAGCCACGTTCCCGTGCTGATGCTGACCGCGCGCGCCGACGATGTGGACCGCATCGTGGGCCTGGAGCTGGGCGCCGACGATTACCTGCCCAAGCCCTTCAACCCGCGGGAACTGGTGGCCCGCGTGCGCGCCATCCTGCGGCGCTACGAACCGCGCACCTCCGCCGCAGCGCGCCTGGAAGTGAATGGCGTGGCGCTCGACCCCGCCACCCGCCAGGTGACGGTGGACGGGCAGGCCGTGGATCTTACCACCTTCGAATTCGACATTCTGGAAATCCTGATGCGCGCCGCCGGCCGGGTGCTCTCGCGCGACGATCTGATGGAAAACCTCTACAACCGCAAAGCCACCCCGTTCGACCGCTCCATCGATATGCACATCAGCCACATCCGCCGCAAATTAGAAACCAAGCGTCCGTTCATCAAAACCATTCGCAGCGTCGGCTACCAGTTTCTGAGGTCGGGTGGAACAGGCTTCAGCCTGTCATCCCCGGACGAGGTGCCCGAATGAATTCGCTCTTCGCCAAAATCCTGTTGTGGTTCGGGGCCACGCTGGTGATCACCACCATCGGATCGGCCTTCGTTTCGGGCCTGTCTGGATCTCGCCCCTATCTGACGCGCGTGGTGGCTTTCCAGCTTGCCGAGGCGCGCGCCGCTTATGAGACCGGCGGCCAGCCGGGTTTGCAGCAGTTCACGCACCGCCTCCACGCGGCCTTCGGAGGCGAGGGCATTCTCGCCGACGCGTCCGGGCACGACTTGCTCACCGGCGCCGACGAATCCGGCCTGCTCGACCAGTCGCGCGAGGAGTCCCGCTTTCGGGCCGTCCGCCTGCGCGGCGCGGCCATCTCGCGCAACTCGGGGGACGGCAGGTATTGGTTCATTTTCGTGATCCCGCACGCGCGCCTCGGCTACTGGTTCCTGGCGCCGCAGCATTGGTGGATGATGGCGGCCGGCGTCTTTCTCTGTTACCTGCTGGCGTATTACCTGACCCATCCGGTGCGCCAGCTCCAGCGCGCCGTGGAGCGTTTCGGCCGCGGCGATCTGGCCGCACGCGCCAAAACACGCAGGCGCGACGAGTTGGGCGACCTGGGCCGCACCTTCGACCGCATGGCGGATCGCATCCAAACGCTGGTCGACGCCGAGCACAGGTTGCTGCTGGATATCTCCCATGAGCTGCGCTCGCCGCTGGCGCGGTTGCGAGTCGCCGTGGAGTTGGCGCGCTCCGGAGAAAACCGCGAGCAGCACCTCGACCGCATCGACCGGGAAGCCGAGCGGCTCAATTCGCTGGTCGGCGGTCTGCTGCAGGTCACGCGCGCCGAAGGCGAACCAGATTCGCTGCGCCGCGAGCCGGTGCGGCTGGATCGATTGTTGGAGGAACTGGTGACCGAGTCGGCGCTTGAAGCGCGGGCGCACGGGAGCGAAGTGCGCCTGATGGGCGCGCAGTCGGTGACCATCCAGGGCGATGCCGAATTGCTGCGGCGGGCCATCGAAAACGTGATTCGCAACGCCATCCGCCATGCGCCCGAAGGTACCGCGGTGGAAGCCAGCCTGGAACCGTTACCGAGCCGCGACCGTCAGGGAGCGGGGGCCGGTCGCGCCACGCTGCGGATTCGGGATTACGGACCGGGCGTGCCGGAGCAAGAGTTGCCGCGCATCTTCGACGCCTTCTATCGCGTGGAAACGGATCGCGACCGGGCCAGCGGCGGTGCGGGCTTGGGGCTGTCCATCGCGCGGCGCGCCGTCGAGTTGCACAAGGGCACCATCCGCGCGCGGAATGCGCAGCCGGGCCTGTTGGTGGAGATCGACCTGCCCATTGTGGGAGGCAATCTCGTTTAGACGTGTAGAGCTTGGGTCATCTGCCTTCTAGCAGAGGGTCGCCGGTTCGAGCCCGCCGCGCCTGCCGATGTCTTCAAGCAATCCTCGTCGGCGCAAGTCGTCGCGTTCAGGTCGGAGTGTTAGGCCCTTATCGACCACTTCCTCGCCGCGGACGCGGGCTATGCGCGGTCGCAGCGCTGGAAGGACTCCGCGTTCTGGACCCGGAACATCCTTGAGTAGGCTGAGTTCTTTCGTATGAAGCGCGCAGCCGCCTTCCCGATACCGCGTCACGAATCAATCGGCGGCCCAAAAGACTCCGAAACAACCCGTGCCTGGTTGGAAGCAGCACTCTGCGGAAGCCCCTCCATTTCTCTCTCGTAAGCTACCGCTCCACGGTCGAGTGACGGAAACCCGTCGCCCCGCACTTGGCGCCGTGGCCGCAGAAGCCACAACTTATGCACGCCGTAAAGCGAGCACCCGAGGGCCACCGCCGCCACGGCGTTGAAGGTTAGAACTCCCATAGCCGTCACCAGGAACGCCGCCGCATCCACGCGCCGCATGCGCGCCAGCCGCCTCCAGGTGCTCCATTCGAGCAACCCGATTCCGACCCACGCGGTTACCGCCGCCAAGGCGGCCATGGGCACGCGCGCGATCGCATTGCGGCCCAGTGCCACCATCCCCAGCAGGATGGCCGCATGCGCGAGATTCGACAGGCGTGTCGTCGCGCCGCAGCGCACGCTGGCCAAACTGCGCGCCGGGATGCCCACGCTCATCGGCGCGCCGAACATCGCCGCACCGAGATTGGCGATCCCATAAGCCCCCAGTTCCCGGTCGGCGTCCGTACGCATCAACGGACGGTGCCGGCCGCGAAAGTGATCCACCACGCGCGAGGTCAGCAGAATGTTCACCGACGATACGAACGCCAGTCCCAGCCCCGACGGGAGAACGGTCCAGACATCCGCCGGTTGCCACGAGAAGCCCGCGAAGGGCGGCACGCGGAAATCGATGGCCCCCACCAGGCCCTGCTTGATTCCGAGCACAGTGGCAATGCCCATGCCGGCCAGGATACCCAGCAGCGGACCCGGAAGCCGCGTGTGGACACGTGCCGCCAGCAACGAGACGCCGATCACCGCGAGGCTGATCGCGACGGTCCCCGGACGCGCGCCGGCAACGTGCCCCAGGACTACCGCTGCTTGATACAGCAGGTTGGTCGTGGTGCGGTCGACCGCAACCTGCACGCCGAGCATCGGGGAAAGCTGCGTGAGCACCATCATGGCCCCGATGCCGCACGAGAATCCCGTCACCACCGCGTGCGGCACCTTCAATATGTATTGCCCCAGTTGCAGCACGCAGAAGCACATCATGAACACCGAAGCGACTAAACAGACCTGCGCCGCGCCGCCCACGCCGTGCTGCGCAACTGCCAGCGCGATAAATGGGACCGTGGCGCTGGCAGTGCCGCCGATCAGAACGGGATTGCGTCCCAGCAGTGCCGTAACCGGGGCAGTCACCACCGACGTGACGATACCTAGCGTCGGAGGCAGCCCCATCATGGACGCCAGCGCCAGGCCATACGGCAGGGCAATGAGGGCCGCGATCAACCCCCCGGAGATGTCGCCCGCGAAGACCCGCCACGTGTAGCGTTTGCGGCTGCGTGCCAGAACCGGCCAAGTGGTGCGGGGCACTTCTAAACCTCCCCGCCCCGCCTGGCGATGCTCCCGCGCAGCAGTTCCGTCAGGCGGCGTAGCACTGTACGCACGCCTCGCGAAACTTCGCCATCTCCTCGCGCGTGCCCACGGTGACGCGAACCCAGGTCGGCCACACCGGCCAGACACGGCCTATGTAGACCTTGTGCTTCGCCATCTGCTCGTAGAAGTCCTTGCCCGGCCGCTTCACGTTCATCATGAACATGTTGGCTTCCGAGGGGAGGAACTCGATGTTGCGCTTGTCCAGGAATTCAAACGTCTCGGTGCGGATGGCGGCAATGGTGGCGCGCCGCTCCGCCACCAGGTTCTTCACCTTGAGGCTGGCGTTGGCGCCCACCATGGCAGTCACCGGCAAGGCTCCGGCCATGTACACGTTCATCTTCTGCAGCAGGTCCGGCCGTGCGATGGCAGCGCCCGCCCGCAGGCCCGCCATTCCGTACAGCTTCGAAAATGTTCTGAGGACGATCACGTCCTTATCCGCGGCCGCCAGATAAGAACTCCTGACCGCCGAATCGGACAAGTGAATGTACGCCTCATCCAGAAGCACAACCGAGCCGGCGGGCTTGTTGGCCACCAGCCACTCGATGTCCGCTTTGGAGGTCACGGTTCCGGTAGGGTTATTCGGATTGCAAACGTAAATCACACCGGGGCTGGGGTGCGCCGCGGCGAGGGCCTTCACATCGTGGGCCGCGCTACCCTTCACCAGCGGGACCGTAACGGCCGCGGCGCCGATGTATTTCGCGGCGCGCGCACCGGCCTCGTAACCCGGGTCGCCCACCACGAAGGGCTTATCCTTGGAGCAAAACGCCAGCACCGCGCGATGCAGCGGATCGCTCGATCCCGCGAATGCCTGTATATAGCTCGCCGCCGGATCCCAGGAGAACTTCACGCCTTCCTGTTCCGCCAGCGTACTGGCCATCGCAAAGGTTTCTTCGTACAAATACCTGCCGCCCTTTTGCACCACCGCATGGATGGCCTCCGCCGCCTCCGGACACGGCCCCATGGGGTTCTCGTTGGCGTTGATCTTGACCGCATCGGGAGGCATGTTCTTCAGCATCGAGAGCTGCGCGAGCGCCCGCTCGTTGTAGAAGGGAAGCGCCGCGCCTGCCGCCAGTAAAGAAGCGAATCTGTGGAAGCTGCGACGCGAGAATTCCCTGTTTAGGGGATTGCGTTCTTCTTGTCTCGTAAGGGTTGCACTTGCCATGCTTGTCTCCTCTCCTTGTGATAAACACGCTCAGGACTTGGAGCCGAACCCTGGATGTTCCAATTCGCGGGGAACACTTGCTCACAATCGCATTAGACGAGGCCTGAGTGCAGCAAGCCAGAGTTGCTTCAGTATAACACTGGCCTTACGGTTTGCAGCCACGAAAAGCCAGGCAGCGGCGATCCTGCGTCGGGCAGGTCAAGCATTAAAAACTCTTAATTCTCTGGATGGATCGAGCGGCTCGATGTATACTGTTACAAACCTGGGGGACAAGAAAAAGCACCCTGTCCAAGTCCGCGTTCCAATCGCCGAACGGGAGTCGCCATGTAGCGTCGGTTGTCCTCTGGTTGGGTTTGAGCCGTGAACGCTCCAATGTTTGAATGACGAGTGAGGCTGATGTGGGGCGGCCAATCTTGGCCGCAGCCACCTTTTCAGGCGGCCAGGGCCGGTTGAAAGCCGGCTGCGGGCAGAATGCCCGCCCCACAAGATCCAAGCTGGTTGTAACCGTATTATGCGACCTTCAACCAGGCCGTGACCATAACACCAAAAAGGGAGATTTTGCTCATGATCCGCAGAACGATTTCCGTTGTGTTGTTTCTGGCCACTCTCGCGCCGGTAGCGCTGATTGCGCAGACTTTTCGCGGAGGCATCGCGGGTACCGTAACCGACGCCACGGGCGCCGCTGTGGCTGCCGCCGCGGTCAAGCTGGTCAGTCCGGATACGGGCCTGACGCGCGAGCCTTACTTCTTCAACCGGTGAGTTCGTTTTTCAGGATCTCCCGCTCGGCAAGTACGACATTACCGTCGCCCAGCCGGGCTTCGACAGGGTTATCGTATCCGGCGTAGTGGTTGACGCCGGCAGGATCGCCACCGTCGCACTGAAACTGGAAGTGGCAAAGCAGGCGACGACCGTCCAGGTTGAGGCCTCGACCGTCGCGATTGAGACGGCTTCGTCGGCGGAAACCAGCCTGATCGACACCAAGCAGATCCTGGACATTCCTTTGAATGGCCGCGATTTCACGCAGTTGCTGAAGTTCAACCCCGGCGCCAACGCCAATGGCTCCCTCAACGGGTCCCGGTTCAACGGCATTGACTGGAAGATCGACGGAGCCGACAACAACGACCTTTGGCACAACGTCAATTCCGTCAATCAAGGCGGTGTGTCGGGCATTGGCGGCGTGCTCCTGCCGATTGATTCGATCGACGAATTCTCCCTGCAGAGCAGCAGCAATGCCGAGGAAGGCCGCAATTCGGGCGGCGTCCTGAATGTAGTGGTCAAGTCGGGGACCAACAACTTCCATGGCTCGGTCTATTACTTCAATCGGAACGAGGCCCTTGCCGCGAGTGACTGGTTCACACCCCCTGGTTCGCCAACGTCGGAACTCCGCAACAACCAGGAGGGTTTCTCACTCGGCGGCCCCATCGTGAAGAATCACACCTTCTTCTTCATGAACTATGAGCAGCAGAACTACAGACAGGCTTTAACCGCCCCGGGAACCACGCCGTCAGGCGCATGGGTTTCGGCAGCCGAAGCCGTGATGGCCCGGGATGGCGTAGCGGTGAACCCGCTCATGCCGAACGTGATCAACTACCTCTGGCCAGCCAACAGCCTGACCGGCTCTGACATTTTGCACAATTATGCGGGCGCCGGCATTAATCTCTCGAACAGTTACAACGGCGTGATTAAACTCGATCATCAGTTTAACGAGAAGAACAACATTGCCATCCGCTACTTCGGCGGTACCGGCAATCAGACGGAATACGTTGGCTCCGCAATGCCCTCCTACTTCCAGGCCTGCCCCAGCCGTATGCACAACTTCTCCCTGGTATACAACGCCGTGATTACGCCTCGCTTATTGGCGCAAACATTGGTGGGCGTAAACTATTTCAAGCAGGTGTTCGATGACGCCAACCACGGCTTCAACATGGCCTCCGTCGGAATGGAAACCGGCGTAACGGATCCTACCGATTTTGGCTCGCCTACCATCAACATTTCAGGATTCGATTCAACCGGCTTGACGCCGCCGCTCGGACGCATCGACACCACCGGTCACATCGATCAAACCTTCACCTACACCGTGGGCTCCCACCAGTTCCGTTTTGGCGGCGACTACCGTTATTCACGCCTGGATGTGTTTTATGATGCGAATGCCCCCGGGACGTTCACCTTCGATGGCACCCAGGGACCGCTTGCCGCCTCAAGTCCGACCGACACCTGGGGCGTCGGCAACTCCCCCATCGCCGGATCGCTCGACGCACTCGCGGATTTCCTTTCCGGCCGCATTGCGATCGGGCACGCCAGCATCGCGTACGGCAACCAGCAGCGCATTTATAACCTTGCCGGAGCTTCTTTTTTTGCGCAGGATACTTGGAAGATAACTCCCAAGCTGACGCTGAACTATGGCTTGAACTGGGTGTATCAGAGCCCTATCTCGAATCCGAAGAACCTGATTTCGACCTTCATCCCCGCCGACGGCGGCGTCACCTATGTCGGCACACACGGCCTTAACACCCTCTGGCCCCGCGATCTGCACGATTTTGGTCCGCGCCTCGGATTCGCTTACCAACCCAAGGCCGGCGGCAAACTGGTGATCCGTGGCGGCTGGGGCATGTTCTATCAGGTCCCCAATATCTCCTACTTCGGCAACAGTTCCGCGTCCAACGGCGCCGCCTCGGGCATTAACGAGAACATCGGCGGAACCGCGCCGGTTTTGACCGTAGTGAATCAGTCGCCGATTACTCTGGCGTCCGGCGTTCCTATCTTTGCGGGAAGTTCGGCCACCGGCCCCTACGGCGGCTTCTCCGTCAGCCAGCAGTTCGTCACCGCTTACAGCATGAATACCAACCTCAACGTTCAGTATCAGGTTGCCAAGGATGCGGTGGTCGAGGTCGGCTATTCGGGCAGCTTGAGTCACCACCTGCCGGACACCCTGGATATCAATCAGATCCCCATCGGTTCGCCCGAGGCGGTCACTTCGCGGCCCTATTACAGCCAGTTTCCGAACCTCGCCGCCATCAATGAAGTGGATTCCGTCGGCAACGCTCATTTCAACGGCTTCCTGGCGTCCGTGCGGACCACCAATTTCCACGGCTTCACCACCAAGCTCAGCTACACCCTCGGGCACTCTATGGACGACCTGTCCTACGCTCGTGGCATCATTCCCCAGAACAGCTATTGCCTGAAGTGCGATTACGGCAATTCGAATTTCGACATTCGCAATTCGTTTTCCATGTTCCTGACTTATTCGCTCCCTCAGCCGAGCCAGCACCAAAACCTTCTCGGCGGCTGGCAGTTGAATACCTTGATGTCTTTCTTCACGGGCACGCCGTTTACCGTCTATTCCGGCAACGATTCCAGCGGCACGTCCGAGTTTGCCGACAGGGCACAGGTGGTCGGCGATCCCTTCTCGGGGGTGCCCGCCTCAAATCGAGCCACCAGCACCTATTACTGGTTCAACCCCGCCGCGTTCGCGTCGCCCGCTCCAGGCACGTATTCGAATCAAAAGTTTGACCAGTTTTATGGCCCTCCCAATCACCAGATCGACTTCTCGGTGTTCAAGAACTTCAGGATCGGCGAGCACGTCACCACTCAGGTTCGCGCTGAAATCTTCAACATCTTCAATTTCGTGAACTACTCCGGACCGGCTAACAACCTCCAAGGCAGCAACTTGGGACAAGTCGGCTCGACCTACGACGTATCCTTTGGCGCGCCGGGCATCGGCCCTGGCGCTCCCCGCAACGTGCAGTTAGCTTTGAAGGTTCTCTTCTAGCGTCTTGTGGGGCAGGTTGACAACGTTGACAACCTGCAGGCCGATTGTCAATCGGCCTTCCGTTTGCGGCATGCCGTGATGTGGGCCGATCCAGGCACCGGCGTCAACACAACTTGCTAAGCTGTTGGCTGGATGCCAGACTGGTCGCCCACATCCTGGAAAACCAGGCCCGCCGAACAGCAGCCGCAATACCCGCGCGAAGACCAGGTCGCCCGTGTAGTGGACGAAATCTCAACCCTGCCGCCGCTGGTGACCTCTTGGGAGATCAACGCGCTGCGTGCCCAGTTGGCGGAAGCCGCGCGCGGCGAGCGGTTCCTGCTGCAGGGCGGCGACTGCGCCGAGCGCTACGATCATTGCGACTCCGGCACCATCGCCAACAAGCTCAAAATCCTGCTGCAGATGAGCCTGGTGCTGGCCCTCGGCGGCCAGCGGCGCGTGATCCGCGTGGGCCGCTTCGCCGGCCAGTATGCCAAGCCCCGCTCCGACGAGTTTGAAACGCGCCACGGCGTCACCCTGCCCAGCTACCGCGGCGACCTGATCAACGCCCCCGAGTTCACCGCTGCCGCGCGCACCCCCGATCCGCAGTTGATGCTGCGTGGCTACGAGCGCGCCGCGCTCACGCTCAACTTCATTCGCGCCCTGGTCAGCCGCGGTTTCGTCGACCCCGCCCGCCTGGATTACTGGAACCTGGACTGGGTGAAAGATTCCCCCATGGCGGATGAGTACCGGCGCATCGCCCACCAGATCGGCGAGTCCATCCGCTTCATGGAAAGCCTCATGGGCGTGCATCCGGGCGAGCTGCAATGGATCGATTTCTTCACCAGCCACGAAGGTCTGCATCTGCTGTACGAGCAGGCTCAGACCCGCCGCGTACCCCGGCAGGAGGGCTGGTACGACCTTTCCTCCCATTTCCCTTGGATTGGTATGCGCACGGCCGATCCCGGTGGCGCGCACGTGGAATTCTTCCGCGGCATCCGCAATCCCATCGGCGTAAAGGTTGGGCCGGGAATGCAACCGGACACGCTCAAACAAATTGTCGAAATCCTGCACCCCGACGATGAACCCGGCCGCCTCACGCTGATTCATCGCTTCGGCGCGGACTCCATCGGCCGCTTTTTGCCGCCGCTCATCGAAGCCGCGCACTCCACCGGCAAGACCGTGCTGTGGTCCTGCGATCCCATGCACGGCAATACGCGCACCACGGCGGATGGCATCAAGACCCGCAACTTCGAGGAGATCCTCAGCGAGATCGACCAGGCCTTCGACATTCACGCGGCCTGCGGAACCCGGCTGGGCGGCATCCATATCGAAGTCACCGGCGAGAACGTGACGGAGTGCATCGGAGGGGCGCGCGGGTTGCGCGAGTCCGATCTGAAGCTGGCCTACAAATCAGGCTTGGATCCCAGACTCAATTACGAGCAGGCCCTGGAGGTGGCCTTATTCATTTCCAGGAAGATGAGCCGCGGCGGCTAATTCTTCTTGTGGGGCAGGTTGGCAACCTGCAGGCCGATTGGCAATCGGCCTTCCACCGCCCGCTTGACACCCGGTACCTCCACGGCGCAAGATTCCTCTATGCACACTTTGCAATCCTTTATGGCCGCCGCCGCCCTCGTCTGCCTCGCGGCCGCTACCGGATGCGCCCCCGTCGCGCCGACCGAGATCCAGCTTCACCGCATGGGAGAGCGCGTGACCGCCGGCTCGCTGGTCTATAACGTCTTCGAAGACCAATGGAAAGCCCAACTGGGACAAGGCGCCGACGCGCGGGTGCCCAAAGACCGCTTCTTCCTGATCCGCCTCAGCGTGGTCAATGGCGGCTCTACCGAACTCATGGTCCCCACCCTGACCTTGCTGGACGATGCCGGCCAGACCTATGCCGAACTCTCCAACGGCGACCAGGTCCCCGACTGGACCGGTTACCTGCGGCGGGTCAAGCCCGCCGAAACGCTGCAGGGCAATGTCGTCTTCGACGTCCCGCCCAAGCACTATCGCCTGCGCGTCACCGATGAAACCAGCCAGAAGAACCACGATATCGATATCCCGCTCACCTTCGCCTCGGAAACACCCGATATGCCGACACCGCAATGAAGACGATCATGACATCCACCAATAAGGTGCTAGGTCCTCACCCAGCCCTGCTCCTTCTCCTCCTGGCCGGTTCGCTGTGGGGGGCCGCTGTGCCCCTAGCCGTCGTCAGGCCCACCGTCTCCGATCGGGACGGCGGCGCCGCCGTGCCCAACAGTTTTGCGCACGATCCGGGCGAAACCATGTTTTTCAGCTTCCAGGTCGACGGCTTTACCGCCTCTTCCGTCGATCGCGTGCACCTCAGCTACAAGCTGGACGCCTTCGATCCGCACGGCGTGCGTCTCATGGAGCCAGTATCGGCCGAGATCGAAGAGACCCTTGCCCCGGAGGATAAGAACTGGAAGCCCACCGTCCACCAGGAAATCGTCATTCCGCCCCTGGCCGATTCGGGCACCTACAAAATCGCCATTTCCGTCACAGACCTGATTGCCAACGCCACGGCTGCCAAAGAGGTCCCCTTCGAAGTTCACGGGCGCCGTGTGGACCCCAGCGACACCCTGGTGATCCGCAATATCCGCTTCCTCCGCGGGGAGGATGACAGGGAAGCTCTGTCGAAGGCCGCTTACCGCCGCGGAGACGCGGTCTGGGCGCGCTTCGATATGATCGGCTTCAAGTACGGCGAGACCAATTCCATCGACGTCAGCTATGACGTAGCGGTGCTCGCGCCCAGCGGCAAGACCATCTACACCCAGCCGCAGGCGGGCGCGGACCGTAGCCAGTCGTTTTATCCCAAGCGCTACGTGCCCGCCGTTTTCAGCCTGGCCACCAAGCCCGATACCCGCCCCGGCGAGTACACTCTGTTAGTCACCGCGCATGACGGCGTGGGCAGCCAGACCGCCGAGGCCCGCCAGAGCTTTACAATCGAATAATAGCGCCTGCCGTCGAATATAATCATGCCAAACAGCCTGGTCCTGGGCCTTCGCCCGATCTCTATCGAAGATGTGGAAGACGTAGCCCGCCGCGAGGCGCGCGTGGAGTTTGCCGAGCCGGCGCGCGCGCGCATCCGGCAAGGCCGCGTAAAACTGGAGGAGCGCCTCGCCGCCGGCGACCGTATCTACGGCGTCAATACCGGCGTGGGCGGCAACATCAGATTCTCGCTGGATGCCGAACAAACCGAACGCTTCCAGCACAACCTGATGAATCACCTTTCCTGCGGCACTGGCGCTCCCTTGTCGCGGGACGTAGTGCGGGCGGCCATGCTGCTGCGTCTGGCGACGTTTTCCCGAGGCACCTCCGCGGTGCGCTGGGAACTGGTCTCGGCCCTGGAAGAGTTGCTGAACCACGGCATCGTCCCGGTGGTCCCGCGCTACGGATCGGTGGGCGCCTCCGGCGACCTCATGCCTTCCGCCTACATCGCCCGCGCGCTGACGGGCATGGGCCAGGTCGATTACCAGGGCCGCCGCGTGCCAGCCGAGGAAGCGTTGCGCGCCGCCGGTCTCGCCACCGTGCGTTTCGCCCCCAAGGAAGGCTTGGCGCTGATCAACGGCACCACCGGCATGACCGCTTTCGCCGCGCTGCTCTGGTTGGATGCGTGGCGCGTGCTGCGCGCTCTGCTGGGAGCGGTGGCACTGTCCATAGAGGCGCTCCAGGCGCCGTCGGAGCCTTATCGGCCCTGGGTGCATGAGAGCAAGGGCCATCCCGGCCAAATTGCCGTGGCGGCGCACGTCCTCGGCCTGCTCGAAGGCAGCGGATTCGTCACCGAATCTTATATTCAAAAGTGCTACTCGCTGCGCTGCGTGCCGCAAGGTCTCGGGCCGGCCTGGGAAGCCCTGGACGCCGCGCGCGCCGTCGTCGAGCGCGAGATCAATTCGGCCAATGACAACCCGCTCATCGACCCGGAAACCGGCGATCTCTACCGCGCCGGCAACTTCTATGGCGGCCACATCTCCCGCCTGCTGGACACCCTCAAGCTGGATTTCGCCATTGAAGCCAATTGGTCCAATGCGCTGTTCGCCGTGCTGGTGGACGACAAGTTCTCGGGCGGCCTGCCGGCCAACCTGGTGCCCGAACCGGGCGTCAATTCCGGATTCAAAGGCATGCAGTTGAGCATCTCGAGCCTCACCTGCGCCATTCGCCAGATGGCCGGCCCGAGTTCTATCCATTCCCTGCCCACCGAGCAATACAACCAGGATGTGGTGAGCCTGGGCATGCACGCCGCCGTGACCGCCGCCGATGCCATTGAGTGCCTGCGCAACGCCACCGCTATGGTGCTGCTGGCCGCGGCCCAGGCCGTGGACCTCCGCGGCGGCCCGCAGCGGCTGGGCCAGGGAAGCCGCCGCATCTACGATGCCGTCCGTCAAGTGGCCGCCTTCCTCGATCGCGACCGCCCCATGGAAGGAGACATCGCCGCCCTGGCCGAGCAGATTCTGACTTCCGTCTTCTGACTTCTGTCTTCTGTATTCTGTCTTCTGCCGTTTGTTAACTAAAAGAAACTAGAACCGCACCCCCGCACCGTGCGATCCTTGGCACTTGTTCGCAAGTTACGAAATCAAAGCCGCGGCTGTCGGATTGGCCGTCTGTCTCATCGGGATCACTACCGCTGTCTATCAGGCCTCAAACAAACTGGTGGAGAACGCCCGCTGGGTGGCCCACACGCACGACGTCCTCACGCGCCTCGAAGCCACTGCTGCCAGTGTCACCGTGGCCGAAACAGGACTGCGGGCATTCCTCCTCACGGACCAGGAGTCCACTCTGGTCCCATACTCCGCCGGCTTGACCGAAACCCGCCGCCAGCTCGCCGCGGTCCGGAAGCTCACCGCCGATTGCCCGCGCCAACAAGCCCGTATCGACAGAATGGAGCCGCTCATCCTCCAACGCACGGTCCTGCTGGAAGCGCTCCTGAAGATCGGGCATAACCGGGGCTTTCCAGCCGCCCGCCGCATTCTGGCTTTTGATCGGGGCCCTGAGTACCTCGAAGAAATCCGCCGCGGAATTCAAGATATGGAGCACCAGGAGCAGGAAAACCTGACATCGCGCTTTGCCCAACAGGAGTCCAGCAGCCGCCGCCTGCAATGGATGGTGTTGCTAAGCTGCGCCGCCGCCCTCTTTCTGCTGTGCGTGTCGCTGGCCGTCGTCTTTCACGATCTATCCATGGTGGAGGCGGCTTTCCACAAGGCCCGATACCACGTCGCGCACGACACCCTGACTGGCCTCGCGAGCCGTCATACCCTGATGGCCAGGCTCGACTTCGCCATTGCGGACGCCGCCTGTACCGGCCAGCCGTTATCGGTGTGCCTCTGCGATATCGACAGCTTCAAGTCCATCAACGACGCTCACGGGCATGCGGCCGGCGACGAGATCCTGGCCTCTTTCGGAAAACTCGTGCGCGGCGGCATACGCAGCGCCGACATCGCCGGGCGCTTGGGCGGCGACGAGTTCTGCATCGTCCTGCCCGATACCAGCGGGGACCGCGCCGGCCAGCTTATGGAACGCTTGCGGGAGCATTGGGAACGCTTGGAGTATCGATCGCCGGATGACCGCACGTGCAAGGTAACCGCCAGCTTCGGCGTCGTCCAGTACGCCGGAGAGAGATCCGCCAAGGCGCTGCTGCATACCGCCGATAAGGCGTTGTATTGCGCCAAAGGCGAAGGCCGCAACCGCATCCACCTGGTCGCCTGAATTCCTGTGGGGCAGGCACTCAGTTAGGGGTGCCCTCCGGGCCGGGCCTCTCAGGCCGCTCTTTGCTAGCGCGGGCGTTCTTTCAGCATCTGCTCGAACTTGCGCTTCTGCTCGTCGTTCAAAATATTAAAAATGCGAGCTCTGCCGTCCGACAGGACGGTTTGATAGTACTTCGCGAAGTCGTCCAGGATGCTGGCCATCTGGGACGCCTGATCGGGAGTCAGATCCAGCCGCTTGGTCACACTCTTGAGGTATTCGGTCTTGGCGCTGTTGTCCCAAAACGGGTGCGGATGCAGCACCTCGTGTGCGCCCAGATTCATGGCCACGGCTCCGGCCGCGGCCCCGCACAGGAACACCAATAGCAAGACCCCAACGCCGGCGAACTTGGGGGACTCCCAAAACTGGAGCGCGGCAGGTTTCGCGAGCGCGTTATGGTTCATAGCTTGCCAGCGTCACCAGCATCTGACCGGCGTTCGGAGAGCCTGCGGCGTCGGCCATCACCGCCTCGGGGGTGGTTGGATTGGGCGCGTAGGCCGCTTCCCGCGACACCAGGACGGTGCCCAGCACCGCCAGCGTCAACAAGGAAGCGAACACCACCCGACGCCCAAACGCGAAATCCCCGAAGGCTGTCCAGAAGGACGGGACCGCATGTTCCGCAGCCGCTTGCATGACTTGCGCTACGAAACTTGGGGGGGGATCCACTCCCACGGCAGGTTTCAGCGACGCCAGCAGTCCAGCGGACTCCTGAATCCCTTCAACTTCCCGGCGGCATTTGCCGCAGGTTTCCAGATGCGCTTGAAAGCGGTCCAGAGCCGAAGGCGGCAGGTCACCGCTCAAGTACTCCTCAAGATCGTTAATGATTACCGCGTGCATAGCTTCTTCCCTTTACAAAACCAGTTCCTTACTCTT
This sequence comes from Bryobacteraceae bacterium, assembly GCA_049520215.1. Classification (GTDB taxonomy): domain Bacteria; phylum Acidobacteriota; class Terriglobia; order Bryobacterales; family Bryobacteraceae; genus Bog-159. The sequence goes on along the minus strand of JBEKPZ010000016.1, from coordinate 33,691 downwards.
CCCCCCGCGCGAGTCTTTTTGCGACTTGCCCGCTTCCGGGGAACCTGCTTCGCTCAACCGGCCACTAAGCCGGGCAATCTGTCCAGACGCTGCGCGGCCTTCACCAGTTTCTGCCGCGCCCTGAATAATTTCACCTTGATGGTGTTTTCGTTCATTCCCGTCATGCCCGCCAGTTCTTCCACCGAATGCCCCTCAACTTCCTTCATCATCAATAACATGCGCTCCTCTTCCGATACCCGGCTGAGAAGTTTCAGGACGTAGTCCCGGCGCGCCAGGTTCAGATCCGCGGCCGGCTGGCGATCGATCGCGGGATCGGCGTTCTCCACGCGGCGCACTTCGTCTTCGCTCAGATCGCTCTCGTACACCAGCTTGCGCACTTTTTTCTTGCGCAGGTAGTCGAAGCACTCGTTCACCGTGATCTTGTAGATCCAGGTGATCAGCGAACTGCGGAAATCGAAATTCCTGATCGACAGGTAAACCTTGGCAAACACTTGCTGCGCAATATCTTCCACGTCGTTGCGCTGGCGCACGATGCCGTGGATGATGGAGAACACCTTGGATTGATACTTCTCCACGATTTCGCGGAAAGCCGCTTCCTCGCCCGCCTGCGCGCGCCGGACCAATGCGCCTTCCTGGGTGTTCAGGTAATCCACTCTGGTTTTTGTTGCAACCCCGGTACCGAAGCCGGGGAATGGCAACGCGCCGGTCAGTGTTCCCATACACCGATTCCGACGCGGACCGATCACCCGCGGTTTCAACTTCCATTCCCAAAAATAGCAGATTCCCGCAACTTAAGCGCTTTGGGGGCATCCATTTAGTTGGCTGTCCCGGTCCGCCTCGTGTATAATGGCGTAGCGGGACAAGTTCTCAAACAGGAGTCGGACTTCATATGGTGCAAATGACGGAAAAGGCAGTCGGCAAAGTAAGGGAGATTTTGGACTCGCAGGAGCCCAAGCCGGCCGGACTGCGCATCGCGGTGGTCGGCGGGGGATGCTCGGGCTTCAGCTACTCGATGGCCTTCGAGAACCAACCCAACATGTTGGACAAGACCTATAACTTCGGCGGCCTGAAGCTTTTCGTCGACCAGGCCAGCCTGCTATACCTGGACGGGGCCGAAGTCGACTATGTCGAGACCCTGGAAGGCTCCGGGTTCAAGTTCAGCAATCCGCAAGTGAAGTCCACCTGCGGCTGCGGCAGCTCCTTCAGCGTTTAGTCTTCGTGGGGCAGGCCCTCGGCCTGCGGCGGCCTCTCAGGCCGCCTTTTTTGGTTGCGGCTATCCTGCCCTCCCGCGACATTGTGCTGCTTAAGCGGAGCCAGCGCCGCTCGGTTGACCTTTTGACCGATCCCCTTCACATGATCCTCACCGGACATCGCACCCTGGATATCCTTCTCGAATTTGGCGATAAACTGTTGCATGGCGTTCGGGTTGTCAACAAGTTGTCAACCTGCCCCACAGGTGGATGAGGAGGCATTGGGATGAGGGCTTGCGTCTTGGAATCGGCTGCGCCGATCGAGCAGAATCCGTTGGCGTTCAAAGAAGCGCCCATGCCTGAACCGGGCGCGGACGAGGTGCTGGTCAAGGTACATGCATGCGGCGTGTGCAGAACCGATCTGCACGTGGTGGAAGGGGAGCTGCCGCCGCGCAAGCGTCCCGTGATTCCGGGGCACCAGGTGGTGGGGACGGTGGAACGTTGCGGCGCCGGGGCGCGGCGCTTCGGTGCGGGGACGCGCGTGGGGGTGGCGTGGCTGCATCGCACTTGCGGCGTTTGCGAATACTGCCGCACGGGCCGCGAGAATCTTTGCGGGGCCGCGACGTTCACCGGCTACACGGTGGATGGCGGCTATGCGGAGTACATTGTGGCGGCCGAGAGCTTTGTGTATCCGATTCCGGAGGGCTTCAGCGATATGGCCGCCGCGCCGCTGTTGTGCGCGGGGATCATCGGATTCCGGTCGCTGCGGGTGTCGGCGATCCAGCCGGACGGCGCGCTGGGGCTATACGGCTTCGGGGCGGCGGCGCACGTGGCGATCCAGGTGGCGCGGCACTGGGGCGTGCGGGTGTATGCCATGACGCGCGACGAGCGGCACCGGGAACTGGCGCGGGAATTGGGCGCGGAGTGGGCCGGATCGGGCGACGATCAGCCGCCGGAGAAGCTGGACGCGGCGGTCATTTTCGCGCCTGCGGGCGAGTTGGTGGTGTCGGCGCTGCGGGTGCTGAAGAAGGGCGGCACGGTAGCGCTGGGCGGCATTTACATGAGTCCGATTCCCGCGATGGATTACAACCTGCTGTATCACGAGCGCGTGATTCGCAGCGTGGCTAATAATACGCGGCAGGATGGAGAGGAGTTTCTGAAGATCGCGGCGGAGATTCCGATTCATACCGAGGTGCAGGAGTTTCCTTTGGCGGAGGCTAACCGCGCGCTGGGCATGTTGAAGAACGACGCGGTGCGGGGGGCGGCAGTGCTGCGGGTGAGCAGCTAGAAGAAGGAAGACAGAAGTCAGAAGACGGAAGTCAGAAGACAGAAGTCAGAATAAGGCCCGCGGAGGCTCCGACCCACTCCAGTTTTTTGTTGTGGTCCACTCCCATCATGGCGCCGCGGCCCATGCGGACCAGGAGGGAGACGGGCCGTAGTTCGTCGAGCCAGATGTACATGATGCGGATTTCGGCCATGGTTTTGCCGTGCGGCGTTTCGATGACCGGCTCGAAGTTGACGCGCTCCTGCAGGATATAGTTGCGGCGGTCGCTGGGGGGGATGGCCATGATTTCTTCGCGCGGGGGACCGATGCGCACGCCCCGACCGGCGAAGGAGTAGAGCGGCTTCAGCACGTAATTATGCGTGTCCTGCGGGATGTGATGGAGCTGGTCGAGAAACCAGGTCTGGGGCACCGAGGGATGCCGCAGGTAGGGGATTGAGAATTTGCTGATGCGGAAATAGTCGTTGGGATGGCCGGCCCATTCGACGTCCAGATCGTCGCGGAAATCGAAGGCGGCCGTGATGCCGCGGCGCTGCAGCTCATCGACGATGGTGCGGTTGTAGATGCGGTGGATCGGGATCTTGCGGCCATCACGTTCGTAGAAAAGGCGCTGGCCGTCTTTGCGAATGTGGGTGACGCAAACGGCGCGCACGCCGAACATGCGCTCGGTCAAAACGAAATCCGCCAGCGTCTTTTGATGCAGCGGATCGATCTCCATGAGGATGACGTTTTCGGGATCGTGTCCGCCGAGAATGGCGCGGCCCAGTAGCGCCTTGTAGCCGGCGAGCGAGAGGCCGCCGAGCAGGTAGCGGAGGTTGGGATCGAGGCCGTAGGCGTCGATGTACACCTGCGACAGCACAGGCTGATAGGCGTAGAGCGAGGGGAAGGCCTGAATTTCGACCAGGCGCGGCGCGATTTGTCCGGTGGGTTCGCGCACGAGGCCGAAATCCACTTGCAGGAAGAGCGGGTGGTCCGGCTCGGCGGGCACATCGAATTGTGGCGGGACGGCCTGGCGGGCGATTTGTTGGTACTCCGGGGTGGTCAACTGTTGGATTAGTTCCGCGCCTTCGCGCGCCATGGCTCCGATCAGGGCGGTGGGGAAGAAGCAGGGGGTCTCGCTATGGCGAAAGGCCAGCGGTGTGCCGGACTGCGCTTCCATGCGGGCGATGAACGCGGCGTACTTCTCTGGTGTGAAGGCGGCGTTGAACGGGTCTCGGAGGGTGGGGATCATTGGTTAGTTAGTTGGCGGGGCTCAAGCCCCGCGCGGGCTAAAGCCCGCCCTCCAGGATGAATTCGCCGGCGCGCATGATCATGCGGTCGTCGGCCCAGATATCGAATTTGCGCCCGACCACGTCGATGTGCGTGGAACAACGCCAGGGGGCGCCGGTGTAACTGCCATAGGGATCGCCGAAAGCGATGTGCACGCCAGGGATTTTTTCATCCTGCAGTATATTGCCGATCACGTCGCGGACTCCGATGTTGGTTCCGATGGCGAACTCGCCGACGCGGTCGCTGTTCTCATCGGTATGAGTATAGCGCCAGAATTCGTCTTCGAGAGCGTGGTTGGCGCTGTGCACCTCGGCGAGCCGGTTGCCCTTGATGAGGATAGTGAGCGGCGAGCCCTGCAAATCGCCGTACTTGGCGCAGAGGTAATCGCCGACGACGCCATCCACCACAAAGGTACCGTTGACCTCGCCGGGGGTGGTGAAGATCTCGCCGCCCGGCAGATTGCCCCAGGTATTCTGGCTGATGATGCCGCTGGTCTTGAGCCACTTGTAGTCCGGGTTCATTTCGGCGACCAGGTCGGTGCCGGCAGGGGTCTTGGCGCGGATAAGGGCGGCGGCGCGGACGATCTCGATGACCTGCAGGCTGATGCGGTCCACCTCGCGGAAATCGGCGCGCATGCCATCGCGCATGATCTGCTTGGAGATGTTGACCATGTGGGCGTGACGGATTTTGCGGCGGGTGACGACCTCGGTCATGTGCATGCGCGAGCGGAGCTCGTTGGCCTGCGCCTGAGCGGCGAAGATGCTGACCTGGCTGGTCTCGAGGTCATCGAGCACCGGCTGCGGCATCTCGGAGAGTGGGCGCGGGGCAACCTCCTCGAGCGTCCAGAAGCTATACGGTGCGCCTAAGGCATCGAGTTCGGCGGCCAGAGCGGCGGCAATCTCCATCGAAGCGTGATCGGTGATCAGCGTTACTTTTTCGTGCGGCTGAACGCACAGGCAGACGCCGACCGCGTTGCGCGCTCCCTCAACGAGCGAGGGTTCCACGGGCACTGACTTCGACACCTGGTTCACGATGCCGCCCCCTGCCTCTCCTCTGTATGGTAGATGCCCGTTTCGGTTTCTTCGACGATGTAGTCGACCACTTTTTTCATATCGTGAGTTTCATTCCAGACGCGCAACTGGCGATCCGCGCCCGTACCATTCTTTAGTATCTCGCGGATGTAGTTAATCTCTTGACGGCTGCCTAATTCGTCTACGACGTCGTCGATGATTTCGAAGTATTCGTCCATGAGATCGCGCAGGGGGACTTCGATGCGCTTGCCGAAATCGATGAGCTTGCCGTCGATGCCGTAGCGCAGGGCGCGCCACTTATTTTCCATGATGAGCGCGCGGCGATAAAGCCGGAAGCCCTGATTCATGGAGTGCAGCTTGTAGAGCTTGGCCACGGTGGCCTGGATGAGCGCGGCCAGCGCGATGGTTTCCTCTGCCCGCATGGGGATGTCGCAGATGCGGAATTCGAGTGTGGAGAAGTAGGGATGCGGGCGGATATCCCACCAGATCTTCTTGGCGTTATCGATACAGTTGGTTTTGATGAGCAGGTTGATGAAGCTCTCGTATTCGCCGTAGCTGGGGAAATAGTCCGGGATGTTGGTGCGGGGGAACTTGTCGAAGACCTTGCCGCGGTAGGATTTAAAGCCGGTATCCATGCCCTGCCAGAAGGGGGAATTGGTGGAGAGCGCCAGGATGTGCGGCAGGAAGTAGCGCGCGGCGTTCATGATGTGGATGGCGGTTTCGGGATCTTCGACGCCGATGTGGACGTGCAGCCCGAAGATCAGATTGGCGCGCGCCACCATCTGCATGTCTTCGACAATGGTGTGGTAGCGCTCGTCCGGGTAGATGTCCTGTTCGCTCCATTTGGCGAAGGGATGCGAGCCGGCAGCCGCGAGGCGCAGACCGTTCTGTTTAGCCAGGTCGATCAGGTTGCGGCGGATCATGTGGATTTCGTGCGTGGCTTCCTGGATGTTGCGGCAGATGCGCGTGCCGGCTTCGATGACCGACTGGTGCATCTCAGGCTTGACGCGCTCGACGAGCACGGCTCTGCCCTGTTCGATCATTTCCATACCGATGTGGGAGCGGAGGTCGCGGGTTTCGGGATCGATGGTTTGATATTCCTCCTCGATACCGATGGTCAGGCTAGGCTTCATGGGTGGCCTCCGGGCGAGCTTTGCTCGCCGTGGCTAGTGGTTGGTGGCTGGTGGTTGTGTTACCGAGGAAAGTGGACCAGCGGTAGGCGCGGGCGGGGTTTTCATCGCTTAGCGCCTTCTGTACGGCTAGCTCGGCGATGGCGTTGACCACCCACTCGAAATTCTCGGGGCCGACGGAGTGAATGTCGGCATCGGGGGCGGGGTTCAGGAAGTCGATGGCGTAGGGCACGCCGTCTTCGACGGCGAACTCGACGGTGTTCATGTCGTAACCCAGCGCGCGGCAGAGCTTGAGCGCATCGCCGACCACGCGCTGGTACATGGCGGGTTCGATGGGCGGCGCGTTCTTGACATAGCGGTCGGCGTGGGGCTGTTTGGGATCGTAGCGCATGACCCAGACTTTCTCCTGGCCGATGACGTAGCAGCGGAAGTAGTCGGTGAAGTCCACGGCCTTCTGGAGGGTCATGCAGAGATCGCCGGTTTGATCGTAGGCGGCGAAAAGCTCCTGGGGGTTATCCACTTTGTAGACATTCTTCCAGCCGCCGCCCGCGTGCGGCTTCAGGAACGCGGGGAAGCCGACGTAATCGAAGATCTCGTCCCAATTGAGGGGGTAGCGGAGATTGCGCTAGTTGAAGAACTTGTCGTCGGCGCTCCACCAGAAGGGATTGTTGATGACGATCGTGCCGCCGAGGACGGCGTTCTTGAGGTAGGAGCGGTAGAAGGGGATGTCCTGCGAGATGCGGTCGACGATAACGCGGTAGCCGCTGGGCTGGGCCATGCCGACGCCGCCCATGAGGATGCTTTCGGCGTGGACGTCGGGCACGTTGAGGGAGTTGATGCGGTCCACCAGGGCGGGGGGGAAGGTGGATTCCATGCCGTAGAGGAGTCCGATTTTGCGCATGTTCTATGAGTTTAGCAGGGGTGGTGGTGGTTTGTGGGTGATGGGTTGTAGGCTCCGCGGAAGGGTCAGCCGGGTGGGGCATTCTTCCAGTCCGTGAGAAAAAAAATATAATCCTGCACCCTTCCGCGAGCCTGAATCCGTTTTCCGACGAGGGCTGTTAACTCCGGGTCCGAAAATGGGTTGCCGCCGGGACGCCGCAGAATATATTGCTTGTCTTTGCATTCGAGCCAGACCGCTTCGTGGTCGCTCTTCGATCCTGCCGCGAAGCGCTTCTGAACGACAGTCCCCACTTCTTGGACTTCAACCGCCATGTACTCTTAGTCTAAGCCATCCGTCATCTCGAAACGAGTTGCCGGGTGCGCAGAATCTCGTCGCCGCTGGCCTCCACTTCGAGCAGCGAGATCAATCGAACAGGCGCGGTATCGACCAGCCGCCGCGATGTGACGATGTGGTACTCGGATGCCACCGGTGCACGCGCCGCCAAAGCTCGGGGCACACTCTCGAGTCCGGCTGTGTTCCGAACGGAGAACGAAAGGATGGCGGGTTCGTCCATTTCGAACTGCTGAGCGAGGGTTCGCAGTGCTTGCGTCAGAGTAGCCGAAGCCGCTCGATCGGGCCTGCCAGACGATACCGCCTTGGTCCGCACGATTTCGCGTCCTGTCGCGATCAGGAACTTCCGGCGATTTGCGCGCTCCCGATCCTCGCCGGCCGCTCCGGCAATCAGGTGAGCTGCCACCGGGGGCGCTACGGGAACGATGGAGGGATCGCCGAGCAGCAGGTACTGAGCGAGAGTCTTCAGGTCCGTCGGGCTCAGCGAGGCGCCGGCCCGCGCATAGTTTTGCCTGGCCTGCAGCGCGGCTCTCCCGGAGCTGGCGCCCGCCCGGATCGCCTCGAAGAAATACTGGCAGAGCAGGTCGGCGTCTGCGTTGGTAGTGAACTCTCCGTAGGCGATGGTGGTGCTGCCGAAATAGGCGGAGCATCCGCTGGACATATATGTGTTGGCCATGCCCATGCGTCCGGTTGGTTCCGCCGCAGGCGCGTACAGTTGAGCTCCGTAACAAGCCTCGGCGGCCATGACGGTCCCTTCAGTGAGTTGTCCCGCCACCAGACCGGCGTCGAGTGCAATTGGAAACTGGGTTCCCTGCTGTCCGTAGAAATGTGGATCGATGTCCGCGCCGTGGCAATTGAAGAAGTGCGATTTGCGTGAAAACAGTTTGGGAGGCCATGCGGGGCCGGCCGGTGGCGATACCTGCATATCGGTGCTGCTTCCAAAGATGGCGTTCAGGCTCAGGGCTGTCGATCCCGACCAAACCGAGGCGGTGACGCCCAGGTAAGGAGCGTAGCTCGCGGGCGAGCCAGCCACGTAATTGACGGCGAGATCCAACAAGTTCAACAGGTACTCTGGGTCGGCACTACCAGTAACATCCGGAAGTCTTCCTACGACGCGGGTTGGGCCGATGAAATCTTGCGCGTTCTGGCTGTAAGGAGCATCACACGCATATGGGAGGTCGCTCCAAGCGATCGGATCGACATCGTTGTTTCCGTCATAGACTGGATTCACGATATCCTGATGCGGGATGAGGTCCGGTCCACCCAGCAGCAGGATATAATCGGGCGCCGCCGAGCCGTAGACCGCATCTACCGCGTCTTTGTTTTGGCGGGCGTCTGCCGGGTTGGTCACAGGTGGCGCGTGGAAGCCCTGCATGGTGGCGGCGTCGTCGATTGCCACGTACCGGCTTTGAATGCCGCGCGCGTTGTCGGCGGCGATCAGCCGGTTGACGCCATTTTGAATGAGGTTGGCATTGGCCCCGTACTTGGCAGCCAGCGCGGCTGAGTTGCAGACGATCACTTTATTGGTCACGATTTCGCTCCTTTTCCGCGATTGCAGAACTAATGAATGGGGATCCGGTAAGTGATGCTAAACGCCGGCCGTACGCTGAACTTTCTGGTGATTATGGGAGTGTAGCCCATGGACGGAACGGGCTGGCCGATGCCATATCCTCCCCCGAGTTCCTCGACCCTTCCGTCGTGGAACCCGACGAGGAACGATATACGCTGGATGGCGAACGACACTCCTTCGAAGAATTCCGCTTGCACCGTACCGCTGGCGTTATTGGGGCCCGCTCCCAGTGCTACGCCCGCCGAGCACACGTAACCGAAGCGACGTTCGATGTCCTTGGGGTTGGCCCAGGGGCACCGGAATCCGCGGGAATGGAACTCCACAAAGGCCATCGGGACCACCTGAAATGAGGACTGGTCGGTAACGCCAAGGTAACCATTGGCCGCGGTTGTTGGCGCCGCAGCCATTTGCGCAGCGGTGGCCCCGATTACGCCAACCTGATGCCGCCCCAAGAGGGAGAACAGCGGACCCGCCGAGAAGTCGAGCCAGGGAAGCCGCGTGTAATAGGCCGTAAAGGTAACGCTGATCGGACTGGGAACTTGGGTGATGTTGTCCTTGCAAGATACGGTTACAGACATGTTGTTGTTGACGAAACCTGGAATGGGCAGGTCTTGCATGGTGAAAGCCTTTGTGTAGGGTGGGTCGGGGAGTTGAGCAAGAGCCTGCTTGAGGCCGGTACGAATGGCCAGGATATCGGCGATATAGTCTTGATAGCGCGCCGCCAGGCCATTGATCTTGTTGATCGTGTCGTTGACGCTATCCAGCCACGCTTGCCCCGAAGCAGTGAACGTGCCGTCGTACTTGCGATGAAATTCACCCATGGACCGGCTTAAGGCGTCCAGTTCAGCCTGCAGGCTTGCGATGCTTGGCTCCTGGCGTAAGATCAGTACGCTCAAAATCCCCTTAAGGACAGGAACCTCGTCAGGGAACTTCCTTTCGTCGGTTTCCTTCCAAACCGATGTGACGCTGATCGGGTGAGCGGCGTCGCCGGCCACGCCCAGTTTGTAAGCCTGCTTGTCGGCATCCAGGATGCTGGTCAACCTGGTTTCTTCCGTTTGGACTGCCTGGATTTGCAGTTCGATATTGGCTGCGTCGGAATTCGGCGGAACGCGCGGCGCGGGCGAGGCGAAAGCCTTTGTCCTGTCCGCTGGGGGATTGCCGGCGAACAGACCGATGCCGGAGAGGCCGGTCAGGAAAGCGGCGACTGAAGCATCCACACTTCGAGGCGGCGGCCCGGGCGCAAAACTAAGCTGGCAAGTGGAAAACGCCGGCTTGTTGATGACGTGCACGTTGGCCGATCCACCCGGCGTCACGGCGATAATGTCATGCACTCCGGTTGGAAAGTCCACAGTCGTTTGACAGTTGTTGTAGGGAACGAAGGGGTCGCAGGGCGTTGGAGCAGGCGCGCCTTGAGCGTTCACTAGCTGTGGGACTGCCGCGAGAAGGACGCCAAGCAAGAGCGTCGAGATTGGAACCCGCATTTCTAGAATCTCCTAAGCGAAGTATTTGGATGCCGTCCGACGCGGCCCCGCCACTGGGGCCCCGCAGGATTGAAGTGCAGCATCACTTACATTAGCGGTAAAAACACGCTGAAGGGGACATGCGCTGGCAAATCGCTTCAGGTTGGGTTGAGACGACCGCTGCAGTTACAAGGGGATGTCCTGCGAGATGCGGTCGACGATGACGCGATAGCCGCTGGGCTCGGCCATGCCGCCGCCCATGAGGATGCTTTCGGCGTGGACGCCGGGCGCGTTGAGGGAGTTGATACGGTCCACCAGGGCGGGGGGGAAGGTGGATTCCATGCCGTGGAGGAGTCCGATTTTGCGCTTGTTCTATGAGTCAGCAGGGGGTGGAGCGCGCTTTGCGTGTCTTGGGCGCGCTTTGCATGCTGGGGCTAGGTGGGGCAGACCATTGCCTTTTGTGGTCTGCCGCCTTCGGGAGCGCTGGCAGACGACAAAAACCGATCGTCTGCCCCACCGAAACACCCTTAAGCGAACAGTATTGGAGCTAGGTGACTTTCGCCAGTCTCTTGTATGCGCGGATCGCCGTGTTTTGGAACTCCCACGCGGCTTGCCCGGTTGGAGGCGTTCCGTTCCACTCCAGTTGCCAGGCGAATCCTTGCATGAGCGGACGGGCGATGACGCGCACGGCTTTGCCCGCGAACTCGGGATACTGTTGAGCAGCTTCGGCCAAGGCTTGGCGGTTTAGGTCAGGGTCGATTTCGATCGGGGGCATGCGACCAGGATAGCGCGGGGGGGGCGGCCTGAGAGGCCGCCGCAGGCTGAGAGCCTGCCCCACAACGGCTTAGTCGCTGTAGCTGACTTCCAGCTTTCTCGCTTTGGCGGCGGCGTAGGACAGGATCAGGGCGGAGACTAGCAGCAGGCCGGGGATGGCCAGCCAGGCGGGGGTTGGCTCGGTCATGGTGGCGAGTATGGCCAGCGGTCCGTCGGTGGGAATCTCGCCCACGGGGCAGAGCGATTTCAGGTAGAAAATGATGCTGAATTTCTTCAACAGCGACGGGAGGAAGGGATTCAGGTTCTCCCATACGAACACCGCGGCGGCGGGGATCATGGGGTTGCGGTAGAGCACGCCAGTGAGCAGGAACACCGATCCATAGCCGACGCAGGCCAGCGCGGCGGTCAGCGCGTACCAGCCTAACTGGTGCAGGCCGGGCCCGTGGAACAAGTACTGCTGGAAGACCGGTCCCCAGTGTGCGCACATGAAGAGATAGCTCAGCACCACGCTGCCTACGAAGTAAGTTATAGCGGCGATCAGGCCGGCGAGATACTTACTCACTGCCAGTACTTCGCGGCGCACGGGTGACATGAAGTAATAGTGCAGGGTGCGCTCCAGCACTTCGGCGCGGAACAGGTTGGAGAAGATGCCCAGGCAACCGAAGAAGATCCCCAGGCGCAAGAAATAGACTTGGAAAATGCCGGCGAAAATCATGTTGTCTTCGCCCATGGTGTGGCCGCCACTGCCGCCGCTGAACAGCGAATGCATGCCGGTGATCACGACCGGGCCGAGCGTGAGGATGTAGATCCACCAGGCGCGTTTCGAGAACAGGCTCTTCTTCAATTCCAGACGCAGGATCGCGGCCACCTGGCGGCGCCAGAGCATCCAGGGCTGGGTGGCGATTTGGCTCCAGGTCATGTGGTGCCTCCTTCGGCTCCGATCAGGTATTGATAGACGGAATTCACGTCGTCATCTGCGGGCGCGACGGCTTCCACTTCGAGGCCGTTGTCGAGCACGATGCGATTGAGCAGTAGATAAAGGCTGTCGGCGTCGCGCGTGCGGACCAGCAGACCTCTGCCATCTTCGTTGACCTTGGCTTCCACGACGTGATCCTGCTCGAAGAGACGGGAGGCCAGCAGGCCGGGCTTGTCGCAACGGACCAGGATCTGCATGGGCTGATCCTTGACCTCGCTGCGCACGCCCTGGATCTGGCCTTCGGCGACCACATAGCCGTGGCTGAGGAGGATGACCTGGTCGGAGATGCGATCGACTTCGTGCAGGATGTGGCTGGAGACGATGACGTGGCGGCCTTCTTCGCCCCATTGTTTAAAGACGGCGATGGTTTCGGCGCGGGCCATGGGATCGAGACCGTTGAGGGGTTCGTCGAGCACCAGCACGGTGGGGCGGTGGGCGATGGCTTGCGCGAGCTTGATGCGCTGGCGCATGCCTTTGCTATAGGCGGCGACGGGGCGGTCGGCGGCTTCCGTCATAGAAACGCGCTGGAGGGCTTCGTCGGTCAGCTTGGCGGCTTCGGACTCGATCATGCCATGCACCAGCAGGAACGAATAGATGAACTGGTAGCCGGTGAGGCCTTTGGGAAACGCATCGAATTGGGTGCAGTATCCCATTTTGCGGAACAGCTCTTCGGGGCGGCCGGATGGGATGCCGAGGACGGTGATTGTGCCGCGGGAGGGGCGAATGAGGCCGGTCATCAGGTTCATGAGCGTGGTTTTGCCGGAGCCGTTGGGACCGACCAGGCTGGTGATGCCGGAGCCGATGGAGAGGTTCACGCGATTGACGCCGAGGACTTCACCGTAGAAGCGCGAGACGTTGTCGAAGACGATGCGCGGTTCGCTCATGGGACGACCTCCGCGTGGGGCGGCCAATCTTGGCCGCAGCCGCCTTTTAGGCGGCCAGAGCCGGCTGAAAGCCGGCTGCGGGCAGGATTGCCCGCCCTCCAATTTGTAGTCATCGGACTACCTCCGCGCCACGGATCTTGCGCGAGAGCAGGTAGAGGCAGAAGGCGCAGATGGCCAGCAGAGCCATCCAGCAGCACCAGATGGGGGTCTCGTCGCCATGCACGCGGAAGAAGACTGCGCCGGTTCCGCGATGCATGGGCTGTTCGAACAGCGAGGCCCAGACCGCGCCGATCAGGTGGCTGAGGTTCAGCAGGTTGCCCCATTGGGTGCGCATGATGCCGTTGATGGCGCCGCCGAATCCGGCGGCCACGAAGAAGACGCCGAAGAGCAGGCCGCCGGCCATGGGCTTCCATTTCACCCAGGCAGAGAGGGCCAGGGCCAGCAGGGAGAGGAGCAGAATCCAGATCCAGGCGCCAAAGAAGATGGCGGCGGCGATGCGCAGGTTCTGGGTGAGCCAGCCATTGCCTTCGAGAGACGCCTGCAGGATGAAGAGCAGCAGGCCGGGAATCCAGGTCATGATGGACATCAGGATCAGCAGGACGGAGAGCTTGCCGAGCACGTATTCGGCGCGCGAGAAGGGGCGCGCGAGATACAGCGAGAGCGCGTTGTTGGCGAGATCGGGCGAGATTTGGCCGGGTCCTACGAAAGCCGCTAGGAAGAAAGCCATCATGCTTTGCCAGCCCAGGAAGTTCATGAAGAAGCGCGCATTGATTTCGACCAGGTCGCGGATTTGCAGCATTTTCACCGCGCTGAGATTGTGCTGGATATAAATGATCAGCGCGAAAATGAGCGGCGCCATCATGGAGACCAGGAAGAATATGCTGTAGAAGCGCTTGCGGCGCATTTCTTCGAAGGCATAGCGCGGCAGGATCAGGAAGCGCGACCAGGCGGGCGTGAGCGGCCCATCGTAGCCTTTATAGGCATGCTTAAACACCGCCATTGGGCACCTCCATGGCTTTCAGGAAAATATCTTCGAGCGAATCGCGCTTATGATTGAGGCGGCGGATCTGCACGTTCTGCTCGGCGGCCAGGACGTAGAGCTGGCGGATCTCGACGCCATCGGGCATGACCAGTTTCATGCGGCCATTAGGGAAGGCGGCGGCCTCGCAGCCCAGTTGCTCGATGGCGGCGGTGAAGGTGCCGTTTGCGCCGCGGGTTTCAAGCTCCAGGAATTTGCGATTGGCGCGGCGCTCCTCTTCGAGGTTGCAGGAGGCGGCGATGCGGCCGTCTTTGAGGATGAGGACTTCATCGCAGCACTCGTCGACATCGCGCAGCAGGTGCGAGGAGAGGATCAAGCGGAGGTCGCCGCGGTCGCGTATTTCCTGAATGAGTTGGATCATACGGGCGCGTGCCGGTGGATCGAGGCCGTTGGTGGGCTCGTCGAGGAACAGGAGTTTGGGGCCGTGCGCGATGGCTTGCGCGAGCTTGGCCATCTGCTTCATGCCGAGCGAGTAGGTGCCTAGATTGCGGTAGCGCGCTTCGCCGAGGCCTACCCAGAAGAAGGCTTCGTGGGCGCGTTCCATGGCTTGTTCGGCGGGCAGGCCGGAGAGTTCGGCCATCAGGCGGACGAAGTGTACGCCGGTCATCCCGGCGATGAAGGAATCGTTTTCCGGCATGTAGCCGAGCAAGCTGCGGACGGTCTTGGCTTGGGTGCGGATGTCTTGGCCGAAGATGCGGGCGGTGCCGGAGAAGGGCTGATGGAAGCCTAGGAGGGTGTTGATCAGCGTGGATTTTCCGGCGCCGTTGGGGCCTAGCAGACCGATGGACCGGCCGGCGAGGGAGCCATTCAGTTTTCTTAGAATGACTCGGTCGCCGAACCGGACTTCGAGATTGTCGAGTTCAATGATGGGCTGCATCTGCGTCCTGGGAAGAGCCGCCTGAAAGGCCGCTGCGGGCACGATTGCCCGCCCTCCACTTATCTGGTACGGACTTTAGTGTAGCTGGGTTCCGGGCTTTTCCAGTAATTGCAGCAGGCTCATGTTGCCGAAGGTGGTGAAGAGGCTGCCGCTGGTGGCGAAGGTGATGCGGTCGTTCTCGCCGTAGGCCGCGATCAGCGTGGGCTTCAGATTGGCCGCAAGCTGCTGGACGGCTGGCTGCTTGCTGAACTGCTCGAGCAGCGGCGCAAGAGTCGAGGCATTGTAGTAGATTGCCGCGGAGAAGTTGGCGTACTGGTCGTGCGGGATGAGCGCGGTGAAAGTCGCGGAGCGCGGCAACGTATAGCCGCTGGCGCGATTTTGAATCGCGGTATCGAGCAGCGCCTGGCTGGAGCCCGCCAGCAGGTAGCCATCCGTGTAGGTGTAGCAGAACGGCGTGGCGCTCTGGGTGGAGAGCGTATAGTAAGTGCGGCCGTTGGCAGTCGACTGCTGGAGCTGGACACCGGTCATGCTGGCGGCGGCCAGAAGCTTCTGTATGGTGGCCTGCAACTTGACGGGATCGTACACCTCGACGGCGATTTTCCAGGAGGGCAGGGGCAGCAGCGGGCCATCTTGCGCCATGGCGACTTCGCCGCCGAGGGCGGCAGCCAGGTCGTTGCGCAGATCCACGCCTAGCAGCGCCTGGACTTCGGCCACGTGCTGTTGGAAGGCCGGATTGGATGCCTGCATGGTCATAATTTCGTCGATGATGGCGGTGGGCTGCTTCACGGCGGCGGCCCAGGCCAGGGTGGCTTGCGGGGACATGAAGTCCAGCGCGTCGAGCGGCGCGGGCGCGGCCAGCCAGGAAGCCACTCCGGTGCGCTGACCATTGAAGATGATCGCGGCGCGCGTTTCGGGTGCGCCCGCATTGCCGGTTTGCTGCACCATAAAGTACTGCACGTTTGGCGCATGGCCGTGGCTGGCGGGCGCCATCGCCTGCACATCCGCTGCGAACAACAGGCCGACTCCAGCGCCATAGGCGGCCGCGATCTGCGATCCGAATTCAGAAGTGGCGAACGTGGTGGGCGCGCCGGCAGCGATCTGCTGGAGAGCGGCGGCATCGGGCGAGAGCGCCACCAGATGGGGCAGAACCAGCAGGACGCATTGGCCCTGCGGGATCGCGCCGATGGCCGATGGATCGGTAACGATGCGCAACTTCTGCGCGTTTGCTCCGCTGGAAAGCTTGGCGACTTCGGCTTGGGCGAACGCCGCGAAGCCGGGCTGCGTCAGCTCGGCCATGATGACCGGCTGGCCGGGGTGGCCGCTGGAATTCAGCGAGGCGGCGACGACCATCTCGCTACCCAGGTAGCCGCTCATGGTGCTCATGTCGGCGATCACTTGATCGAGGTGGTTCTGCTGCCACCACTGCGTGAGGGTTGCGTTCTGTTGGATCTTGGGAACGAAGACCTGCTGCACCTCGGTGAGGGCCTGGCTGAGGTTGGGGATGCTGGCGTAGACCACGGTTCCGGCGGGCGCCATGCTCAACAGGTTGCTCGTGTAGCGCAGAGCGGGAAAATGGTCCTGATCGAGCTTGACGTTGAGGGCGGTGACGGCGTTAAGCATCGCGATATACGCGTCGGCGTTCTTGCTCCAGGAGATTTCCAGGGGGACCGGCGTCGCGCCCATGGCGGAGCTGGTGGCCACCTGATCGCCGGCATGCAGCACGCTTTCGTGGCGATCCTGGGCTACCA
Organism: Bryobacteraceae bacterium; assembly: GCA_049520215.1. GTDB lineage: Bacteria > Acidobacteriota > Terriglobia > Bryobacterales > Bryobacteraceae > Bog-159. Next base: position 17,230 of record JBEKPZ010000016.1, on the reverse strand, counting down.
GCACGGTGCCTTCGATCACCGTAACACGCGATCCCTTGAGTCCGCTGTTGACGCTGAAGACGGTGCCGGTGACGGCGACGCGGCAGTCGCGCGTGGAGACATAGAGGTGGCCGGTGCGCCGCTTGGCGGCCTGTACAAGGATGGCGCCGCGGTCCAGGCCAATGGTCAGGTCACGGCCGCGTTCGGAGATGGAGAGGCCGGAGCGCTCGCGCATTTCGACATGGGAGCCGTCGTGAAGGCGCAGCATGGCGTGGGAATCGCGGGCCGCTCGGATGGTCGCTCCGGCGGGCACTTCTGCGCCACGGATGAGGGGGACGGTGCCGGTATCGGAGACGCGATAGATGAGTCCGTCGGCGGATTCGACGACGGCTTCGGGGCCGCTATACGCGGGACGAAGGCGGTCGCCGAAGGCCCAGAAGGCGAGGCCGGCGGCGGCTACTAGCGCGGCGGCTGCGGCCAGGCGGAAGAACTGTGGGTGGTGGGTGGTGGCTGGTGGTTGGTGTTTAGTTCCGGACGAGGCGCTGGCCATGGCTTTGTAGCAGGCCACGCATTCGTGGGTATGGTCTTTCAGCAGCAGCGCTCGCGCGGGGCTGAGGGTGCCGGCCCGGTAGTCGGGGATTAGCGCTTGGAAGTCGGCGCAGGTGTGCAGCGTGGCATGCTGCGCGAGACGCTGCCGGACGCGGCCGGCAGCGGCTTCGATGAGGGCAGGATCGAGGGCTTCGCCCTGGATTTCGGAGATGGCTTGTTCCAAAAGCGGATCTAGATTCGGATCTTGTGGCGTCATCTGATTTCTCCCATGTATGACTTGAATTCCTGTTGGATACGATCGCGCGTGCGGGACAGTGTGACCGCTACGCTGGCTGTGGTAGTGCCGAGGATTTGGGCGATTTCCGGATTGTCGCGGTCTTCGAAGAAGCGAAGGGCGAACATTTCGGCGGCCCGGGGACTAAGCCGGGCGACGGCCTGGCGCAACCAGTGGCGGATTTCGGTGGACCGGTGCAAGCGATCGGGAGCAAGCGAGGCGTTTTCGGAAAGCAGGGGGGCCACGTCATCGAGGGGGACTTGCGGCGCGGCCTGCCGGGAGCGGATCAGGTCCAGCGCTGCGTTTACGGCTGCGCGCCGCAGATAACCTTCCATGTTGCCGACGGTTTCGGCGTCGGGCGAGCGGCGCAGGAGGCGCATGAAGACGGTCTGGAGGACGTCTTCAGCGTCGCTGGCGTTGCCCGTGACGCGGTAGGCCGCGCGGAACACGGTGGCATGGTGCTCCCGGAAAACGAGATCCCAGTCCGGCGATGGGGCGGGCTGGAGTGGAGCGGTGAGGACGGGTTCGAGTTGCGATTCCAATTGCGCGGTGGCCTCCACGTTTTCTTTCCTCCCTTGCTGTTCATACATGAGACGGCTCCAGGGGCGGATGTTTAACACGCCCGGTTAGGATAACGGCGGGGGTGGGGGAAATGTTCCGGAATGCGGTTCTGAACGAACAAAGCCAATAAGTGCTCTGTATTCTGTGGCCTATATCTTGGGCGAAGTCAATTTGGGTAGCGTGCAGCTTTCGGACCGGAGGTGTTGCGGATGGACGGAATGAGAGTCCCGTTGGAGGGAGCCGAGGCATTACGGCGAGAGCGCGTTGCGGCATGAGGTTGTCCCCGGTATGACAATAGCACGGGGGCTGGTTCAGATTGCGGATGCCGATCGGCACCCTCCAAGCGACAGTTTGCAAAATTCTTTCAGGTGTATACTAACGACACGAAGTTAGCAAAGACCAGATCGCGTCTCCCGACCGTGACTTCTGCCCGTCTCTTTTGGCCCTTAGTCTTTGCCCTCCTCGCTTACCTCTGCGTCGTGCAGGTTCGCTCGGCCATGCAGGAATCTGTTACCGCCGACGAGCCTGTCGAGATCTCTTCTGGCTACAGCTATCTGAAGACGGGCGACTTCCGGATGGAGCCTTTGCATCCCCCACTCTCCAAGATGTTCGCCGCGCTTCCGCTGCTGCTGTTCCCAATCACCCCCCCCGGGAGATCCAACGCCCTGGTTACAGGGCGATGCATTTGGTTTCGGCACGCAGTGGTTGGCGGCCAACGCCCGTAAAGAAGATGCGATGGTGCTCGCCGCGCGCCTCACGTCAATCTTTCTCACGTCCTGCCTCGGCTTGGCCATAGCGCTCTGGACTCGCGCTCCTTCGGTCCGGCCGCCTCACTTCTGGCATTGACGCTCTACTCTTTTGATCCCACCATCGCCGCGCACGGCCATTATGTGAAGAACGATGTGCCCTTCGCCCTTTCCGCGTTTCTGACGTGCATCGCCTTTGCCGCGTATCTAAAGTGTCCCAGTCTGCCGCGTCTTCTGGTCGCCGCGCTCGCATTGGGCCTGGCGATGGTTACCAAGCTTGCGGCATTCTTCCTGCTTCCCGTGTTCGTCTTGCTGTACGCCGTCTGGCTCTGGCAGGGACACAAGTCCGTTTCCTTGCGGCAGGGTGTTTTCTCGCTCGCCGCCATCGTGGTGCTCGCCGGCGTGGTCGTGTTCCTGACCTACGAAGTCCCGGCGCTGCAACACGGCGTTAAGACGGGCGGCATTGATCGAAGAATCGTACACGCGCTGTTGGACCGGAGCGAGGCTGGAGCCGCACTCCGGTTGACAAGTGGCGAGCCACCTGGGCATCCATTTCTCAAGGGATTGCTGGTGTTGCTCGATCTCAATGCCTTCGGCCATCCGTCGTACCTCTTAGGCAAGCTGCGGACCCGAGGTTGGTGGTACTACTTTCCGATCGCCTTCGCGCTTGCGGCGTGGGTTTGCCTTGCGACACTGCGCCACGTCGGGACGCGGCGCGTGGCCTTCGATTGGTTCGTGCCGGCCGTTCCGATTGCGGTCTATTCCGTATTGTCGCTGGTCACACCGATCAACGTCGGGGTGCGGCATTTACTCCCGATTTTTCCGTTCCTCTTCACCCTCTCGGCCGCGGCGCTCAGTCGCGTGCGCTGGCGCCGCGCGCCGACTCTCTTGCTGGTCTTGGGCACCGCTCTGGCGGCCGAGTCCATCTCTATCTATCCGCACTATCTGGCATTTTTTAATGTCCTGGCGGGAGGACCTTCGCGCGGACCCATGATTCTCGCCGATTCCAATATCGACTGGGGCCAGGACGCCAAAAACCTGGCCACCTGGCTGCGCGAGCATCCGCCATTCCATCTTTGCCTGGACTACTGGGGCACTGCCGACCTCGCCCGCCTCGGTGTCACGGGCCCGTCGCTCATGGCCAGAATACGGACGGAGGGCCGCATTCCTCGGGACTGCATAGCTGCCGTGAGCGTCAACTTTATTGCCGGCTTGTCGCCCGATCATGGGGTGTTCGGCTGGTTGCGCGGCCTCCCTCCCCTTGCCAGGATCGGTTATTCGATTTGCATCTTCGATCTGGCCAAGACCGCGCACGCCGCGGAATCGCTTCTGTCCAGCGCGGACCAGCCCGCGTTCCGGGGCGTTTGGCACCAGGACCTTCACGGCCAGCCTACTGCTGAGGATGCCGCCATCCCCGGCGAAATCCTGGTGTTCTACATGACCGGTCTCGGGCCAGTAAGCGAATCCGTTCCGCCGGGCCGGCCCGCGCCGCTCGACATTCTGAGCAATACGCTGGTTCCGGTGATTTGCCAGTGGGATGCCTCCAAAGGAGGGCCCTTCGCCGATGTCCTGTTCTCGGGCCTCGCGCCGGGTAAGACGGGGATCTACCAAGTCAACATTCGGGTTGCCCCGAATCTGGCGTCCGGACAGATCGCTTGCCGCTCCGCGCTGTCGCCCGCGGATGGATTACACACTGCGGCAACGAACGTACCGTTGGCCGCACCATAATCGGCTTAGTCCCCTGAGAACCCATAATCTAGAAAAACATTTCGGTGGCCAGGGGACTGAGCCGGGCGATGGCCTCTCGCAGCCGGGTGGCCGGTACGGACGATCGATCACCAGTGAGGCAGCGCAATACAGGCTGGCGGCTCGCTAAGCTGGAATCCTCTTTGACCAGGGCTAGGGCCATATTGGCGCCTGCGCAGTCCCCCTTACAAGCTATGGGAGATCAGCACGAGGCCGGCACCCCTCGATAGTCGCCGCGGTTGTGGGTAACAAGGGGCAAGTCGTAGAGGAGCGCCGTAGCCGCGATCCAGGCGTCCGCGCATTCAATCCGGTATCCGCTTGTCTGCGCGGCGACGGTCACCTCGGCCCACTTTGCGCAGAGGGCGCGATCATATGGCATAAGCACGAATGATTCCAAGTAAAGACGCAGCCAATTCCGGCGAGCCTCGCTCCACTTCGACTGGATCGTCCACCGATCCAATTCGGCCAAGGTCATGAAAGAGACGATCAGCGTCCGATCGGCGAGGTCGGCGTCATACTGGCGGCCAATCGGATGGTTCTTGAAAACGAAGGAGACGACGTCCGTGTCAAGACGACGCTGCTCATGCGGTGGGGTCGGCTTTCTTGTGGCCGCGCCATTCATGGAGGGCCGCCAGGAAGTCCTCGATTCGTTCATCCTCGGGCCAGAAGTTCCCGTGCAGGGCTTGCACATCGGTAACGGGACCCTTGCCCTGCTGGGCGATTAGCTCGTCTAGTGTCGGATGGGCATCGAAGTTGTAGCGGGGATCATTGCGCCTGTCCACGGATCACCTCTTGCGCTTTGAGTATAGCGTCTCCGGGCGGTTCCCGCATGCGCAGGCGACTGAGGTAGCCGATTATTGTACGCTTAGTGCGGTTTCTATATAAGAGATTTAATTTCAATGGGTTGCGGGCGGCCTGAGAGGCCGCCGCAGGCTGAGAGCCTGCCCCACTAAGTTTGGCGCAATCCGGCTATGATTCTGCCGATGAGAGGCTCGTGGGTGACAATATGGACACATTTCTTCTTAATGAGCAACAGCGGCAGCCGGTCGATCATCCGGACCCCGAGGTGCGACGCCTGGTACGCGCGATGACTATGAATCCGATGGAGTTGGAATACGCCTGGAGCGCCCGCCGGCAGGCGCGGGGGACAGCCAAACACGTTGACGTATGCCTGGTCGAGGACGATCCGTCCAATATCAGCATGGTGCGGTTTCTGCTGGAATCGGCGAGTATTGGTCTGCTTGCCGTGGATAGTTGCGAGGGCGCCATCTTAGCTTTGCGGGAGACTCGCCCGCGTTTGCTGTTAGTGGATCTGGGGCTGCCGGATCGCAGCGGGCTGGAGATCGCCCGGGTTGTGCGCGGGTGGTATGGCTACCCTCACATACCGATCGTCGCTCTAACGGCCAGCGCGGAAAAAGCCGGCGCCGCGTGGCGGGCAGGCTTCTCAGGGTTCATCGCCAAGCCGTTTGTGCCGAAGACGTTCCAAACGATGGTGAAGAGTTGGGTTTCGGTGCAGACACATTGATTGCACACCGAATCGGCGAGCCATTCATCCCAACGCCTCCGCGTCCCACTTAGCCTCCGCGCGAACCAAGACATGCTCGCCGCCATACGCCGCGCGCACCGCCGCCACGTCCAGCGTGCCCCCCGCCGCATCCACCGCGCCCGCCAGGCACACGCGCCGCGGAGCCAGCGCCGCCGCCACGTCCGGCAGATCCGTGTGCTGCAATATGCCGAACACGAAACTGCCGAATGGCGCACTGTAGCGCTCAGTCTCCACAACGCTCTGGAAAGAAATCAATCCGCCAGCCAGATACAACTCGCCGATCGCGGGATCCATCGCCGCGGCGAACAGCGCCGGCACGGTCAACCGCCCCTGCGCCGCGACTTTCAGCGTCAGTCCCCGCAGCGCCGGATGTGCCCGCAACGCCGCCGTCAACGCCAGAATATCGGTCGCGCGTTGCCCCGCAAGCGGCTTGCCCAGGATCAGCGACGCCCAAGCATAGTCCTCCTCATCCGCGTGGGACCGCGCATAATCGGCCGCTCCTCGCCCGATCTCCGGCGCCAAATCCCCCACGCCGCGCACGTCCGCCGCGCACACCGCGTACCCGCGTTGCGCCAGCGTGTGATACAAGCCGCCCTCCTGCCAGCGCCCATCGCGGCCCGCCGCATCCAAGATCAGCAGCACCTGGCCCGTCCGCTCGACCGGCAGATACAACCAAGCCGGCGCCCTCACGCGCGCCGCGCTCTCCACCTCCAGCGCCTCCACGCTAATCCCGCGCCACGCCGCGCGCCGCAGCACCACCGGCTGCAAGCCATCCCGCGGACGTTCCGCGCCGATCAGTTCGCTCAAAGGCGCCGGCCGAACCATCACCTGCCGCGCGCGATTCAACGTGAACGGCGTCTCGCTATGAAACGACCGCACCATGCTGCCGCTCTCCGACACCCACAGCGTCTGGTCTTTCTCGGGTTCCGTCGCGGGCTCTTCGGTCACCGGCGCCGCCTCGTCCTTCAGCCACCGCCCAAACCAGTTGTAGATCTGCATGCGCGAATCGTAAGCTAATCCGTGCGGCAGCGGCGTATCCACCCAAGCCAACCGGTCCGCCGCGCCCAGCACCGCATACACCGCCCGCAGCTTCTTGAACTCCTCCCAACCATTGCGAATGTATTCCGACGAATACGTGTTGAAGAAATCCAGGTCGCTCACCGAAATCAGCAGCGGCTTGGGTGCCAGCGGATACAGCAGGTCCCATCGGTCGAACCCCAGCGGACCCGAGCCAATCAGGTTCTGCTCCGCGTCGTCGGTCGCCCCCGGCGGATTGAAGTTTGCGCAGGCCACGTTCTCCGTGTTGCCGCTCGCCACCGCGGCCGCCGCCAGCCGGTCATCCACCGCCGCCAGCAGCATGGTCAGCGTGCCGCCTCCCGATTGCCCCGTAGATGCCAGCCGCCCCGCATCCACCAGCGGGTGCCCCGCCAGCACGTCCAGGCTGCGCACCGCGTCCCACACCTGCATCCGCGTCGCCGTATCGCCGTCCAGCAGCATCTGCTTGCCCGGCGTCGTGTGCTCGCTATCGGGCGATGCCAGGCGGCTCCGCACGCCGCCCGTGTCCGGATAATAAACCCGCTCGCCCTGCCCCATCGGGTCGAATCCCAGCACCAGGTAGCCCAGCTTCACCAGGCCCTGGCAGCAGCGCTGATACGTCTCGCCCGCCTTCCCATTGCGCGTGTGGCCCATCTGAAACAGAACGCCCGGAAAAGGAGGCTTTCCCGTAGTCGGAATGTACAGATTCGCCGCAATGGGGAAGTTGGGCACACTCTCGTACACCAGCTTCTCCAGCCGGTATCCCGCGCGCGCGAATCCGCCCACCGTGCGCGTGTTGAGTGGACTCCGCTGCGGCAAACCGCCCGCCAGTTTCCAAAACGTCTCGCGCACCCACCGCTGCCGCGCGCCAATCGCCTCCGCCGACGTCAACTTCGCAATCTCCCGATTACGAGCCTCATACGACCGAGCCGCCAAATCCCGCAAGTAATCCGGCAGCGCGCGAGCATACTCGCGATACCCCACCCCCGGAAAACCAGCCTGGCCCCGAGCCGCCCGTCCCGCCAAAACCACCGAAGCCGGTACCGACAACAACTGTCGCCGTGTCATTCTGTCTCCTGACTTCTGACTTCTGACTTCTGACTTCTGCTTCACGCCTTCTGTTATACTCCCAGATCCATGTCTCCAACGGAAAGACCCTACCGTTTCATCATCCTGGCCTTCGCTGCCCTGATGGCTTTCGGCAGCTACTTCGCTTACGATAGCGTCGGCGCCATCGAGACCACCCTCATTCAGGTATTCCACACCGACCGCGCCGCCATCGGCACCATGTACATGATGTACAGCGTCGCCGCCGTCGTCGCGGTTGGGGCCGGAGGCGTCCTCATCGATCGTGTCGGCGTCCGCCGCGCCAGCCTGATCTTCTCCGGCTTCGTGGTGGCCGGCGCCGCCATGGTCGCGCGGGCGCCCAGCTTGGCCGTCCTCGATGCCGGCCGCGTCCTGTTCGGCATCGGCTCCGAGTCCATGATCGTGGCCCAAAGCGCCATCATTGCGCGCTGGTTCACCGGCAAGGAACTGGCCATGGCATTCGGCATCACCCTCACCATCGCGCGTCTCGGCACCCTGTTCTCCTTCAACACCGAAGAACTGCTGGCCACCCGTTTCGGTTGGCGCGGAGCGCTATGGGTCGCCGCCGCGCTGTGCCTCTTCAGCCTGCTCTGCAACTGGATCTACACACTCATGGATCGCCACGCCGAGCCCATCCTGAAACTGCCCGAAGCCGGCTCCGGCGACAAGATCGCCTGGAGCGATGTCGGCAAGTTCCGGCCCTCTTACTGGTACGCCGTCGGCATCTGCGTCACCTTCTACTCCGCCATCTTCCCCTTCACCGCGCTGGCCACCGACTTTTTCCACGACAAGTGGAACATGCCCATGGCATCCGCTGAAGGCCTCGGCTTCTTCTCCGGCGTGTTCTTCAATTTCACGCATTTGTTCACCACCGCCCAGGGGGTCACCTCCATCATCATCGCGGCCTCCATGGTGCTCGCGCCCTTCGCCGGCAAGTTTGTCGATCGCGTGGGCCGCCGCGCCACCCTTATGGTCGTGGGCTCGCTGCTCATCGTTCCCGCGCATCTGCTCCTTGGCCTGACGCATATCTCGCCGGTCCTCTCCATGATCGTGCTGGGCGCAGCTTTCGTCCTGGTCCCCGCCTGCATCTGGCCGTCGGTACCGCTCATCGTGGAGGCCCGCTGCGTCGGCACAGCCTTCGGCCTGATGACCGCCATCCAAAACCTGGGACTCGCTGCCTACCCCGTCGCCAACGGCGCGCTGCGCGACGCCACGCACGGCTACACCGCCAGCCAGATCATGTTCGCCGCCCTCGGCTTCTGCGGCCTGATCTTCTCCCTGCTGCTCCTGCGCGCCGACCGCCGCGAAGGAGGCCGCCTGGAGCGCGCCAAATGACTTTTCTCTGGTTCTTTGCGCACTTTGCGGTCCCTTTGCGTCTTTGCGTGAAATCCGGAATGCGGACGGCGCGAACTTGCGTAAGCGCAGTATAATCGGGCTTCCGGGTCGAAAACCAACTAAGTAGGAACTAGAGAGGAACTTCCAAACGATGTTGACACCAGCCCTGTTGCTGCTTGCCGCAACCCGCGAGTCGCGCCTCACCGCGCTCGACTGGCTTACGATCGCGCTCTACTTCGGCATCCTGTTAGGCGTAGCCACCTGGGTGGTCCGCCGCGCCAAAGACTCCGCCACCGATTACTTCCTCGCCGGCCGCAACCTGGGCTGGTGGGTCATCGGCGCATCCATCTTCGCCTCCAACATCGGCTCGGAACACATCGTCGGACTGGCAGGCTCCGGCGCCACCAGCGGCGTCGCCATGGCGCACTATGAACTCCACGCCTGGTGCCTGCTGCTGCTGGCCTGGGTCTTCGTGCCCTTCTACATGCGCTCCATGGTCTTCACCATGCCGGAATTTCTGGAGCGCCGCTTCAACGAGCAGTCCCGCTACGTCCTCTCCATCGTCTCCATCATCACCTTCATCATCGCCAAGATCGCTGTCGGCATCTTCGCCGGCGGCGTGGTCTTCGGCACGCTGTTCCCGGAGATGATGCTCCATATCGGCGGCTTCAACATCGACAGCTTCTGGATCGGTTCCGTGTTGGTGATCCTGCTCACCGGCCTTTACACCACCCTCGGCGGCATGCGCGCCGTGGCCTACAACGACGCCGTACAGGTCACCGTCCTGATCCTCGGCTCCTTCCTTTTGACCGCCTACGGCCTCGTCCGCCTGGGAGGCTGGACCGAGTTGCGCCACTTGTGCGGCTCCGATATGTTCAACCTCTGGAAGCCGCTCATCCCCCACGGAGTCCAAGGCACCTGGGCGCCCGTGCTGCAAACCAACGCCGCCGGCCACGTGGTGAAGGAGGCCTGGTATTTCAACGATAACTTCCCGTGGCTCGGCATGCTCTTCTGCGCGCCCATCATCGGGATGTGGTACTGGTGTACCGACCAATACATCGTGCAGCGCGCCCTGGGCGCACCCAATGAGAAGGTTGCCCGCCGCGGCAGCATCTTCGCCGCGTTTCTCAAGCTGTTCCCCGTGTATCTGTTCATCATTCCGGGCCTCATCTGTTACGCCCTGGCCAAAAGCGGCAAGGTTCCCGAACTGACTGCCATGATCGGTCCCGACGGCAAGTCCCTTCCGGCGCTCTCCAATGCAGCCTTCCCCATGATGGTCCAATACCTCCTGCCCGCGGGGCTGCGCGGCATCGTCGTCGCCGGATTGCTCTCCGCCCTGATGGGCTCGCTGGCCGGCGTCTTCAACGCCTGCTCCACGCTGTTTACCGTCGACCTGTATCAGAAGTGGAAGCCGCAGGCGTCGCAGCATCAACTCGTGCGTACCGGCCGCATCGCCACCGCCGTCATGGTCTTGATCGCCCTGGCCTGGATTCCAGTCATCAAGAACGCGGGTGGCCTTTACATTTACCTGCAGTCCGTGCAAGGCTATCTGGCCCCGCCCATCTTCGTCGTGTTCTTCCTCGGCGTCTTCTTCAAGCGCATGAACGGCCCGGGCGCTCTCTGGGCCATGATCGTAGGTTTCGCGCTCGGAATCTTCCGCATGACGGTCGATACACCGGTGGCGCTCGGTGTGGGAGGGTTTACTGGCTACCAGCCGGGATCGTTCCTCTGGATCGTCAATAACATCTACTTCCAGTACTTCAGCGTGCTGATCACGATCGTCTCGGCCATAGTCATGGTCGCGGTGAGCTTCGCGACGGCCCCGCCGGACATGCAGAAGATCCAAAGCCTGACCTTCGCCACCTCCACCGACGCAGACCGCCGCAAAACCCGCGCCGGCTGGGGCTGGAAAGAAGTCGCCGCCTCCGGCGTCGTGCTCGTCTGCATCCTGGGCGGCTATCTCTATTTCCGGGGGTAGCACAGGCTTCAGCCTGTGTTGGCCAATTGCCAGCATCGCCAGCCGCGAAGCTGCGCAAACCTGGAGCTAGATCGTCGCGCCGTCGTCCCATGTATGGATACCGGGCCAGCAGCCAAAAGCACTCGTTGACGCTCACCCGAGTGGCGATATCGATGCTGCCGCTCTCGCGGGCCATGTAAATCCAAGATGCCATCAAGCTCGGCTTCCGCCTCGGGCGGAAGACGGAACTCGCTCATCGGCGGAGGTTCTTCTCGGCGGAAAGCCGCGCCATGCCGCGCCGCTTAATGTCCTCGGTGAGTTGCGTCACCCCTTCGCGCGTCATTGATCCTGGGCCCTCGCCGCGCGCTAAGGACGCTTCTGCCTGTTCGACCGCCGCAACGATTTCCAACCGCCGCCGCCGCGCTCTTCCCAAAGGGACATGGCTTCCTGGACCGCATCCTCTCTACCGTGGAACCGGCCAGCTTCAATGCCCTGGCGGATGAACGCCTCCTGGTCGGGAGTCAGATGCAGTTCCATATCTCTATTAATTAAGACTAGGGGTCGCCAAACCAAGTAACAAGCACGCCGGGGTTCCGGAGGCTCCCTCCGACGTCCGCGCGAGTCACGCCAGGCGGTTCCCGCTAACCGGCTGAAAACAATAGCGAAGCACGGCCAGTCCCGCCGATTTCGAAAGCCCTCGTGCTATTCTGACGTCGGGGAACAACAGATCGACGCTATCCAAAGAGGCTTCCCGCACTCGCCGATAGGCGTTCTGCCGGGGCCACCCATGATGCTTGACAATTTCACCCGCAGCCGCAACCGCTGATGCAACCAATGCAACGCGATGCAACCTCAAATCCAAAAAACCGCGCCGCGTTGCATCGCCCCTGGGCACTCCGGCCCGCCAGCGCACATTACGAAGCGAACCCAATCCCAAACCTGAAGCAAAACTTTAGATAATCTACATAACGCAATCAAATACAATATGTTGCGGAGCAGTTTTTCAGAATTGGGGTTGTTCGGAACATTTTTGCATGACCCCAATCCCGCACAACCGAATATCAAACCGGCTCATAGAAACTCAGCGCATTATCCCCCTGCCGCAACACCCGAACCCGCCGCAACCCGCCATGCGCATCCCCCGGATCGAACCGCACCGAGTGCTGCGCAATCACCAGCCCCGCCTTCGCTACCCCCAACGCCGCCCCATATTCCCCCTCCATCTCATAAGGCGGATCCAGGAACAAAATGTCCGGCGCCTCCAGCCATCCCATCGCCGCCACTACCTTCCCCGCCACCACGCTGCCCCGTCCCTCAATCCCCAGCAAGTGCAGATTCTCCCGGATCGCCTCCACCGCCCGCCGCCCGTTCTCCACAAACACACACCGCGCCGCCCCCCGGCTCAGCGCCTCGATCCCCACCGCCCCCGTCCCCGCATAAGCATCCACGAACACCGCGCCCCCGATCCGCGGCGCCAATATATTAAACAAGGTCTCGCGCAGCCGATCCGGAGTAGGCCGAGTCGCCAAACCCGGAACGCTCTTCAACCGTCGCGACCGAAACTCGCCCCCAATCACCCGCATCGTCCGCCGTCTGCCTTCTGACTTCTGTCTTCTGACTCCTGTCTTCTGACTTCTGTCTTCTGACTTCTGTCTTCTGACTTCCGTCTTCTGACTTCCGTCTCCCGCCTTACCCCACCGTCACCAGCCCATAGCGCCGCTGCCAGTGGTCGCGAATGTACGCCACCGCCCGCCGCAATTCCTCCTCACTCGGCGGATGGCTCACGAAATCCAGCGCCTCCCGCCGCGCCGTTTCCAGAATCTCCTTATCGCGCAGGATATTCGCCACCCGCAGCGACGGCAGCCCCGATTGCTTCGTCCCGAAAAACTCGCCCGGACCGCGCAGCTTCAGATCCATCTCCGCGATCAGGAATCCGTCGTTGGTGTCCACCAGCGTGCGGATGCGCTCCTTCGCCGTATCGCTCATGCGCTCCGTGATCAGGACGCAGTAGCTCTGCGCCGCCCCGCGTCCCACGCGCCCGCGAAGTTGGTGCAGTTGCGCCAGCCCAAAGCGCTCCGCCTGCTCAATCACCATCACCGTCGCATTCGGCACATCCACCCCAACCTCGATCACCGTGGTCGAAACCAGAATCTTGATCTCGCCCTTCTTGAAGCGCTCCATGGTCGACTCCTTTTCGTCCGATGCGAGCCGCCCGTGCATCAACCCCACCGCAATTCCCGGAAACACTTCCTGCGACAAATGTTCGTACATCTTTTCGGCCGCCTTCATGGCGCTGGTTTCCGATTCCTCGATCACCGGATACACCACGTACGCCTGCCGCCCCTCGTCGATCTGCGTCTTCAGGAAACTATAGATCCGTTCCGCGTGATCGGACGTCACGTGCTTGGTCACGATCGGCTTGCGCCCCGGCGGCATCTCGTCGATCACCGAAACATCCAGGTCGCCATACAGCGTCAGCGCCAGCGTGCGCGGAATCGGCGTCGCGGTCATCACCAGCACGTCCGGATGCACGCCCTTCTGCAACAGTTCGAACCGCTGCATCACGCCGAAACGATGCTGTTCGTCCACAATCGCCAGGCCTAGCTTCGCGAACTCCACGTCCTTCTCCAGCAGCGCGTGCGTCCCGATCGCCACGTTTACCAGCCCCCCCGCGATCAGCTTCTTAAGCTGCCCCTTCTCCCGGCTGGTGAACGATCCGGTAAGCTGCACCACCACGTAATCCAGGCGCGCCAGCAGTTGCTTGAAGTAGAAGTAGTGTTGCGCCGCCAGGATCTCAGTAGGCGCCAGCACCGCCACCTGATACCCGTTCTCGATCGCGATCACCGCCGCCTCCGCCGCCACGATCGTCTTGCCGCTCCCCACGTCGCCTTGCAGCAGCCGGTTCATCGGCCGCGGCGCTTTCATGTCCTGCGCGATCTCGCCCAGCACCCGCTTCTGCGCGCCCGTGGGCTTGAACGGCAGCATCGCCTTCACCTTCTCGCGGACTCCATCCGTCAACTCAAACGAAATGCCCGGCATCGTGCGCGCCTTGCTGCGCTTCAATGCCACGCCGCACTCCAGCCAAAAGAACTCCTCGAAGATCAGCCGGAATTGCGCCTGCGAGCGGAACGCATTCAGCAGCCGCATGTCCGTATCCTGCGGCGGGAAGTGCGTCTCCCTGATGGCGGTCCAGCGGTCCGGCAGTTTCAATCGCCGCCGCACCTCTTCGGGAAGCTGATCCTCCACAGGAGGCAACGATTCCAACACGCGATGCACCATCGCCCGCAGCACGCGCGTGCTGATCTTCGACACGGCTTCATAAACCGGAACCACCCGCCCCAAATGCAGCGCCGCTTCCACCGCGTCGTCGTCATCGGTCAGGATCTCGTATTCCGGATGCAGCATGGTGATCTGTCCGGCGTAGCTGTCGAACTCCACCTTGCCGTAGAGCGCTACTTTCTGTCCCGGCGCAAACACGTTGGCCAGATAGCCGCCATGAAACCACTTGCCCACCAGAATGCCGCGCGAGCGATCCGTGAACGACGCTTCGAACAGTCCCAGATTGCGCCGCTTGAACCCCGACAGGCTCGCCGAGCGCACCTCCGCAATCACGGTGGCCATCTCGCCCGGCGCCAGTTCGTTCACCGCCTTCACATTACTGCGGTCCTCGTAGCGGAACGGGACGTAGGCCAGCAGATCCTCGACCGTGCTCAGACCCTTGGCCTCCAGCATGGCCGCGCGTGCCGGTCCGACGCCTTTGATGTAAGTGAGCGAAGTAGCGAGATCCATGGCTTGGAGGGCGGGCTTTAGCCCGCGCGGGGATTTATCCCCGCTCGCCTCGCGCGGGCGCGAGCCTCCCACCACAGTGTACAATGCCGGAAGTGAAGCTAACCGCCATCTTATTTCTTTGCGCCATCCCCGCAGCAGCCGCCACCCTGCGCCTGGGCATCATCGGCACCGACACGTCGCATGTCACCGCCTTCACCGAAATCCTGAACGACGAGACGTCGCCCGACCACGTACCCGGCGGCCAGGTAGTCGCCGCGTACAAAGGCGGCAGCCCGGACATCGAGTCCAGCGCCACGCGAGTGGACAAATTCGCCGACGAACTCCGCACCAAATGGAAGGTGCGCTTCTTCACCAGCATCGCCGAGATGTGCCGCAACGTGGACGCCGTCCTGCTCGAAAGCGTCGACGGCCGCGTCCATCTGGCGCAGGTGCGCGCCGTGATCGCCGCCCATAAGCCCGTATTCATCGATAAGCCGCTGGCCTCCACGCTCGAAGACGCTCGCGAGATCGACCGCCTGGCCCACGCCGCCGGCGTGCCCTGGTTCAGTTCCTCCAGCCTCCGTTTCGGCGAAATCGCCGAGACCATGAAGTTCGCCGACGCCAGCGGCGTGGAAACCTGGGGCCCCGGACCCCTGGAGCCGCACCACCAGCTCGATCTCGCCTGGTACGCCATCCACCCCATCGAGCTGCTCTATTCGCTGATGGGTCCGGGCTGCGAAGAAGTCAGCCGCACCTATACGCCGGATGCCGACGTCATCGTGGGCCGCTGGAAGGACGGCCGCATCGGCACCGTGCGCGCGCTCCGCCCCTACAGCGACTATGGCGCGGTGGTCTTTCGCCCCAAACAGATTCTCGAGAGCCCATCCCGCCCCGCCGATAGTTACCGCCCGCTGCTGGTAGAGGTGATGAAGTTCTTTGAGACCGGACAGCCGCCCGTGCCCAACCAGGAAACGCTGGAGATTTTTGCCTTCATGGATGCCGCCCAGCGCAGCAAGGATGAAGGCGGCAAGCCCCTGCGGCTACGATAGCCGATTCGTTACGATAGAAGGATCGCTCATGTCAAATCTGCTGGAGGGCAAAACCGCCCTCATCCTCGGAATCGCGAACAAATGGAGCCTGGCTTATGCCATCGCGCAAGCCTTCTGGCGCGAAGGCGCAACTCTGGCGCTCACCTATCTGGGCGACCGCCAGAAGATCGCCATTGAAGAAATGTCGGCGGGTATGCCCCTGGCGGGCCTCTGGCCCTGCGACGTCACCAAGGAAGAAGACCTGCTCGCGCTCACCGAGTCGCTGCGCGCTCTGAACCGCCCGCTCGATGCCGTAGTCCACAGCCTGGCCTTCGCCAATCGCGAGGACCTGTCCCGCCCCTTCGTCGAGACCGGGCGCGCCGGCTTCCTGCTGGCCCAGGAGGTCAGCGCCTTTTCGCTCGTTGCCGTGGCCCGCGCCACCACCCCCGTGATGACCAACGGCGGCGCGCTGATGACCCTCACCTACCTCGGCTCCACGCGTGTCGTTCCCAACTACAACGTGATGGGCGTCGCCAAAGCCTCCCTCGAAGCCTCCGTGCGCTACCTCGCCAGCGATCTCGGACCCCAGCGCATCCGCGTCAACGCCATCTCCGCCGGGCCTGTCAAGACCGCCTCCGCGCGCGCCATCAAAGACTTCACCACCATTCTGGACTATGTAGCGCAGCGCTCGCCGCTCCGCCGCAACACCGATCCCGCCGAGGTCGCCGACACCGCCGTCTTCCTGGCCAGCGATCTGGGCCGCGGCGTCACCGCCAATACCATCTTCGTCGACGCAGGGATTCAGATCATGGGTTTATAGTTAAGTAGACCCATGAAGATTGAAGTCGTACTGACCGAAGCGGAAATCGTCCAAGAGCTTACCGAGGCTGTCGAGGCTCGCGACCTTCCTGAGAAGTTCTTCTATTGGGGACCGTTGCCGGTGCGCGCCTGGCTGGCGCGCGCGGCCGATCCCGCATTCGCCGGCCTGCGCTGTGCCTGGCAGCAGCTCGCCGCCAAAGCCGCCTGGCTTCTCGAACCCTTCGGCCCCCCTATCCACGCCATCAGTTTCGGCGCAGGCGATGGCTCGACCGACCGCCTGCTGCTGGACGCCATCCGCCAGTCCGGCCGCGAGCTCAAGTATGCCGGGATCAAGGCCGATATCTCCAGCCCCATGCACCTGGTCTTCGCCTCCGACGCCGCCGAATCGCCCAAGCTGCTGCTGATGTCCGGCAATACGCTGGGTGGATTCGATCCGCTCGATCACATCAAGCACATGGCCCAATGCCTGCATGGCGACGACCGCCTGATCCTGGACGCCGAGATCTATCAAACGAACGGCAGCGTGCCGCCCCTGAATTCGCTGCATCAGTTTGCATTCGCCCCGCTGGCGGCGCTGGGCGTCTCCGCCGACGATGGAGAAGTGCGCTTCGAACACAAGCGCGACCAAAGTATCGCCGGCCTGCACGTGACCGCCGCGCATTTCCGCCCGGACCGCGACCTGCGCATCGCCACTCCGGATCGCGAAGTGCTGGTCCAGCGCGGCGAGCACATCAACCTGAACTTCAGCTACAGGTTCACCACCGAAGCTCTCCACACGCTGCTGGTGGAGCGCGGCGGCCT